>NZ_CP019419.1:1555833-1911666 GCF_001975665.1 Polaribacter reichenbachii | reverse complement strand
ATTAAAATAACCTGTATGCTCATAACCTGTTGTATAAGCAGCGCCTGTAGATGTAGACCAAGCTTCTATATCTAAAATAGCCACATCTTTACGATTGTCTCCAGCTTCAAACTCATCAACAACTTCTTGTGTTGGTACATTGAAACTAAAACCAGATGTAAATAAATCTCCGTCATAACCTCTAACTCCCTGAAAACCTACTGCTACATTACCTTCACTACACTGTAAACACTCGAAACCTGCACCTTCTATATCTGTGTATTGCACTTCAAAAACAGCTCCTGATCCGTTTTCACCAGCAAATTCGAAAATTGTATTATAATCAGATTCTAAAACATAACCTCCGTTTTGAATTAGGTTTTCTAAAACAGCTGCAGATTCATCAAACTTATCTTGAAATAAATATACTTTACCTAACAATGCTTGCGCAGAACCCTTTGTTGCTCTACCCGTTTGTGGTGCTGTGTAATTTAAATTTGCTACAGCATATTCTAAATCTTGTTCTATTAGTGCATAAACATCTGCAGTTGGAGATCTAGGAATCGTTTTTTCATCACCTAAAACAAAACGTCCTTCTGGCTTAATTGGAATATCGCCAAACCATTTTACCAACTCAAAGTTGTAGTATGCTCTTAAAAAACGAGCTTCTGCTATAATTACTTCTTTGCCTGAAAAATCGGTTTTATCTTGAAACTCGATGATATATGCTGCTCTATTTACGCCACCAAACATCCAGCTCCAAAGATTTTGAAGTTGTGCATTTACAGGTGTGTGTGTCATATCATCTATTTGCTGATACCCAGGAACATCTGTTGCACTCTCACCACCACAAAGTGTGTTATTAGAAGCAATTTCGCCCATTAAAACATTAATAAATGTAGATTGTAAAGGATCGTAAGCTGCAACTAAAGCGTTGTAATAATCTGTTTCTGAATTAAAAAATGATTCAGAATCTTCTGCGTAAATTTTAGAATTGTCTAAGTATTCATCTGAACAAGCACTTAAAATGAATAAGCTTGCCATAAAGATGATTCCTAATTTTATTTTATTGTTGTAATTTCTCATCTTTTATATTTTAAAATGTAACATTTAAACCTAATAAGAACTGTCTTGCTGATGGGTAGTTACCAGAATCAATACCTGCTCCTATTGCACCACCATTAATAGATGGATCAAAACCGGAATACTCTGTTAAAGTGAATAAATTATTTATAGAAGTATATAATCTTACTTTAGATAAACCTACTTTCTCTAATAATTCTGTATCAAAATTATAACCTAATTGAATATTTTGCATACGCAAGAAAGTAGCATCTTCTACAAAGAAATCTGAAAATAACTTATTGTTAGTTGCATCGTTTGTAAGTCTTGGTACAGAATTACTTGTTCCTGCACCTGTCCATCTATCTAAATAATAGGCAGGTTTGTTAACATTTGGTAAAAAACGTTCGAAGTTTCTAACCATATCTTTACCAATTTCTGCGTATAAATAAGTTGTAAAATCCCAATTTTTATATTTTGCTGAGATATTAAAGCCCATATAAAAATCTGCTTGAGGATTACCAATATTAACTCTATCATCAAAATCTACAACACCATCGTTATTTGTATCTTTATATCTGATATCTCCAGGAGAAGTACTTGAAGCACCTAAACCAGATTGAGAAGGATGCGCGTCTACTTCTGCTTGTGTCTGAAAAATTCCGTCTGTAACTAATCCGTAGAAATAACCAATTGGCTGACCAACTTCCATTCTTGAAGGTGCTAGATTACCAATAGCAAAAGTTCCTCCTTCTACAAAAGCATCATCTAAAACATCTGTAACTCTGTTTTTTACGTACGTTACATTATAAGCAAAATTTAAATTTAAATCATCTGATGCTATGGCTTTATAGTTAATTGCCAATTCAGCACCCGTGTTTTTAGAAGTACCAGCATTTACTGTTGGATTTGCACCACCTGCAGCTCCAGAACCTAATAAACCAGAAACTGGGAAGTTTTGAATTAATAAATCTTTTCTTGTTTCTTCGAAATAATCTGCAACGATTGAAAATTTGTCATCAAATAAATTAATATCTAAACCAATATCTAATTTTTCTGCAGTTTCCCAAGTTGCTAATGGGTTTGGTAAACCTCCTTGAGCTGTACCATCTACTAAAGAACCGTCAAAAACATAAGTTCCTTCTCCATTTAATAAAGATCTGTATAAATTATCACCAACTAAATTACCTAGTGTACCATAACTTGCTCTTAATTTTAAGAAAGAAATCGTTTCGTTATCTTTTAAAAAGTCTTCGTCAGAAATTTTCCAACCTGTAGTTACCGACCAAAAACTATCTACTCTTTGATCTTCTGCAAAAACAGAAGCCCCATCTCTTCTAATTAAACCAGAAAATAAATATTTCCCTTTATAATCGTATTGAGCTCTACCAAAAAATGACGTTAATCTAATATCGCTATTACCAGTATTAATACTTCTCTGCTCGCTTTGAGAATTTGTTAAACTAATGTCTGCAAAATCATACGAGTTATTTGGCACATCAAAACCTGTTGCATAAATACCATCAAACAAATCGTTCTGAACACTTGTACCTGCCGTAAAACTTGTATTATGATCTTCTGCAAAGGTTTTGGTATATGTTGCAAAGGTTTCCCAAAGTACTCTTGTAGAAGTTGCTTTAAATTGATAAACTGAACTTTGTGTTTTATTATAAACTTTACTAGATCCATAATCTTGAATTGGCGTAAAAGATCTTTGTTTTTCGTTATAAATTTTATAACCAACTCTAGATGTAACATTTAAACCTTCAATAGGTTTATATTCTAATTTAAAGTTACCTTCAATTCCATTTCCATTATTTTCGCCATAAGTATTACTTAATAATGATAAAGGATTAACAACCTCTATACCTAAGAAATTAGCTGTATCATCTTGATCAAGACCAAAAGTAGGTGCGTAATTTAACCCGTTAAATAATAAAGAACTATCAAAACCTTGAGAAGCACTTGTAAAATAGTTAGCAATTAAAGAGAAATTCAGTTTTTTACTAATATCTACACCTAAATTTAATTTGATATTATTTCTTACAAAATTAGATTTATCCTTAGCAATAATACCATCTTGTTCTGTACGTGAAGCACTCACAAAATACTTTACATTCTCACCTCCACCAGATAAACTAATGTTATGATTCATTAATAAAGCATTGTTAAATAATTGGTCTTGCCAATCTGTACCAGTACCTAACTGGCTAACATTACTAAATGGTAATGATTGACCACTTGCTGCATATGCTTCGTTTAAAACTAAAGCGTATTCTGTAGCATTTAAGTAATCTAATCTTTTAGTAGTTTGCTGAATGGCTGCATAAGTATCGTACTTAACAGTTGCTTTTTTATTTTTACTACCAATTTTAGTAGTTACTAAAACTACACCATTTGCACCTTTTATACCATAAATAGCTGCTTGTGCATCTTTTAAAACCGTAATTGATTCAATATCATTAGGGTTTATACTATTTAAATCACCTTCATAACCATCTACAATTGTTAATGGCTGATTGTTTGTGTTTGAACTTACACCTCTAATTAAAATATTAACCTTTGCACCTGGAGCACCAGAAGACAAGTTAACAGCAACACCAGAAGTTGTACCTTGTAGTGCTGTTGTAGCATCTATAGGTTTTAAAACTTCTAATGTTTCTTCGCCTACAATAGAAACAGAACCTGTAACATCTTTTCTCTTTTGTTTACCATAACCAACAACTATAATTTCATCTAAAGCCTCTGCAGACTCTTCTAATGAAATATTAATAACTTGTTGATTTACGATTACTTCTTTCTGAGCAAAACCCAGATAATTAAAGACTAAAGTTGCACCTTCTGTAACATTTGACAAACTATATTGCCCATCAAAATCAGTTTCAGTACCAATAGTTGTTCCTTTAATTATTATACTAACACCAGGCAATAAATCACCAGATTTAGCATCCTTTACAACACCCTTTACATTAATAGTTTGAGCATTAACGCAAAAACCTACAAGTAAGAGGAGTAACAATATGACTTTTTTTCTCATCAATTAATATATTTATAGTTTGTTATAAAATTAGAGTTAAATTTTAGCTAATTCGCAAATAGAACCACTACAAAAAACATACATCACAAAAAAAAGGGATAAATAATATATAAAACCCAATAAATACAAGGATTATTAAATAGAAAAAATTAACCGAAAACAAGACTATATTACCAATGTTGTGGTATTGTAGGGGTAAAAAACTAAAATGTTTGGGTATTATATTTCTAAAATATAATTTGTTAAGTTAGAATCGTGAGGTAATTCCATCTTTTTTCTTAACCTATATCTTTTTACCTCTACACTTCTAGGAGAAATATTTAACAAAGGAGCAATTTCTTTAGATGATAAATTTAACCTTAAATAAGCACAAAGTCTTAAATCGTTTGGAGTTAAACTTGGGTGCTTTTGTTTTACTTTTTTTAAGAATTTTTTATCTGCATTATTAAATGCTTCTTGAAACATTTTCCAATCATCTGTATTATTTAAATTCTTGTTGATAATATTTACAACTTTCGTAATACTTCTATCACCTCCGCTTACCAATTCGTTTTTTATAGTATTTAAAAACTCGTTCTTTTTAATAATATTCATTGTAGAAGTTGCTAGCTCTCTATTTTTACTTTCAATATCATTTCTAAGCTTATCATTATTTAGCTTAATTATTGCTTTTGAACTCTCTAATTCTTTTAATTCTGATTCTTTTCTATTTTTTTCTATTAACTCTTCTCTTTGTTTTCTGTAATATCTTTTAGAAAAAACATGGACTAGATAAAAAGCAGATAAACAAACTAAAACATATAAGACAACAAAAACATTAGAAACATACCAAGGTTTATTTATTTTAAAGCTAAAACTACTAACATTACTACTAATTTGCCCTCCAACTATAGCTCTTACTTTAAATGTGTAATCGCCAAAAGAAATATTCTCGAAAGTAATTGAATTCGAAAACGAAGGTTGGCTCCAATCTTTATTAAAACCTTCTAGCTGATACTGATACTTAGTATTGAGCGTTTTATCATATAAAGGCACACTATAAAAAAACTCTAGATTATTATTAACAAAATCAAATTCAGTTTTTTGTGTTAAACTTATGGCTTGTTTTGGTTCATCAGTTTTAAAAGAATTTATTTTATTTATACATACATTAAAATCATTATAAGTATTAGAGTTATGTTTTTTATCTAAATCTACAACTATATAACCATTAGAAGTACCAATTAAGTAGCGATCGTTTTCTAATTGAATAATATTTTCATACCCAGACGCTGCTTTTGATATATTTTGAGAAATAAAAACTTTATTTACTATTGGCTTATTATTGAATTTACCTGGCGATAAATATTTTATGTAATCTTTAGAAAAAAACCATAATTTATTATCATTATAATTATGAACCAGTTTACTTGATAAATACGAATTTGTAGACAACAATTTGGTATATACACTATCTATAGTAAAAGAGTCTGAAATTTTACTATACCTAAACACCCCTTCTTTATTGGCATACAAAATATCTCCCATATAATTAACAATACTTGAGAGATTACCCTTAGCTACTGTAGCATCTACTTCTAATTTTAAAACCTTTAACAAACCATCATCTAAAGTAATTTTAAAAACACCTTTGTACGCATGATTAACTAAAACCTTATTCTTATTTACTAAAACAAATCTTTTACTCGAACTACTAAACCCTTCTATTTTATTTCTTAAGCTCCATTTACCGTATTCTTTTTTTAACACAAACAAACCTTTATAACACCCTTGTAATATAGTATTATCGTCTATTTTAATTAACTGCCAAGTACCTGTATTATTAAAAATATTTCTAGCTTTCTTATTCTCTACAATAAAAGTACCAGAATCATGACCACAGAATAATTTACCATCAATTGCTGTTAAACTCCAAACTTGCCCCTGTGTGTTTTCTATAAATTTAAATGGCTTATTGGTATTAACATCTCTATAAAATAAACCTTGATTAGTACCTAAATAAATATTGTTATTGTAAATTAATGATGTGTAAATAGTTCCTAAAAAATCGTTTTTTTCATTATAAATTTTAATTGGAGATGTGTTATTTACACAATTGATACCTTTATCTAAACCTAACCAAATATTACTATCATTATCTTCAAAAACAGATAAAACTGTATTATTTAATAGACCTTCACTTTGGTTTATTTGATAATTAGTTTCACCAAATTGATTAATATTAATTATTCCATCTGAAACAGTACCCAACGCAAAGCTATTATCTTTTAATAATTTAGCACTATAAATCTTTTTACCCTTAAGAACAGAATCTGAAAGAATATCCCATTTCTCTACACGTTTATTATTTAAAAAATAAAAACCGTTTTCTTGAGTCAATAACAATAGTTTATTATCTTTTTTAAAAACATCAACAATAAAATTTTCTTTAATAACCCTATGATTGGAAACTAATTTAGGCATCCCATTCTCTAACATAAATAACCCTTGCTTGTTATCTTGAAAATAAATTACATCATCTACTTTAGACAAAGTATTAACCCTATTTTTAGTTTTTACAACTTTAATTGTTTTGTTTGATAAATTATACAAATAAATTCTTTGTAGAGACTTAAACAACATCCATCCATCTAATTCTACAATATCCCAAATTTGTTCGTCCTCTATCATTTTTACATGCTGAGCATTTACAATAGAATAATATTCTAAAATACCATGATCGTTCTTTTGCCAATAACCAAAACCCATATAAAAACCTGTAAATATCTTGTCTTTATATGCTTTAACAGACCTCATAATTGTTTCGTTAGGTGTTTCGTACAAATTCCATGTTGCACCATTGTACTCTAATAAACCATTATTATTAGCTACATAAATAAAATCATTATCTGCCTGAGAGATTGCCCAATTTTGATTTCCAGCTTCATAATCTTCAATTTTAAAAGAATTTATTGGCGGTAATTCTTGTGAAAAACCAATACTAATAAATACTAAGAATGTAACAAAAAATAAAATCGAAGGCTTACACATAATTGTAAATATTAAAAAATTGTTTGGTTATTAATTTAAAATAAATCAGTAAAATAGGCATTTTTCAACAATTAAATCATTATTTGTATAGTTATTTTTTCATTACTTATCTTCGTTTAAATAACTAAACAATAAATAAAATATTTATAACTACAAATAATTTAAGCTTACCTAAATATTATATTTTTTAATATATTTAGATCAGCAAGAACTCATTTCTAAACACACTTATTAAACTTAAAAAAAACAAAAATCCAACTTTTATTGACATAAAAAAGTAAAACAAACCGAACACAGAATACTAAACTCCTAATTCAAAGCTTTAAGCCCCAATTTAGAGGAGTAAGAAATATAGAGCTCTTTCTCTTTAGATTAACCAACTCCTTATTTAAACATAACGATTAGTCTTGACGAGCTATTAAGTATTATAAAACTTTAAAGCACAAAAAAGCGGATTGTAATAAACAATCCGCTTTTTTGTGCTTTAAAATAGTAGCGGGAACTGGACTCGAACCAGTGACCTTCGGGTTATGAGCCCGACGAGCTACCTACTGCTCTATCCCGCGATTTGGACTGCAAAGATACAACACAAAGAAACTATTATCCAAACTTTATTTCATTTATTTTTTTTCAGCATAAATTTAAAGACAAAACAGAAAACAAGTTATCTTTGTTTTATGATACATAAAGCTGGTTTTGTAAATATTATAGGAAATCCTAATGTGGGTAAATCTACTTTGATGAATGCTTTGGTTGGTGAAAAATTATCTATCATCACCCCAAAAGCACAAACAACAAGGCATAGAATCTTAGGAATTGTTAATCACGAAGAATATCAAATTGTTTTTTCTGATACTCCAGGAATCATAAAACCTGCATATGAATTGCAAGCCTCTATGATGGATTTTGTAAAATCTGCTTTAGATGATGCTGATGTTTTAATATATATGGTTGAAGTTGGAGAAACTGCATTAAAAAATGAAGCTTTTTTCAACAAAATCATTAACAGTAAAATTCCTGTTATACTTTTATTAAACAAGATTGATAAATCGAACAAAGAAGAAGTTGATGAAAAAATTAAATATTGGAGAGAAAAAGTACCAAATTCTTTTGTTTATGTAATTTCTGCCTTAGAAAAATTTAATGTAGAAGCTGTTTTCTATAAAATAATTGAACTATTACCAGAAGGACCTCCTTTTTACCCTAAAGACCAATTAACGGATAAACCTGAACGCTTTTTTGTAAATGAAAAAATTAGAGAAAAAATTCTAATGCATTACAAAAAAGAAATTCCTTATTCTGTAGAAGTTGAAACAGAAGAATTTATTGAACAAGAAAATATTGTTCGAATTCGCTCTATAATTATGGTAGAACGCGATACTCAAAAAGGAATAATTATAGGACACAAAGGAACTGCAATAAAAAGAATTGGCGCTGAAGCTAGAAAAGATTTAGAACGCTTTTTTCAGAAAAAAGTTTTTATTGAGCTCTATGTAAAAGTGAATAAAAACTGGAGAAGTGATAAGAATCAATTAAAACGTTTTGGTTATAATCAGAATTAATTTTCAATTACTTGCATCATAAAGCTATGTAATTTTCTCATTTGATGTTTACCTGTATTTTTTCCTATTTTACCTAAAAAATACAGAAGCAACCATATTATCGGTAAAACAATCATCATTAATACAGGAAAAAAAAGTGATTCATTTAAAGAAACTCTTGTATATAATAGCATACAAAAAGCAATAAATGAAATTCCGATTACAAAATGAATAAACATAAAAAGTGTCCAAACTGCAGGTTTAGGACCAAACAACCCTTTTAAAAATGAGCTTTCTGATGTTTTTTCTATGATTTCTAAATGCAATTGAGGAGACCAAAAATGTTCTTCTTTCTTAGAAACTTTTATAAAAACATGACCATCAACAATATTGCCAATAATGCTTGAGTTTTCATTTTTTAATGCATCAGAAAAACGCTCAAGTATTTCTTTACAATTCTTATCAAGATCGATTGTAAACCTTGGTCTTAGAAAAACTTCGCTATTTCTTTTTTCTATCAATAGGTTTAATTTTTTATCCATAGAAATCTATTTTACAACCCCTTAAAATTACAATTAAAATCCTTTAGTAAATCGTATCTTTGCAAAAAATTACAAATCAAATGAATAGCATTGTTGCCATTGTAGGAAGACCAAATGTAGGAAAGTCGACACTTTTTAACAGATTGGTACAAAAAAGAGAAGCTATTGTAGATTCTGTTAGCGGAGTTACAAGAGATAGACATTATGGAAAATCTGACTGGAATGGAAAAGAATTTTCTGTGATAGATACTGGTGGATATATAAAAGGTTCTGATGATATTTTTGAAGGCGAAATTAGAAAACAGGTAAATCTGGCTATCGATGAAGCAGATTTAATTGTTTTCGTAGTGAATGTAGAAGATGGTATTACGCCTATGGATGCTGAGGTTGCTAAACTTTTACGTAAAGTTAAAAAGCCAATTTTTACAGTTGTAAATAAGGTTGATAATGCAATGAGAGAACCTGATGCAGTAGAGTTTTACAATTTAGGTTTAGGCGAATATTATACAATTGCTTCTATTAATGGCTCAGGTACTGGAGATTTATTAGATGCGCTTGCAGAAAAAATGCCAGAACCAGAAGCTGTAGATTTAGAAAAAGAAGAATTACCGAGATTTGCTGTTGTTGGGCGCCCAAATGCAGGAAAATCATCATTTATTAATTCTCTAATTGGGGAAGACAGAAATATTGTAACCAATATTGCAGGTACTACTAGAGATTCTATTGATACAAAATACAACAGATTTGGTTTCGATTTTAATTTGGTTGATACTGCAGGTATCCGAAAAAAATCGAGAGTAAAAGAAGATTTAGAGTTTTATTCTGTAATGCGTGCTGTACGTTCTATAGAATATTCTGACGTTATTATTTTAGTGATTGATGCCACTCGTGGATTTGAAGGTCAAGATCAAAATATATTTTGGTTAGCAGAAAAAAACAGAAAAGGCGTTATCATCTTAATTAATAAATGGGATTTGGTTGAAAAAGAAACCAATACAATGCGTGATTATGAAGCCAAAGTAAAAGAACAAATTGCACCTTTTACAGATGTGCCTATTATTTTTATATCAGCCTTAACAAAACAACGTTTATTTAAAGCCATTGAAACTGCTGTAGAAGTTTTTGAAAACAGAAAAAACAGAATTTCTACAAGTAAATTCAATGAAACAATGTTAGAAATTGTTAAAAACAACCCACCACCTGCTATTAAAGGAAAATTTGTGAAGATTAAATACTGTATGCAGTTACCTACTCAAACACCTCAGTTTGCCTTTTTCTGTAATTTACCACAATATGTTAGAGATCCTTACAAACGATTTTTAGAAAATAAACTTAGAGAAATTTATAATTTTTCTGGAGTACCAATAACTATTTACTTTAGACAGAAATAGTTACATTAAAATAAATTCAAATAAAATAAAAAAAATTTTGAGATAACGAATATTTAAATACCTTTGTTATCAACCCCTTAAACAAAAATAATGAGAAAATTTTTATACGCTCTCGCAATTACATTTTTAGCTTTTGCTTCATGTACAAGCCCTGCTGGAACTGAAGAAGAAGATTTAAACGACACTCCAAATGCCTTAAATGATTCAGCTTCTACAGATGTTGGCACTTCTATTAACATTGACGTTTTAAACAACGATAACTTTGGTGATGATGGCCCTAATACAGGAGCAATTTCTGTAATTTCATCAAGTACAGCTAATGGAGGAACTGTTGTTGTAAATACTGAAGGCACAGCAAACGACCCAACGGATGACACCATAGATTATACACCAGAAGCTAGTTTTGATGGTACAGATACTTTCGATTATACAATTACTGATAGTGATGGAGATACTTCTTCTGCAACTGTTTCTGTTGTAGTTATCGCAGCAACAGGCCCTGCAGTAGGTACCACTTTTGATATTGGTGATTTTAAATATACCATTACAAATGTAGCTAATAAAGAAGTTTCTATAGAAAAAAGCTCAGAAGCTGGCCCATCAGGTGCATTAGATTTACCAAGCACAATAGATCAATTTGATTTAACTTATAATATAACAAGTGTTGCCAACGAAGGTTTTGCGTATTGTTATGACTTAATAAGCGTTACTATACCTGAAAGTGTTACTAGTATTGGTCAGTTAGCTTTTTATGATTCTTCGAGAATAACAAGTATTGATGTACCAGATGCTGTATCAAACATAGAACATACTGCTTTTGGGCAATGTAAAAGTTTAACATCAATAGATATCCCTTCATCAACAGAAGATTTAGCTGAAAATGTCTTTTTTGGATGTGAAAGTTTAACTTCTATTACCATACCTTCTACCATAAAAAGTATTGGTAATTCTGCATTTTACTATTGCAGCAGTTTAAATAATGTTACCATACCAGATAGTGTGGCAAATGAGGATATGGGTTCAGCAGTTTTTGGTTATTGCAATTCATTAACCACAGTAACTTTTCCATCTAGTTATACAAAAATTCCTGAAGCTACCTTTTATGCTTGTAACAATTTAGAAACTTATGATATTCCTAGTCATATAACCACAATTGGTAATTCTGCATTTTATGCATGCTCAGTTTTAAAAGAAATTACTATACCAGATACAGTAACTAGTATTGAAGACTCTGCTTTTGGTTTATGTGTTAATATGTCAAAAGCCGTAATTCCTGATAATTTTACAAGCCTATCAGACAATTTATTTTATGAATGCTCTAATCTTACAGATATAACTATACCTAATAGTGTAACAAATATTGGAAATGCTGTTTTTTATGGATGTGCTAGTTTAGAAGATCTCAGTTTACCTAGTAGTGTAACAAGTATTGGTAGTGCAGCTTTTGGAAATTGTTTCAGCTTAAAAAACCTTGATTTACCAAGTGGTTTAACAACAATAGAAGCTACCCTTTTTTGGAACTGTAGCAGCTTAACTGAAATTAACATACCTAATACTGTAACCACTATAAAAGATGGCGCATTTGGAGGCTGTAATAGTGTAACAGAAATTACAATTCCTGAAGGTATTACCACCATTCCAGAAAACACATTTTACGCTTGTAGTAGTTTAACAAAAGTTAATTTTCCTAGTACCTTAACTAGCATTGGAAAAACTGCTTTTGGTTTATGTTCTAGTTTAACAAGTTTTCCAATACCAAATACAGTAACTAATATAGCAGAATATACTTTTTTTCAATGCACTAGTTTAACAGATGTTATTATACCTAGTAGCATAACAACTATTGAAAACAATGCATTTAATAATTGTGGTAGTTTGCAAAATGTAACAGTAGACATAACTACGCCTTTAACAATAGAAGCCAATGTTTTTGAATATGTATCTATTGATAATGCTACATTAAAGGTACCTTCATCTTCTATTGAGACATACAAAGCAAGCGATGTTTGGAAAAATTTTGGTACAGTAAGTGGACTATAATTTTTTCTTATAGTACTAAAATTTAAAGTATCCATTTATAAAGGTGTTTCTGAGAAAAAAAATTAGAAGCACCTTAAATTAAAATGATTTTAGAGAAACTAAAACCCCACTAGAATTTAATAAGTTTTCTAAATATAAATATTTATATTTGTTTCTTTGACTTAAGATTATAATACTAGTTGATTAATATTTTGATAGATAATAATTCCCATTAAATAAATATTTATGAATATAACAAGGGTAGAAAATGTATTAAAAACTACTACTGTTTTCTTCTTATTTTTTTTAAATATTGCTGTTTTTTCTCAAAATCAGTCAAATCCCTCCTCTTTAAAGAAAGAAATAAATAACACAAAAAGTGCAAAAGAAATACTTGCAATTTCTAAAGAATATATTTCAAAAAAAGAATACAATAATGCAGTTTTATTTTTATCAGAACACTATGATAAATTTTCTGACAACCAATATATAAACTGGGTCTATGCCTATGCTTTGTCTATGAATAATAACAACTCAGAAGCAGATAATAAGTTTAAAAAAGCCATTTCTATTGATGCTACCAACAAAGATTTACAATTAGATTATGCTCGTTTTTTATATAAAATTGGTAAGATAAATAAGGTTGAAACTATTTTATCTCGTTTTTTAGATAAGAATTCTAAAAATATAGAATTCTTAATGATGCAAGCCAACATTAATTTTTGGAAAGGAGACATAAAAAAATCGAGAAGGTTAATTACCAAAATCAATGAAATTTACCCAAACAGCGATTATACAAAAAATTTAGAGGCAGAAATAGCCGCTGTAACCGCAACTTATATTAAGGCTAATTTTGAATACCAAACAGATTCTCAACCTTTAGATTATTTTGTAAGTCATATAGTTGTAGGTGAATATGTTTCACGATTTTTAAATCCTCAATTAGAAGTATCAAGATATAGTTTTACACCAGAAAATGAAGACGCTTTAATTATTCAATTAAAAAATCAATTTTATTTTAATAAGCTTAAACTTACAGCAAATGCATTTGGAGGTATCTATATAAATCATTCTGACAAATCTGATTGGATTGGGGGTCTAAGCATCACAAAAGATTTATTCAAAAAAACGTTCTTAAAAGTTGGTTATGCAAAAAACAACTTACTAAGTACAATTGCTAGTACTTCTATTAATTTAACGTATCAAAGCCTTTTTGGCGAAATAGATTATAGCAATAAATGGATCGTTTTGCATTCTTGGTACAACCATCAAATGTTTTATGATGATAATATCATAAAATCGTTTGGTAGTTGGATTTTATCGCAACCTATAAAATTTAAAAAATTAAATTTCCAAATAGGATATAGCTTTAATTATACAGATTCAGAAGACACTCTTTTTTTCTTTGACAACCAAGGTGTAGGTGTGTATAATCCTTATTTTACACCAGAAGAACAAGAAATACACTCAGGTATATTTATTATAAATTACAAGCCTAGCAAAAAAATATCACTAGAAGCAAAAGTAAATTATGGTTTTATTGGTAATATAAGAAACCCTTATCCTGTTACAACCACATCTAACACAACAGAGATTGGTGGTTTTTATGATGCTACTTTTACCCCAAAAGAATATACTGGAAGTATTAAATATAATTTTTCAAATAATTTTATTGCAAATATCACTTATATAGATCAAGAAACATTCTTCTATAGCAGAAAAAACATTAACCTAGGTATAAATTTCAAAATTTAATGAGCGCAAAATTACATGATGATTTGTGGAAGTTTAAGGAAGCTAAAAAAGTAACTAGTATAGATAAAGCTGTCTTTTTAGGACTAACAATAGCAGGTTTTATAAGTATGTTTAATTTAATGGAATGGTGGTTTAGAGCAGAGCACGTTGAAAACCTTTTTTTATTCATTATTTTGAGCCTATTTTTTGGATATGGAATTATTAGAGTAGCTTTAATTTGGATAAATTATTTACGTATTCAAAAACCTGAAAAAGTTCCAACACCAGATAAAAACTTAAGTGTAGCAGTTTTTACTACATCATCTCCAGGAGAACCTTTATCAATGTTCGAAAATACTTTTAAAGCATTACAAAACTTAAACTATCCTCACACAACCTATTTACTTGATGATACTGAAGATATTGCTTTTAAAGAGTTAGCTGAACAATATGGAGTTGTTTGGTTAGAATTAGTTAATATTCCTGGAGCAAAAGCAGGTAAAGTTAATGAAGCATTAAAAAAAACAAATGAAGATTATATTCTTGTATTAGATCCAGATCATATTGTCTTTCCTAATTTTCTTGATCAGACTTTAGGTTTTTTCCAAGATGAAAAAGTAGGTTTTGTTCAAGTAAGTCAAGGATATTACAATATGTTTCGTTCTTTAACCGCACAAGGAGCTGCAGAACAAACTTATACATTTTACGGACCTACACAAATGGGTTTATTTGGTTATGGTGGTGCAGTAGCTATTGGTGCTAATTGTACTTTTAGAAGAAAAGCTCTAGAAAGTATTGGAGGTCATGCAACCGGTTTGTCTGAAGATTTAAATACTTCTATCAGAATTCATTCAAAAGGATGGAAATCTATATATAATCCCGTAATTGTTAGTCGTGGTTTAGTTCCAGAGGACTTTACTTCGTATTGTAAACAACAACTAAAATGGGCAAGAGGTGTTTATGAAATGCTTTTTGATGAATTTCCAAAAGCTTCTAAAGGATTAACTTTTTGGCAAAAAATATCTTATATATCTATAGGTACTTATTATTTAGTTGGTCCAATGACAGCTTTCTTTATTTTTGTACCAATGTTATTTTTTGCAACAAAAATAATTCCAGCCAGTATGGACTTTAGTGAATTTTTGATATTAGGTAGTCCTATCATTTTAATTGCGATACTTATTTATGCACATGCTCAAAGTTTTTTCTGCGATAAAAAAACAGAAAGAGGTATTCATTGGAGAGGTATGGTTTTAAAATATTCTTGTTGGCCTGTGTATACTTATGCTTTTTATTTATCGATAATTAATAAAAAAGTTCCTTATATACCAACAGCAAAAGTAGCTGTTAAAGGATTTATGAGCCCATTTGTAAAACCATTAATTATTTACTGTATTTTATTTATCTTAATGCTTGTAGGAGTTTATATTGAAAGAAGATATTATATTTCTCAATCAGAACTTATTCTTACAGCAGAAAAAACCTGGGGAATGATAGGTTTTGCGATGATAGCATTTTTACAGTTTATAGGTGGTATAGTCGCTGCCTATAAATCTTTGTTTATTAAAGCAGAAAATGCTTGGAACAGAATAACAATAACAGACGATAAAAAATTTAAAATTAAAAATAATTAAAATATAAGTTTTAAACATCAACATATAAGTTGAATAAATCTTAAAAACTTAAATAAATCAAACATAGTTATGGCATCATTTAAAAATAAATCTAAAAGACTTTTTAATGTACTACTTGCTTTAGTACTTGGTTATTTTATAATTTATGGTTTAACAGCCGTAAGTAAAAGCTCAAAAGGTCCTTTAGGTGGGTTTCTAGAAAACTTAGGAAGTTTTGTTAAAGATATTGAACACGATAATATTTTAGGTAAAAGAGAAGAAAATAGAGAAAAGAAATTAGCTTGGTTTAAAGATCAAAGAAAAAATAAATATGCCTTACTTAAAACAAAACATATTTTATTTGGTGCATCAGATGATAGTAAAGGTGCTTCTTATGAAAATATTATAAATTTAGAAGACTCTTTAGCCCTAACCTTTCCAATAATTCATATTTACAAGGCCTGGGGTGAAGGTCAAGCTTATGAGTTTCCTAGAAATGAAGTTGATGCAATTGTAAGAATTGGATCTATACCAATGATAACTTGGGAGCCTTGGCTAGAAAAATTTTCACAAGAAAATTTCCCAAAAATTAAAGCCTTAGAGCAAAGAAATAATCACGGGTTATTATCTGTTGCAAATGGCGATTATGATTCTTATATAAAAGAATGGGCAATTGAAGCTGCTAAAGTTGGTTATCCAATTTATTTAAGAGTGGGGCATGAAATGAATGATCCATATCGTTATCCTTGGGGTCCACAAAACAATGATCCGTCAGAATTTATTGCTGCTTATAAACATGTTAAAGATGTTTTTGAATCGGTAGGAGCAACAAATATTATTTGGGTTTGGAGTCCGCATTTATCTTATGGTAAATTTCAAGAATATTATCCTGGAACAGAATATGTAGATATAGTTGCTACTGGAGTTTTAAACTACGGAACTAGTACAAGCTGGAGTGATTGGTGGACTTTTAAAGAAATTTTTGGTAATTATTACGAGAGCTTAGCCGCATTTTATAAACCTATAATGATAGCAGAATTTGGTTCTTTAAAACCTGGTGGAGATAGAGCAAAATGGTTTGCAGATACTTTCAAGGATTTTAACACTAAATATCCTTATGTAAATGCTATTTTATTTTTTCATTACTCTAATGATGGAACCATTACCTATAAAAACGTAAGCTGGTACATAAAAGACGATAATGAGGTTACAACAACAATTAAAGATGAATTAAAAAAATGGCCTGCATATCTAAAGCAACCTGAAGCAGAATAAAAGTATTCGGTTTAATTTAATATCTTTGTAAAAGAAAGTACTAATAAACTTTTTATCAAAAACTACCTTATTAGTTTTTGTTCATTTAACTCAATAATTAAGATTATATTCTTAAATAATAGTTGAGTTAAATGAACAAAAACTTTTCGAGTTTTAAAATTAAAACAGATTTGATAGATTTTTTGTAACTTTTAAACAAATAATACGTCTAAATAGATACGCTTACAATAACTTTTGCATTATGAGAATCATTGAATCTAATAATTTTGACGATATAGAGTTACCTCTTCAGCTTTTCGTATCTTTTAAAAAGGTATTCGTAATGTTCGAGAAATACGCAAATGACGAATATAAAGATCATCCTTTTCATAGTGGTGCTATAAATATGGTTACGTTGTTCAATAATCATCCGCAATTAATTGATGGATTTTCTGATTATTCAATACTAGAAAAAAATAAGGAAGAAATAGAATTATTGTTAAACCCTTTATTTCCAGAACCTTTGTTGAAAAACGAAATTAAAGCAGCAAGTGTTCCTTTTTCTTTTACCTCTTTTAAATTTACAGATCGTTTTAAAAATATAATAGATAATGCTGGTGATGATTTCGAATTAAACGTTCGAAATTTTGAAGATGATAGTATGTATATTATGGCCTGTACTTTTATTTTAGGCTTTGTATATGGTTATAATGTTGATGTAAAAAGACCTTTTTATTTTGATATTCCTGATAAAACAACAGGAACTATGAAATATTACAGAGCTGCATTCAATGCTGATTTTTCTGAAGTAATACCAACAGAAAATGCACCTCAGTTAACCAAAAGTGATTTTGAAGAGCTTTTAAACAACTTTGAGAATATCGATATTTGGAGAGAGAAGTTTCCTCCTAACAGTTATATTTTTAAAGGTTTCGGTTTAATTAGTCTTTTCGATGTTACATCCGAAGAAATGTTATCTCAAATAAAGGCTAACTTATTGTCTGGTGGAGATGATTTAATTTACAAATTACAAAATAACTTAAGAGATTTTTACAGTATAAAAGACTTAAAATTAGGTTTTTCTATTTTCGATAATGTCAACTCAAAAGTTTGTGAAAATTCTGTAAAAAAATCAAACAGTATTATTTTAAATAAAAATTCAGAAATAAAATGCAATGAAGGCTATTTTTGCGATGCAGTTATGCAAAAAGTTTTTGTAGATCATGAAACATTTATTATTTCTGATGTAGAGCAATACGGTTTAAATACCAACAAAAATCCTTTTTATCAAAACCTATATGATTCTGGTATTCAAAGTATTATTCTAATACCAATTGTAGCAACACAAAATGGCGATTTAGCTTTATTAGAAATTGCATCACAAAGAGCTTATGACTTAAATTCGGTTACAATTAATAAATTAAAAGATATAATTCCTGTATTTGAAGCTGCTGTTAAAAGAACATCAGAAGAACGTCAAAATGTTTTAGAAGCAACTATTCAAGAGAATTATACATCAATACACCCTGCAGTAAAATGGCGTTTTTACGAAGCTGCAGAAAAATTTCATCAAGAGTCTTTAACTAGTGATAATGCAAAATTAGACGAAATTGTTTTTGATGAAGTCTATCCTTTATTTGGTCAGAGTGATATAAAAGGATCTTCTGATGCTAGAAATACTGCTATAAAAGAAGATTTAACTACACAGTTAACGTTGGCTATTTCTGTTTTAAAAGATGCATGTAAAACCGAAAAACTACCTATTTATAACGAATTAATGTTTCGTGTTTCTTCGTATTTAAAAGATGTACAAGAAGGCCTAAATGCTGGTGACGAAGTAAGTATTTTAGATTTTTTAAGCAGAGAAATTTATCCTGTTTTTGAACATATAAAAGACATTAGTAAAGAACTTTCTCAAAAGGTTAAAATCTATATGAATCGTTTAGACAAAGAACTTAATGTAGTTTACGAAAAGAGAAAAGAATATGAAGAAAGTGTTACGCTTTTAAATGATAAACTAGCAAGATTTTTAGATAATAAACAAAAAGATGTTCAAAATATGTTTCCACATTATTTTGAACGTTATAAAACAGACGGAGTGGAGTATAATATGTATATAGGGCAATCTATTACAAACTCTAAAACTTTTGATAATCTGTATTTATACAACCTTCGTTTATGGCAACTAAAAGTAACTTGTGAAATGGAAAATTTAGCTTTTTACGAACGTAGAAATATGAAAAACGATTTGCGTGTAGCATCCTTAATTTTAGTGCATAGTAATCCTATGGCTATAAAATTTAGAATGGACGAAAAGCAATTTGATGTTGATGGTGCTTATAACATAAGATACGAAATCATAAAAAAACGTATTGATAAAGCAAACATTAAAGGAACTCAAGATCGTTTAACTGTACCAGGAAAAATTGCAATTGTGTATTCGCAAGATAAAGACGCTGTAGAATATTCTAAATATATTTCTTATTTACAATCTAAAAATCAATTGGGTAAATTAGAACACTTAGAATTAGAAGATTTACAGGGTGTTTCTGGATTAAAAGCGCTTAGAGTAGAAGTTATTTATCAAGAAGATTTTAGTGAAAAAGCTACCATTTCTTTTAACGATTTAATAAAAGAAATAGAAGCTTGATTTTGTGATTCTATAATGTATGTGGGCTAGTTCCTTGCATCGCAAAAGCAATAGAAAAAGCAATAACACTAACAATAATACCTATCATAAATACAGTATACGTAGTTCTTAAAAGATTGTATTTTCTGTTTAACACTAAGCCTAGAAAATATAAATCTTTGGTTAAAGAACCATATAAATATTCTTTATCGTTCATCATTTCTTGAATTCCCCATTCAAATTCTTCTAATTTCATTTGATGAAAATTACCAAAAAATAACAGATTTACTTTTTTATTGGCCACATCTTCTTTTGTAAATTTTCCTTGTGTAACATTTGGTCTGGTTGCTAATATGGATAAAACCATAGAAACCACAGTAAAAAGGATAAATATAATAGAAGGTATCAACAAATAATCGTTAGAAGGATTATCTAATTTCGGAATTAAAGTAGACAAAGCCATAGAAATAATAATCGCATTTACAGAAAGTAAAATATTGGCTTTTGTATCTGCAATATCACTTAAAGTAATGTGATTTCTTAAGGCAACTCTAAACATCGTTTCTACTCCTCTTTCAGGAACATCGCTTTTATTTTTTTTGATATCTAAAGCCTGCTGTTTCTGATTAAACTTTTTAGTATTGTCTGCTATTTCTTTCTGACTTTTAATCAATTTAGCTAAATTTTTAGCTTTTCTTTTACTCCAATTCTTTAAAGCATAATCTGTATAAAACTTCTGTGTTATGGTAAAAAATTCGATATTATCAGCAATCCAATCTATCTCAGATATTTTCCTTTTACCTGTAAGCTCCCACTCTTTTCTTAGCAAAGCTGTATAATCTAAAAAGTTTTTAGAAGCTAAATGTGCACAATCTGCATCAACAATAATTTCCTCTAATTTATTAGTTGGTTCAGAACCCATTTTAGTTGCTAGAATAACGTTAGAAATGGTTTCAATTCTCTGAGAATTTACACCATTATCTTGCAACCAATTAACGGCATTTTTAACACTTTCATCTTCATGATTTTCTGCCCCTTTAACAAAACCAGTATCATGAAACCAAGCCGCTAATAAAACATCTTCTCTTTCTTCTTCTGTAATCTCTATGTTTTCACAAATTTCAGTTGTATTTTCTACAACTCTTTGTGTGTGAGAAATATTATGATAAACGAACTTCTTATCTAAATTTTTACTTAAAAAATTTAAAACGTAAAGTTCGGCTTTAGATGCTAATTCGCTCATAATTATTTTTTTTAGTCTATCAAAAGTAAGGAATAAAAACAACTTTTTATTCTATTCATTTAGTTGTAAATTTATAGTAATTTTTACGACTATTAAAACCACACAAAACAATATAAATGCTTACTTGGAAAAATATAATTAGTTATACTTTAAACGGAAATCCGACTCCGGATAAAAGAGTTGAAAAAACCGAAAAAGAATGGAAACAACAATTAACAGCAGAGCAATTTAGAATAACGCGTAAAAAAGGTACAGAAAGACCACATTCTGGAGATTTATGTAGCATTTACGAAGAAGGCAAATACAACTGTGTTTGTTGCAATACGCCTTTATTCGATTCTACAATCAAATACGAATCTCGTTCTGGCTGGCCTAGCTTTACACAACCTATAAAAGAAAATGCAATAAAATACCATAAAGACACAACTATGGGTATGGTTAGAGTTGAAGTTATGTGTAACACTTGCGATGCACATTTGGGGCATATTTTTCCTGATGGTCCAGAACCAAGTGGATTGCGTTATTGCATAAACTCTGAATCTATGATTTTAGACAAAAAATAAAATGAATAAAAATTTACAAATTGCCACAGTAGGTGGTGGATGTTTTTGGTGTACAGAAGCTGTCTTTCAAGAAGTAAAAGGGGTAGAAAAAGTAGTCTCTGGTTATTCTGGTGGTAATGCGCCTGGCAAGCCTACATATAGAGAAATTTGCTCTGGACTAACAGGTTATGCAGAAGTTATTCAAATAACTTTTAATACTGATGTAATTTCTTACGAAGACATTTTGGTTATTTTTATGACCACTCATGATCCTACAACATTAAACCAACAAGGTGCAGATAGAGGTACACAATACAGATCTGTAATTTACTATCATAATGATTATCAACAAAAAATTGCAGAAGAGGTTTTAGAACAAATTCAGCCTTATTATAATGATAAAATTGTTACAGAAATTAGCGCTTTAAATATTTTTTACGATGCAGAAAAAGAGCATCAAAATTATTATAGAGATCATAAAAGACAAGGGTATTGTACTTTTGTAATTGAACCAAAGTTATCTAAATTAAGAAAATTACACGCAGATAAATTAAAATTACAAGGAGCTTAAAACCCGTTGTAAATAACATATGAAACTGAATCTAAAAAATACATTTACATCAGAATTACCTTCAGATAAAATTCTTGAAAACTCAAGAAGACAAGTTTCTGAAGCTGTTTTTTCTTATGTAAATCCTAAAAAAACGAAAGCGCCAAAAGTAATTCACGTTTCGCAAGAAATGGCATCAGAATTAGGAATAACTCAAGAAGAAACTAAAACCGAATTCTTTAAAGAAATTGTTACTGGCAATAGAGTTTACCCAAATACAAAACCTTTTGCAATGTGTTATGGAGGGCATCAATTTGGTAATTGGGCAGGACAATTAGGAGATGGTAGAGCTATAAATTTATTCGAAGTTGAACATCAAAATAAAAACTGGAAAATACAATTAAAAGGAGCAGGCGAAACTCCTTATTCTAGAACTGCAGATGGTTTGGCTGTTTTACGTTCATCAATTAGAGAATATTTATGTAGTGAAGCAATGTTTTATTTAGGCATACCAACAACACGTGCTTTATCTTTAAGTTTGTCTGGAGATCAAGTTTTGCGCGATGTTTTATACAATGGAAATCCCGCTTATGAAAAAGGCGCAATTGTTTCTCGTATTTCTCCATCGTTTTTAAGGTTTGGGAATTTTGAAATTTTTACTGCTAGAAAAGATGTAAAAAACTTAAAAGTTTTAACAGATTATACGATCAAACATCATTTTTCGCATTTAGGAAATCCGTCAAAAGAAACCTATATCAACTTTTTTGCAGCAGTTTCAGAACGTACTTTAAAGATGATTATTCATTGGCAAAGAGTGGGTTTTGTGCATGGAGTTATGAATACTGATAACATGTCTATCTTAGGTTTAACCATAGATTATGGACCTTATGGTTGGTTAGAAGGTTTTGATTTTGGTTGGACACCAAATACCACAGACAGGCAAAATAAACGTTACAGATATGGAAATCAACCTAATATTGGCTTATGGAATTTGTATCAACTCGCAAATGCTTTGTACCCAATAATTGAAGAAGTAGAGCCTTTAGAAGCTATTTTAAATCAGTATAAAATTGATTTTGAAAAACAATCTTTACAAATGATGAAAAGTAAATTAGGCTTATTTGTAACTGATGAAGATGATTTAAAATTGATTCAAGATTTAGAAGATAATCTACAATTAGTAGAAACTGATATGACTATTTTCTTTAGAAATTTAAGTAATTTTTCTGATGATAAAAC
The DNA here is from genome assembly GCF_001975665.1 of Polaribacter reichenbachii. NCBI lineage: Bacteria > Pseudomonadati > Bacteroidota > Flavobacteriia > Flavobacteriales > Flavobacteriaceae > Polaribacter > Polaribacter reichenbachii. The sequence goes on along the minus strand of NZ_CP019419.1, from coordinate 1,888,261 downwards.
TGGATTAAAATTGATAGAAAATGCTTTTTATGATTTAGAAAGTATTGCTATGGATGTAAAAAACAGGTGGAATTCATGGTTTAAAAACTATGCAAATAGATTGGCTATAGAACGAGTTTCATCCGAAGAAAGAAAGGAAAAAATGAATGCTGTAAATCCTAAATATGTGTTGCGTAATTATATGGCACAATTAGCGATTGACACAGCAGATAAAGGTGATTATACTTTAATTGATGAATTATTTCAGCTCTTAAAAAAACCTTATACAGAACAACCAAAAAACGAAAAATGGTTTGCAAAAAGACCTGAATGGGCTAGAAATAAAGTGGGTTGTTCTATGTTGTCTTGTAGTTCGTAAAACAATTATCCTGTAAGGTTTCAAAAACCTTGTAGGTATATTTAACTTAAAAAAATTAATTACACAAAAGCTCACAGGTTTTAAAAAACCTCTGGAGTCTAAAAACGAATAGAAAAATATGAGTCTAGGATTAGGAACAGCTGCTTTAGGAAGACCTCAATACATAAATGTTCGTCAGAAAAATGTAGACAATTCAGATTTAGAATCCTTTAAAAAACAAAGTTTTTCTGTTTTAGAAAACGCGTACAACTTAGGCATTCGATATTTTGATACAGCACCTGGTTATGGTTTAGCAGAAGAATTATTGTTAGAATGGTTGCAAACCAAAAACGACAATTCTATTCAAGTTGCTACAAAATGGGGTTATACTTATACCGCAAATTTTAATCCTAATGCAAAAGTACACGAAGTAAAAGAACACAGTTTAGCCAAGTTAAATGAGCAATGGCAGTTTTCTAAACAACTTCTGCCCTATTTAAAAGTGTATCAAATTCATTCTGCTACTTTAGAAACTGGAGTTTTAGAAAATACATCAGTTTTAGAACAATTGTCATTTTTAAAAAAGGAATACAATTTAAAAATTGGTTTAACTACAACAGGTACAAACCAAACAGAGGTGATACAAAAAGCCCTAAATGTTCTGGTTGATGGTGAACAATTATTTGATGTTTATCAAGTTACTTATAATTTTTTAGATCAAAGTTTATCAGAAATTATTGATGAATTACAACTTCAAAATAAATCGATTGTAATAAAAGAAGCTTTAGCTAATGGTAGAATTTTTAGAAATAAAAAATACCCACATTACAATAAAATGTACACAACTTTAGAAAATTTAGCGAATAAACACAATGTTGGTGTAGATGCAATTGCTCTAAAATATTGTGAGCAAACAATCAGTAAAAGCACTGTCTTAAGTGGTGCAAGTAATTTAAATCAGTTAAAAGATAATTTAAAAACGAACTTATTTTCACTTTCTAATGATGATATTGACCATCTAAATTCTTTTAAAATTTCGCCAGAATTATATTGGCAAGAAAGAAAAGAATTACAATGGAATTAACTTTAACTATAGGCTAAAAACTTTATATTAGTAGCACCATTACTATTATTTAATGATTCACGAGCTCAAAGAGATTATACATCAAACTGTCATCAATCAACAAAAAGGATTGAAAAATGTGCTGGCTTCTGTAGTTCATTTAGAAGGTTCATCTTACAGAAAACCAGGTGTTAGAATGCTTATTTCTGAAGATTTAAATTCTGTTGGTGCAGTTTCTGGTGGTTGTGTAGAAAAAGAAATTATTCAAAGAGCAAAATCTGTTTTTTTAGATAATAAAGCCAAAGTAATTACTTACGATGGTAGATATAGATTAGGTTGCGAAGGTATTTTATATATTTTAATTGAACCTTTTTTTATTGATGATGCTTTTCTAAAAGCTTTTGCAACAACAATTGATAAACGTGAATCCCTAAAAATTGATAGCTTCTTTCTTAAAAAGGATGAATCTTTTGGCAATTTTGGTTCTGTAGTTACTTTTTATAATCAAGAAAAATTCACGTTTTCTGAATTGTTTACACAGCAAAAAGAAAGTGAAATTGCAGTTTTTTTGCAAATTCTGCAGCCTGCTTTTAAGTTGATAATAATTGGTGGTGAACACGATGCTGTAAAACTATGCAAAATGGCAGCAAATTTAGGTTGGGAAATTGATGTAATAACTTCTGCTAAAGACAGCAAACGGTTATCAGATTTTCCGGGTGCAAATTCTGTTGTTGGGAACTCACCAGAGACCATAGAATTTTCTGACATTTCAGAAAATACAGCCATTGTAATTATGAATCATAGTTATGTACAAGATTTAAAATATGTGGTAAAATTATCTAAATACAATCCAAAATATATTGGCATTTTAGGTGCGCCTAAAAGAAGAGAACGTTTATTTAACGAACTTTTTGAGTTTGTACCAGATATTACTGATCAGTTTTTAGAGAACATTTACACACCTGCAGGTTTGCACATTGGTGCTAAAACTCCAGAAGAAATTGCAGTTTCTATTATTGCTGAAATTTTATCTGTTATTAGACAAAAAGAACCTTTTTCTTTGAGAAAGATCAATGGAAAAATTCACAGTTCTTAGATGAATAACATTGCTGTTTTAGTATTAGCTGCAGGTAAATCTTCGAGAATGAAAAGCATTAAACAGCTCGAAAAAATTGGCAATAAAACTCTTTTAGAACTCACTTTAGAAAAAGCAAAACAACTACCAATAAAAAATATTTTTTGTGTTTTAGGCGCAAATGCTAGTTTGATTAAATCGAAAATAAAAACAGAAAATATCGAATTTATTATCAATCATAATTTTAACGAAGGCTTAAGTTCTAGTATTATTTCTGGCATTCATCATTTTAAAAAAAATCATTTCAAGTTTGATGGTTTTTTGGTTTTATTAGCAGATCAACCAGCAATAGAAATTAGTTATCTAAATACACTTATCTCTTTGTTCAATAATGATAGTTCTAAGATTATTGCTTCTAATTATGGTGATTTTTTTGGAGTACCAGCACTTTTTTCATCAAAATATTATGATGAGCTTTTACTGATAAAAGGAGATAAAGGCGCAAAAAATTTCATCAATCAAAACACAAAAGACACACTTTCTCCTAAAATAAAAGCAAATCTAGTAGATATTGATACCAAACAAGATTTAGATTCGTACAACAAGTCAATTTAAATAATTATTTTTACGCCATGAAAATATTGAAAATTTGTATTGCTCTTTTACTAATCTCATTTATACATTCTTGTGCTACTGTAAAAATGCAAGTTACAGAAGGTCAAAAATTTAACCTAAAGAAAAAAGATGCAAAATTACTTCATTCATTTTATCTTGTTGGTGATGCTGGTAATTCTGAATTCAACAAAAGAGATTCTGCTTTATCTTATTTAAATCAGGTAATAGAAGAAGCGAATAAAAATTCTACTTTAATTTTTCTGGGAGATAATGTTTATCCTAAAGGAATTCCATCCAAAGGAAAAAAACTACATGAACTTTCTAAATACAGATTAAAAGTACAAACTGATATTGGTAAAAAATTCCCAGGAAAAACATTATTTATTCCTGGAAATCACGATTGGTATAGTGGTTTAAAAGGATTAAAAAGACAAGAAAAATTAGTTGAAGATGCTTTGGGTAAAAATACTTTCTTACCAGAAAACGGATGTCCGTTAGAAAAAATAGAGGTTAATGACGATATCAATATTATTGTTATAGACTCTCATTGGTATGTTACAAACTGGGACAATCATCCAGGAATTAACGATGAATGCCAAATAAAAACTCGAGAAAAGTTTTTTGAGGAGCTAGAAGGAATGATTAAAAAATCGCAAGGAAAAACAACGCTTTTAGCCATACATCATCCTGTATTTACAAACGGTCCTCATGGAGGTTATTACTCTTTTAAAAGTCATATGAAACCTCTACCTATTTTTGGTAGCGCCTTAAATATTTTAAGAAAAACATCTGGAGTAACAAATACAGATCAGCAAAATGATAAATACAATCAACTTAGAAAACGTATTATTAGCTTAGCACAACAAAACGAAAAAATAATTCTTGTTTCTGGTCATGAGCATAATTTACAATACATTGTACAAGACAACATACCACAAATAGTTAGTGGATCTGGCTCTAAAGTTACAGCTACAAAAAATGTAAACGGAGGTTTATTTTCTTACGGTACACAAGGTTTTGCAAGGTTAGATGTGTACACAGATGGTTCTTCTACTGTGCATTATTATACTGCAAAAGATCGTAAAATTGTGTACGAAGCAAATGTATTCGAAGCAGATAGTATTATTAAGTTTAATGCTTTCCCAAATGCAAAATTATCAGAAAAGGAAGCATCAATTTATACGGATAAAGAAACTACTAAAAGTGGTGTTTATAATTTACTTTGGGGTAAGAGATATAGAAAATATTTTGGTCAAAAAATAAACGCGCCAACAGTAAGTTTAGATACTTTATATGGAGGCTTAAAACCTGTTAGAAGAGGTGGAGGACATCAATCTAAATCTTTACGATTAGAAGATAAAGAGGGTAAAGAGTATGTAATGCGTGCATTAAGAAAAAATGCTGTTCAGTATTTGCAAGCTGTTGCTTTTAAAGATCAATATGTAGAGGGGCAATTTAAAAAAACCTATACAGAAAGCTTGTTGTTAGACGTTTTTACAGGCTCGCATCCTTATGCGCCATTTACCATTGCTCAATTGGCAGATGCTATTAATATTTATCATACAAATCCTATTTTATTTTACGTGCCAAAACAAAAAAGTTTGGGCGAATTCAACACAGATTATGGTGATGAATTGTATATGATTGAAGCCAGAACCGCTGATGGCCATGGAGATAAAGAAAATTTTGGTTATTCTGATGAAATTATAAGCACAGACGATTTAAGAAAAAATCTTAAAAAGGATGAAAAGTATTCTTTAGATGAAGAATCTTACATAAGAGCTCGTTTATTTGATATGTTAATTGGAGATTGGGACAGACACCAAGACCAATGGAGATGGGCTGAATTTAAAGAAAATGGTAAGGTTATTTATAGACCTGTACCAAGAGATAGAGATCAGGCTTTTTCTGTTTTTGCAGACGGAATTCTGTTAAACGTATTCACCAAATTAATACCTACTTTAAGAGGTATGCGTTCTTACGAAGAGGATATAAAAAGTACAAAATGGTTTAATTTATCTGGTCATCCTTTAGATATGACTTTAATTTCTGCTTCAGATAAAAAGGTTTGGGATAAACAAGTTAGCATTATTCAAAATCAAATAACAGACGAAATTATTGAGCGTGCTTTTTCTAATTTCCCTTCAGAAGTTAGAGGTGAAACTATAAATGATATTAAAAGAAAACTAAAAGGGAGAAGAAAAAATCTTCAAAAAATTTCTGATAACTACTTTTATTATTTGAATAAATTCCAAGTTATTACTGGTACCAATAAAGATGATAGATTCGAAATTAAACGCTTTGTTAATGGCGATACTCAAATTACAGCCTACAGAATAAAAGATGGTGAAAAAGGAACTATTATTCACAATAGACGCTATAAATATGATATTACCAAAGAAATTTGGATTTATGGTTTAGATGATGATGATGAGTTTTTATTAACTGGTGCTAATGGTAAAAAAAGCATTAAAATAAAAATTATTGGTGGTTTAAATAATGATGTTTACGACATTAAAAATGAACATGATGTTAAGGTTTATGATTATAAAACCAAGAAAAATACTTTTATCACTAAAAACATACATAAAAAAATCACAGACGATTATAAAACTAATACATACGATTATAAAAAACTGAAACATAAGCAGAGTAAAATTTCTCCTGCAATTGGTTACAACCCAGATGATGGAGTTAAAGTAGGTTTAAAATATTTATTTTTAGTAAATTCTTTCGAGAGAAATCCTTTTACGAGGCAACACGTTATTTCTGCAAACTATTACTTTGCAACTAAAGGTTTTGAATTAGGTTACTCATCAGAAATTGCCAATATTTTTGATCGTTGGAATTTAGGATTTGAAGCAAAGTTTAATAGCCCTAATTATTCATCTAACTTTTTTGGTTATGGAAACAATTCTTTAAATCCTGAAGCAGATAAAGATGATGAAGACAGAGATTATAACAGAGTTAAAATTGGTCAAATAAAACTAGGTTCATTCATAAAAATAAGAGGAGATTTAGGTGCAGCTTTAAAAATAGGATTAAACTACCAAAGTTTTGATATTGAAAGGACAGAAGGCAGATTTTTAGAAGATAATTACACTGCAGATAACAGAATTTTTAAACAACAACACTTTTTAAATACAGAAGCAAGTTACAATTACAAACACTCAGATAACCCTGCTTTTACAACATTAGGTATGGAGTTCGATACCAAGTTTGGATATACCAGAAATTTAGATGAAAAAAGAAATTTTGCTTACAATAATACTTCTTTGTCAATTACACACAAATTGATACCTAATGGTCAATTAGTTTTAGCATCTAAAGTAAAAGGACAATTTACTTTTGGTAATAACTTCGAGTTTTATCAAGCTGCAACAATTGGTGGTAACGAAGGTTTGCGTGCATATAGAAACGAACGCTTTACAGGTAAAAACGCATTTTATCATACTACTGATATTCGCTTAAATTTAAGAAGTGTAAAAACCAGTTTCTTACCAATGAATATTGGAATTTTCGGCGGATTTGATTACGGTAAAGTTTGGAATACACCAAACAACTTAACGATACCTATAACTGAAAACGGAACCCCAAATACTTCTTATGGAGGTGGAATATTTTTTAACGCAGCTAATATATTTGTAGGTAATCTTGGTGCATTTAATGGTGATGATGGGTTGCGAATTGCTTTTAAAGTAGGTTTTGATATTTAATAATATGAGTCAATTAGCATTAATTTTTGGTAGTATTTTTGGCTGTTTAGCTATATTTTTTGGTGCTTTTGGTGCGCACTTATTAAAGAAAATATTAAGTGGAGATCAATTACAAAGTTTTGAAACTGGCGTAAAATACCAAATGTATCACGCAATAGTTTTACTTGTGTTAGGCTTTAATTTAGATGATACTTTAACTATCGATAATTACATAGTAAATGCATTTATAATTGGTGTAATTCTGTTTTCTTTCTCTATTTACTTACTCGTTATTTCATCAGCAAAGAACAAGAAACTAAAGTTTTTAGGACCAATTACACCTTTAGGAGGCTTATTTTTAGCAGCTGGTTGGGCTATGCTTTTGTATAAGTTTACAGTATTCTTTTAGAACTTTATTTTATACAAATTACCACCTTCACCACCCGATTTTTCATCAGTAATAAGTAAGGTATTATTATTTTTAAAGGTTATACCTTCTTTTTGAGATTTATGAGTTAACTCGATTTCTTTTACATTCCCAGACAAAAAATTATCACCTTTAAAATCTGTGAAAATTAGAATATTTTTTTGTGATAAAAGCACTACTTTTTTTCCATCATCAGAAATATCTGCAGAGGTAATCCAAGAATCTAATTTTTTACCATTATCAAATTCGCCAATTAATTTTGCTTTATGTTTTCCTTTTTCAGCAGGAATTCTATACAAAGAAGTTTTTCCGTATTTTTTCTTTGTTCTACTTTTTGTAAAAATATAAAAGTGATTATTGTAATAAAAAAAAGACTCTGAATCAAAAAATAAATTTTTCTTTTTTGGTGGAAATTTATTCTGATCTTCATACTCAAATTCAATCTTTTCTACCTCAGCATTTTTTTTATTTAAGTATTTTTTATCAACCTTTAAAATTCTTAAATTCTTTCTTTTGCTGTTATTATTCCCAAAATCACCAATGTATAAGTTTCCATTTTTATCCGCAGTTAAATCTTCCCAATCGTGATTTTTAGTTTTAACATAAATCTCTTTTAGAATTTTACCTTCTTCAGAAACTGCAAATAATTTTGGTTGATTTCCAGAATCATTCAACATCCAAATTAAATCAGAACCTTTTATGGTTTCTGTTCCAGAAACCTCTTCTAAAACCTTTGGTAAATCAGCAATCATTTCTAATTGTCCGAAATTTTGACAACTAAAAAATAATAACAAACAGAATGATATAAGAAGCTTTTTCATCAACATAAAATTTTTTGAATTAATTTACTTTAGAAAGATAAAGATAGGTTTTACCAACCTCCAGAAGCACCTCCACCTCCAAAAGAGCCACCTCCAAATCCGCCACCAAAGCCACCGCCTCCAAAAGAGCCTCCACCAGATGAACCACCAAAACCACCACCAAAGCTTCCTCCACCTCTACCAGCGTTGCTTAAAATAATGGTATCTAAAATTGTGCCTGCTACAGAACCTCTTCTATAACCTCTGCCTCCACCTCTATTATTTTTATTTCCTCTAGAAATAAGAATAAAAAAGATGATGATAACAATTACAAAAATGATAATTCCTGGATCAAAACCTTCGGATTCTTGTTGTCGTGTTCCTTTAAACTCGCCATTTAAAGTTCTAAAAATATAATCAGATCCTTTATTTAAGCCTGCATAAAAATCGCCTTTTCTAAACTCAGGGATTATAACTCTATCTATAATTCTTTTCGATTGAAAATCGGTCAGTAAATGCTCTACACCTCTACCATTTTGGATTGCAATTTTTTTATCGTCTTTTGCTAATAAAACTAAAACACCATTGTCTTTTTCAGCATCTCCAATTCCCCATTTTTCTCCCCAATTTGCAGCTAAGTAATTTATATTTTCACCTTCTGTAGATGAAATAATTGCAATTACAATTTGGGTTGATGTTGTGTCTGAATAACGAACTAATTTACTCTCTAAATTCTTTTTTTGATTTGCTGATAACAAATTCACATAATCGTAAACACTAGTTTGAAATTTAGGTGTTTCAGGAATTTCAAATCCTTGAGAAAAAGTGTTTAACGAAAAAACAAAAGCAATTACAAGCAACAACTTTTTACACAAATCTGCGAACTGAAAACTATCTTTTAAAAACTGTTTACGAATCATCATTATCCTTTAGAAATCTCATTAGAAAGTTCATTTTCATCATCTATTTGCCAAGGAAAGTGTGCTTTTAATTCTTCACCAGCTTTTAAAATACCATCAACAATACCTTGTTTAAAGTTGGCATTTTTAAAATGATTTTGCATTATGTCTTTGGTAGAATTCCAGAAGTCTTTAGGTACCACTTTATTAATACCTTTATCACCATAAATTACGAATTTTTTATCGTTTACAGCAACATAAATCAGTACTGCATTTTCATCTTTTGTGTTGTTCATTTTTAAAAGATGAAACACCTCTAAAGAGCGTTCGTAATGATCTTTATCTGTTGTAGCTTCTATATGTACACGAATTTCGCCAGAAGTATTTTTTTCGGCAATTCGAATTGCCTCAATAATTTCTTGCTCTTCTTCTTTGGTTAAAAAAGCTTCTACTTTAGACATTTAAGTGTTTTATAAATTAAAATTCGAAATTTACATCTACTGCATTTTCAGAACCTGGATTAGATTTATATCTAGCCATTTCATCAAAATTAAACCAACCAGCAAATATTGAATTTGGGAAAATTTTAATGTGTTTATTGTATTTATTTACATCTTCATTAAAACGATCTCTCGCAACATTTATTCTGTTTTCTGTACCTTCTAACTGACTTTGTAATTCTAAGAAATTTGCATTCGCTTTTAAATCAGGATAACGTTCTACAGAAACTAATAACTTCGATAACGCACCTGTTAAACCAGATTGTGCTTGTTGAAATTGTGCTAAATTATCTGGTGTTAAATCTCCTGCGTTTATATTTACAGAAGTTGCTTTTGCTCTTGCATTAATTACTTCTGTTAATGTACTTTTTTCAAAATCTGCAGCACCTTGAACCGTTTTTACTAAATTACCAATTAAATCGTTTCTACGTTGGTAAGCACTTTCTACATTAGACCATTCTGTTTTTGCGTCTTCTTGTAAAACTACAGCATCATTATTAAAACTTTTACCCTTACTAAAAAGATAAAACCCAATTACCACAATAATTATTACTGGTATTAACCATTTTTTCATAATTTCTATATTTTTATTGATTGATTTTTTGCATTACAATAATATCGAATATTCTTGAGAATATAAAGAATATTAGCGTGTTTCCTATGGTTAGACACAAGAAAATAGAATTTGTTACAACTGATTTTTAATTTTAATCAATTCTGCTTTTACCCCTTCTAATCTGCTAATAATTTCGTGATTATTAAAAATTCCTTCTGGATTTTTTTTAAGCTTTTGTTTTGCACCTTCTAAAGTAAAACCTCTTTCTTTAACTAAATTAAATATTAGCTTAAAGTTCTTGATATCTTCTTGAGTAAAAAGACGATTGCCTTTTGCATTTTTTTTTGGCTTAATAACATTGAACTCCTTTTCCCAAAAGCGAATTAAAGATGCATTTACTTGAAAAGCTTTGGCTACTTCGCCTATTTTATAATAACGTTTTTCGGGTAAATCTACGTGCATTTTTTGTTATTCAGTGTTTGGTGTTTGGTGTTTGGTGTTTGGTGTTTGGTGTTTAAAAAAAGACTTTTAGAAGCTTAGACAAACATTGGATTAATTTCTAAAATTTCCTCAACTTTTTTTAATCTAAAATCTATCCTCTTTAATCTCTTTTCTCTTGTCCCTAAAACTAAATCAATAAAACTTAGTCGTAAGACTGACTTTCTTCTGACGTTTTTTGCAAATTGGCAAACTCATCCAAAGATAAATCTCCGTAATAAAAATTTATAGGGTTTACAGCTCTATCATTTTTATGTACTTCGTAATGTAAATGTGGTGCCACAGATAAACCTGTATTACCAACATAACCTATTAAGTCTCCCCTTTTTACTTCTTGCCTTCTTTTTACCACCATTTTACTTAAATGCGCATAAATGGTTTTGTAACCATATCCATGGTCTATGTAAATTACATTCCCAAAAGTACTACTTCTTTGTGCTCTATGAATTTTACCATCTCCAGAAGCATAAACAGGTGTACCTTTTGGTGCTGTAAAATCCATTCCTTTATGAAATTTATTAATTTTTAAAATAGGATGCATTCTCATTTTATAACCAGAAGCTACATAAAAATCTCCTCTTTTAACAGGTAAAATTGCAGGTATAGCCGCCAACATTTTTTTCTTTTCTTTAGCTAGTTCTACAATTTCATCTAAAGATTTAGACTGTACTACCATTTGTTTCGATAAAATATCTACCTCTTTGGTTAGTTTGGTAATTAAATCAGAATTATCAAAACCTTCTAAGTTCTTATATCGATTTACACCACCAAAACCTGCTTTACGTTGTTCTTCTGGTATTGGATTAGCCTCAAAATAACTACGGTAAATATTATTATCTCTTTCTTGTAATTGAGATAATATCGAAGAACTTTCTTCTAATCTTTTTTCAATAAGCTCGTAATGAAACTTCAAGTTTTCTAACTCTCTTTTTTGTGCACGCTCAGAAGGCGACATTAAAATTTGACTAAAACCAATAAAACCAAAAAATGCAATTAAAACTACCCCTAAAAAACTAAATATTACTTTACGATATTTATCACTCTTTTTTACTGCAATTTTTCTGTAAGAAAGGGTATTCTCATCATAATAATATTTTACTTTTGCCATATTCTTAAATATACTATTTTTGTGTTTTTTGTACAGCTAATTTGTTATTAACTATACTTAAAGAACAAACAAATTTACAAAATGTTTTACAACTGCTTTTTTTTATGCAGTTTTTTAAAAATAAATTAACAAAATCCAACTTGTTGGAAACTTCTTTTTTATGAAATCTCAAGAAATTCGTGCTACTTTTTTAAACTTTTTTAAAGAAAAATCTCATTTAGTAGTTCCTTCTGCTCCAATGGTTACAAAAGACGACCCAACGTTGATGTTTGTTAATTCTGGAATGGCGCCTTTTAAAGAATATTTTTTAGGTAATGGAACTCCAAAAAAGAACAGAATTACAGATTCGCAAAAATGTTTGCGTGTTTCTGGTAAACATAACGATTTAGAAGAAGTTGGTTACGATACTTATCATCATACGCTATTCGAAATGTTAGGTAACTGGTCTTTTGGCGATTATTTTAAAAAAGAAGCAATTGCTTGGGCTTGGGAGTTGTTAACCGAAGTTTATAAAATTGATAAAGATATTTTATATGTTACCGTTTTTGAAGGTTCTGATGATGCTGATGATTTAGGTATGGACACAGAAGCTTACGATTTATGGAAACAATTTATTGCTGAAGATCGTATTTTAAAAGGAAATAAAAAAGATAATTTTTGGGAAATGGGAGAGCAAGGACCTTGTGGACCTTGTTCTGAAATTCACGTTGATATTCGTTCTGCAGAAGAAAAAGCAAAAGTTGACGGTAAAACGTTGGTAAACGAAGATCATCCGCAAGTTGTAGAAATCTGGAACTTGGTTTTTATGCAATACAACCGAAAAGCAAATGGTAATTTAGAAGAATTACCAAACAAACATATTGATACAGGTATGGGCTTTGAGCGTTTGTGTATGGTTTTACAAGATGTTCAATCGAACTACGATACCGATGTTTTTACGCCAATTATTAGAGAAATTGAAGCGATTACCAACACCAAATATGGTAAAAACGAACAACAAGACATTGCAACTCGTGTAATTTCTGATCACGTTAGAGCTGTCGCTTTTTCTATTGCTGATGGTCAATTACCAAGCAACACAGGTGCTGGCTATGTAATTCGTAGAATTTTAAGAAGAGCCGTACGTTACGGATTTACATTTTTAGATAAAAAAGAACCTTTTATTTATAGATTAGTTGATGTTTTAAGCAAAAAAATGGGTACAGCTTTCCCAGAAATTAAAGCGCAAAAGCAACTAATAGAAAACGTAATTAAAGAAGAAGAAACTTCTTTTTTAAGAACACTAGATCAAGGTTTGGTTTTGTTAGATGGCATTATTGCATCAGCAAAAACAAAAGAAATTTCTGGTGATAAAGTTTTTGAATTGTATGATACTTTTGGTTTTCCTATAGATTTAACTGCTTTAATTTTATCAGAAAAAGGATATACTTTAGATGAAAAAGGCTTTGAAGCTGAACTTCAAAAACAAAAAAATAGATCTCGTGCTGCAAGTGAAATGTCTACAGAAGATTGGACAGTTTTAGTTGATGATGCTGTACAAGAATTTATTGGTTACGATTTTTTAGAAGCCAATGTAAAAATTACACGTTACAGAAAAGTTACTTCTAAAAAAGACGGAACAATGTATCAACTTGTTTTTAATTTAACTCCTTTTTATCCAGAAGGTGGTGGACAAGTTGGTGATAAAGGGTATTTAGAAAATGTAAATGGCGATGTTATTTATATAATTGATACCAAAAAAGAAAATAATGTAATTATTCATTTTACTAAAAATTTACCCGAAAATGTAAATGCTGCTTTTAAAGCAAATGTAGATGAAAAACAACGTTACAGAACTGAGTGCAACCATACTGCAACTCACCTTTTACACCAAGCTTTAAGAGAAGTTTTAGGAAAACACGTAGAGCAAAAAGGTTCTGCTGTACATTCTAAATATTTACGTTTCGATTTTTCTCACTTTTCTAAATTAACTGTTGATGAATTACGTGATGTAGAAAACTTTGTTAATGCTCGTATTTCTGGTAAATTGCCTTTAGAAGAAAGTAGAAACATTACTATGGAAAAAGCAATTGCAGATGGAGCAATGGCTTTATTTGGAGAAAAATATGGAGATACTGTTAGAGCAATTAAATTTGGTAAATCTGTAGAACTTTGTGGTGGAACTCACGTAAAAAATACAGGCGATATCTGGCATTTTAAAATTAAATCTGAAAGTGCAGTTGCTGCAGGAATTCGAAGAATTGAAGCCATTACAAATGATGCTGTTAAAGATTTTTATTTTGATAATAACAGAACTTTATTCGAAGTAAAAGATTTATTAAACAACGCAAAAGATCCTGTAAAAGCAGTTCAAAAATTACAAGACGAAAATGCTGATTTACAAAAACAAGTTGAGCAATTACTAAAAGAAAAAGCGCAAAACTTATCAGGAGAAATTAAAAACCAATTACAAGAAATTAACGGCGTTCAGTTTTTAGCAACTAAGGTAGATTTAGACGCAAACGGAATTAAAAACTTGGCTTTTGGTTTGGGTAAAGAACATCAGAATTTATTTTTGTTATTTGCTTCTTCTCCTAAAAATGACAAAGCATTATTAACTTGTTATATTTCTAAAGAATTAGCAAACGAACGTGGTTATAATGCAGGAACTGTGGTTAGAGAATTGGGGAAATTAATTCATGGAGGTGGAGGTGGCCAACCTTTCTTTGCAACTGCTGGTGGTAAAAATCCTGGTGGAATTCCTAAAGTTTTAGAAAAAGCGAAAGAATATATAGTTTGAAAAAAATAAAGAGTAAATTTTCTTTTTTCATTATACTTTTTATCATCATAATTGTGCTGATTCTTTCTGGTCTTGGAATTTGGTATGTAAGTTCTTTTTTATTTAATAAATAGTAAAAATCACTTCTATAAAAATGAAACTGCAAACTAAAATTCTAATTCAAAAAGAAACTAAAAATCAAATCAATTATAATTCTAAAGTATTGCTATTGGGTTCTTGTTTTTCTGAAAATATTGGAAATAAATTTAATTATTTTAAGTTTCAATCTTTGCAAAATCCGTTTGGTATTTTGTTTCATCCTATTGCTATAGAAAATTTAGTAACAAATGTTATCAACCAAAAAAAATATACAGAAGAAGATTTAATTTATCAAAATGAAATTTGGCATTCATTTGATGCGCATTCTAGCTTAAGTTCATTGGATAAAAATGAGATATTAAATCATTTAAATTCAGCAATTACATCAACAAATAAAAAATTAGAAGAAGCATCACATATTGTAATTACACTAGGTACTTCTTGGGTTTACAGACATATAGAAAGCGATAAAATTGTAGTTAATTGTCATAAAATTCCGCAAAAAAAATTCTTAAAAGAATTGTTAAGTGTTGATGAAATTACCGAAAGTTTAGAAGCTATAATTGCATTGATAAAATCTATAAATAAGAATGTATCTATTTTGTTTACAGTTTCGCCTGTTAGGCATTTTAAAGATGGTTTTATAGAAAATACACAAAGTAAAAGCCATTTAATTACAGCAATACATCAAATAATTGATGAAAGAAAAAACACGCATTATTTTCCTTCTTACGAAATTATGATGGATGAATTACGCGATTATCGTTTTTATAATGAAGATATGATTCATCCTAATAAAACTGCCATAAATTACATTTGGGAAAGGTTTATAGCAACTTGGTTTTCAGATAAAACAAAAGCAACTTTAAAAGAAATTGATGCCATTCAAAGAGGAATTTTACACAGACCTTTTAATGAGAGTTCTGAACAACATCAGCAATTTCTTAATAATTTAGAAGCAAAAAAAGATAAAATTCAGAAGGAATTTTCTTTTATAAAGTTTTAAAACACAACCGAAATTGTGTTTTAAAACCTATACAGAGATCCAAAATTTATAGATATTGATCTACATCTCCCCAAGGACCTCCATTAATTACATCTATGCCATGGTTTTGCAAAAACTGAGTTGCTTGTCCACTTCTTGCACCACTTCTACAAACAGCAATTACAGGTTTATTCCAAGATTTTATTTCATCTACATTTAAAGGAATTACTGTTAACACAATGTGTTTTGCGCCTTCAGAATGCCCTTCATTCCATTCTTCTTGTGTTCTTACATCTAAAACAACTGCTCCTTTTTCTAAATATTCTTTAATTTCTGCACTCATATTTTTTCTTTTAAACAAGTTAAATAAACCCATATTATCTCTTAATTTTGGCACAAAGCTAATCCATTTTCAATTAACCTTGTGTAGCTTTTGTTACACTTTAACTCGTGTAATGTTGCTAAAATTTTAGATTTAATCTTGTAATTATTTTGCAAAGCTAATTCATAGAGTTCTAAATTCAATAACCAATCCTTAGAAAATTTAGTTTTTAACTGATTAAAAATTTCTGTTATTTTTAATTCTGATACTGAATTATCTTCACGCATTTCTTTTACTTGGTCGTATAAAAAATACAATGCATTCTCTTTTTCTGAATACTTTATTTTATGTGTTTTGACTTCAGAAACTTTAGTAGAATTTTCGAAAGAATTTACATCTGCAGGACCTGCATAAGCCGAAATTACTTCTTTACCAACAGCCATATCATACAAACCCCATTCAGGTTTAAAAAGTATTTTTTCTTTATAAGTTACTGTACAATCTGTAAAAGTGATGATTAAAATTTTACCTCTTAAATCTCTAGTGCCAGTTATTGCTTTTCCTTTTACTACTACTCCACTTTCGAACTCTAAAGTCATAAACTCGCCTTCGTAAATTCCGTAAGCTTTTAAATCTCTAGGACTCATATCTTCTATTGGCAAATTAATTCCTTTTAATTTACCAATTGGGCTACCAAAACCATTAGCGTGTTTTGTTGCTCCATGACCAATTAATTCTTTGTCTCTATTGGCTAAAGCTGTTTTACCAATAGTTTGAAAATAAGCAACTTTATTATTTTTAAACTGAATTACATCATCAAAAATACCCGAAATTTGAATACCGGTTGTTAATTCTATGGTTCCAATATTTTTAGAATTTATTAATTTTTTAATTCCATTTAAACCGCCATTTCTTAAAGCCATTGTATTGGCAAACTCATCTAAAACCAAACTTAAATATGCAAAATCTGGAGTTACAAATAATTGAGGTTGTGGTTTTGTAATATCAAAATTCTTAGTAGCAGCTTCTATAGAATAAGGTAGTTTTTTTACTTCGTTCTGCATACACCAAGCACTTTCTCCTATAGATGATAAAAGTCCTGCTCCATATATTTTAGGATCATCTAAAGAACCAATTAAACCATATTCTACTGTCCACCAATGTAAATTTCTAATTTGAGCCATTTCTGATAATTCGCCCATATTATTTTGCAATTCTTCTACTTTTTCTTGTGCTTCTTTAACTTGCAAATCCGTAGAATTTGGATCTTCTTTTAAAATGGATAAAAGTCGAATTGCCTCGTACATTTCGTAATCTTTAGCAGATGAAATTGCTTTGCTACCAATTTCACCAAAACGTCTTAAATATTCTGCATACTCAGGATTTGCAATAATTGGCGCGTGGCCAGCTGCTTCATGAATAATATCTGGTGCTGGAGTATATTCTATATGATTTATAGTTCTCATATCTGAAGCAATTACCAAAACATTATAAGCTTGGAATTCCATAAAAGCGTTTGGCGGAATAAATCCATCCACAGAAACTGCAGCCCAACCAATTTCTTTTAAAATACGATTCATACCTTCCATTCTAGGAATATTTTCTGAAGAAATTCCTGTTTTTTGCAAACCAGGTATGTACGATTTATGCGCAACTTTGCTTAAATAATCTATGTTCATACGCATTACATATCTCCAAACTGCTTGATTTTGTGCTGTATATGCATCATAAGGTTGCTTTACAATAAACTTATGCAAGTGTTTAGGCAGTTTCTGAGTTACTTCGTTAAATTCTAAAGGAGTTTTCATTACGAATTTCATAAAATTAGTTAGGTAAAATTACGAATAATTACAGATAAATCAATACAATTTATTTACAACTGCTTTTTTATTACTTTAGCTTTATAAAAAAAGCATTCCTTGAAAAAACTATTTTATTTAGGTGTAACACTACTTTTATTCTGCTGTGCAAAAGAGCAGAAAATTATGGTTGATATTTCTGATGACATTATCATCCCCAAAAATTATGTGGTGCATAAAGCCACTTCAGAAATTATTATTGATGGAAAAGCGGATGAAATTGATTGGAAAAATGCAAAATTTACAACTAATTTTATAGATATTGAAGGGGTAAAAACACCAAAACAACAAACTAATGTTAAAATGCTTTGGGACAAAAATTACCTTTATATTTATGCTAAACTAAAAGAAAAACACATTTGGGCGGATATTAAAAAAAGAGACGAAGTTATTTTTTACAATAACGATTTTGAAGTTTTTATAGATCCATCTAACGACACCTATAATTATGGAGAAATTGAAATAAATGCTCTAAATACGGTTTGGGATTTAAAATTAGACAAACCTTATCGTTTTAGCGGAAATGCAGATAATAGTTGGAATTTAAACAATCTTAAATCAGCAGTTTTTATGAAAGGAACTTTAAATGATTTTTCTGATGAAGATGATTTTTGGTCCTTAGAAATTGCAATTCCACTAGAACCTCTTGTCACACTTAAAAATCAACCAAAAAACAAACCCGTTGATGGTGAACAATGGCGTATAAATTTTTCTAGAGTTGAGTGGGATTTCGAAATTATTGATGATAAATATGCTCGAAAAAAAGTCAATAATACATATTTACCTGAATATAATTGGGTTTGGAGCAATCAAGGAGCTATAAATATGCACATTCCTGAAAACTGGGGATACCTTCAATTTTCGAATAAAAACGCATCTGAACACGAAGTTTTTAAACCCAAAACCTCAATAATTTCAGAACAAATTACATTCGCCTTATTTCGAAAAATAAACTTTGGTGATTTGCAATTTTTAAAAGAAAAAGAAATTGGTTTTAAAACTGAATTTACTTCTTTAACTTATAATGATGTAATTGTAGATGCTTCTTTTATCAGAACAAATTCAGGTTTTACTCTTAGCACAGAAAACAAAAAAAAGCAAAAAAAATATACAATTAAAGAGGATGGTTTTATCATCAGAAAATAAAAATTATGACAAAAAATATTTTTTTAAGCATTTTACTATTAGCAATTGTTAGTTGCAAAAATGATGATAAATCATCCTTAAAAGTTAAAAAGGAAAGTTTTGTATTTGCTTCATGGACATCCGCAGGAAATACGTTTGACAAATTAAAATGGAAAAAAAAGATTAAATATTACGATTCTTTAGGCATTAGTGAAATTCTGGTAAGTGGTGCTCCAGAAATTTTAGAAAAAATTATACCAATTGCCAATCAAAAAAACATAAAAGTCCATGGTTGGATGTGGACGTTAAACAGACCTAATGATACTATAGCCATGCAACATCCAGAGTGGTATGCTGTAAATAGAAACCTGCAAAACTCCTTAGATTATAGAGCTTATGTAGATTATTATCAGTGGTTGAGTCCTTTTCATCCAGAGGCCAGAGATTATATTATAAGTAACGCAAAAGAGTTCATGAAAATAGACGGCTTAGCTTCAGTTCATTTAGATTATGTTAGATATCCTGATGTTATTTTGGGTGCAGATTTACAACCAAAATACAACTTGGTCCAAGATACAGAAATGCCTGAGTTTGATTATGATTATCATCCTATTGCCAGAAAACAATTCAAAGCAATTTTTGATAAAGATCCTATTGACTTCGAACATCCTGAATTATCTACAGAATGGCGCCAATTTAGATTGAATGCAGTTACAACTTTGGTTAACGAAATTGTAGCAATTGCGCATACCAAAAACAAAAAAGTAACAGCTGCTGTTTTTCCCTTTCCTACAATGTCTAGACAAATGGTTAGACAAGCTTGGAACGATTGGAATTTAGATACAGCCTACCCAATGCTATATCAAAATTTTTACAGAGAAAACATCAATTGGATTGGTTTTGCTACAAAACAAGATGTTAATGATGTAGATTTCCCTATAATTTCTGGTTTATATTCTCCTGCTTTAAGAAAACCAGAAGATTTAGAAAAAGCCATTAAAATTGCTAAAAAAAATGGCGCAAAAGGTATTTCTATTTTTACTGCGGATGATTTAACTGCAGCACAAAAAGCGGTTTTTATCAAACTAAAATCAGAATTCAAAAAATAGAAACTGTAACATTTACTGATTTTCAACTACTTATAATAAAAGATATACTATTATGGGTTTTGGAGGTTCTGCAGCAGCAATGATTACTAGTCTAAAAAATAACAAAAGAACACGCGTTTCGACTTTTCAAAAAATGAAAGATTTTAAAGAAGGTAAAAACATTCAAGTTTCTTTTGATAAAAAAGCAACACCTCAACAATTAAAAAGAATAAGAGAAAAATTACAATCAGAAAATAAAAAAAAATTAATAAGAATTTTACTTATTTCTGGTAGTATTTTAATAATCGTTATTTACCTAATAGGTTTTGTAAAATTTTAAATAAAAAAAGCCATCTTTTCAGACGGCTTATTAATTTTATACTTTAATGCTTATTTTCTGTAAGCTTCTTTAATTACTTTTATTACATCTACAGCTTTAGACCTTTTTGCAATTTGCAAAGCAGTTAACCTTGTAGCTTTATCAGATTTTGTATTTAATTTTGCTCCATTATCAATTAATAATTTTGCGATTTTAGATTTATTATGTCTAGCAGCAAACATTAAAGGTGTTAAACCTGTTGATTTTTCATTAACATCTTGACCAGATTCTATAAGCGATTTTACAGCGTCATAATTTCCCATTTGTATCAATTTACAGAATGAACTTACTGCATAGCCAGCTTTTGTTGATGCTACAGTTTTCTCTTTTAAATTTAACGAAGTTGCGTTACTTGAACTTGAGAACGCCAATAAGCAGATAAAGCTGCTTAAAATTAATTTTTTCATAATAGATAAGTTTTTAGATTAATATGATAATTTATGGTTGTTTATATATTTAATAGACCAATCAAAATCAATTATGTTTCAGAGCTTTACCTTATTTAACAAGCGTTTAACGCATTCGTATATTTTATCTAAAAAAAAACTCAATTTATGTTAATATCATATTTATTACACTTTTAAATTCGTTTAATCTCAACTTTATCGGTTTCGTAGAATTTTAAAAATATCTCCAAAATCTTTCTTATTTTTACCTAATAAAACTACACAATGAACAAGAAGGTTATCTTAATGATTTTAGATGGTTGGGGAATTACACAAGACCCAAAAGTATCTGCCATATACAACGCAAAAACGCCATATATCAATTCTTTATATGACAAATATCCAAATGCTCAATTAAGAACAGATGGTGAACACGTTGGTTTACCTGAAGGACAAATGGGTAATTCAGAAGTTGGTCATATGAATTTAGGTGCTGGTAGAATTGTATATCAGAATTTAGCTAGAATTAACAAAGCTGTAAAAGAAAAAACGTTAGGTAAAGAAAAAGTATTGTTAGATACTTTTAAGTATGCCAAAGAAAATAACAAAAATGTTCATTTATTAGGCTTGGTTTCTAACGGAGGTATTCACGCACACATAGATCATTTAAAAGGGTTATTAGATGTTGCAAAAGAAAATGATGTTACCAATGTTTTCTTACACGCTTTTACAGATGGTAGAGATTGTGATCCAAAATCTGGTACGTATTTTATTAATGATGTACAAGAATATATGACAAAAAGTGTCGGTGAATTAGCATCAATTACAGGTCGTTATTATGCCATGGATAGAGATAATAGATGGGAACGTATTAAAGAAACTTACGATGGCCTTGTAAATGGTATAGGTACAAAAACTACAGATGCAATTGCAACTTTAAATGCAAATTATGAAGCTGGTTTAACTGATGAATTTCACAAACCAATCATAATTACAAACGAAGATGGTTCTCCAAAAGCACAAATAAAAGAAGGTGATGCTGTAATTTTCTTTAACTACAGAACAGATAGAGGTAGAGAATTAACAAACGTTTTAAGTCAGAATGATTTCCCAGAATTCGGAATGAAAAAATTAGACTTATACTTTACAACAATCACAATGTATGATTCTTCTTTTAAAGGAATTAATGTGATTTATAATAACGACAACATCAAAAATACTTTAGGAGAAGTATTATCTAAAGCCGGTAAAAAACAAATCAGAATTGCTGAAACTGAGAAATATCCTCACGTAACTTTTTTCTTTTCTGGAGGTCAAGAAGAACCTTTTGAAGGTGAATCTCGAATTTTAAGAAATTCGCCAAAAGTAGCAACTTACGATTTAAAGCCAGAAATGTCTGCTTACGAATTAAAAGATGCGCTTTGCGAAGATTTAGAAAAAGGAGAAGCTGATTTTGTTTGTTTAAATTTTGCAAATGGAGATATGGTTGGGCATACAGGAATTATGGAAGCAGCTATTAAAGCTTGTGAAACTGTAGATATTTGTGCCAAAGAAGTTATAGAAACTGGTTTAGCAAATGGTTATTCTACTTTATTAATTGCAGATCATGGAAACTGCGAAACAATGATGAATCCTGATGGATCTCCTCATACAGCACACACAACAAATCCGGTTCCTTTTATTTTAATTGATGATGAAATAAAATCAATTAAAAGCGGAATTTTAGGTGATATAGCACCAACTATTTTAGATTTAATGGGCGTAGAACAACCAGAAGAAATGACACAAAAATCACTTTTATAATGCTAAAGAAAATCATATTTATATTTTTAACTACTCTTGTTTTTGCTTGTAACTCAAGTAAATCTACTGTAGAAAACAAAGAAACAGAAGTAGCTAAAAAAGTTGTAAAAGCTAAAGAATATATTAAGGTAAAAGCTGAAAAAGCAAGTGCTACTAAAAACGATAGAGGTTATTTAATTGGTTTTGCTGATAAAAATTCTTTTGCAGATGCTTCTTATAAATCTTGGTTTAACAGCAGATATAGTGAGTATAATACCAACAAAGAAATCATAGAAAAACTAAAACCTATTATTAATGATTTTACCATTAAAGGTTTTATGGGTACTTGGTGTGGAGACAGTAAAAGAGAAACGCCGCGTTTTTATAAAATACTAGAAGAAACTGGTTTTGATTTAAATTATTTTGAACTTGTTACAGTAGGTAGAAACAAAAAAACACCCGATAATTTACAAGAAGGTTACAACATAATTAGAGTACCAACTTTTATTTTTTATAAAGAGGGTAAAGAGGTAGGACGTTATGTAGAATATCCAAGAGAAAATCTTGAAAAAGACATTTTAAAAATAGTTACAGGAGCACCTTATAAACATTCTTACGATAAGAGCGAATAAGTTCTATTTTTAGTCAATAATTTTCTAACACGAATTTCATAGATCAACAAAAATCTTCGAAATTCGTGTTTTGTTTTTTAAGAATAAATTGCTTTTTTACTTGGGTTACATCAGCATATAATTATCAATAATTGTAGTAACTTTGCAATTCAATTTTTATAGAATGATTCATATTAAAACCAGAGAAGAAATAGAAATTATGCGCGAAAGTGCATTAATAGTTTCTAAAACTTTAGGAATGTTAGCCAAAGAAGTAAAACCTGGCGTAACTACTTTATATTTAGATAAACTTGCAGAAGATTTTATTAGAGAACAAGGTGCAATTCCTGGTTTTTTAGGTCTTTACGATTTTCCGAATACACTTTGTATGAGTCCTAATTCTCAAGTTGTACACGGTTTTCCAACGAACGAACCTTTAAAAGAAGGCGATATTATCTCTATAGATTGTGGTGCTTTAAAAAATGGTTTTTATGGTGACCATGCATTTACTTTTGCTGTTGGCGAAATTGATGCTGAAACTAAAAAATTATTAGAAGTTACCAAAGAGAGTTTATACGTTGGTATTAGAGAATTTAAAGTTGGCAAAAGAGTTGGAGATGTTGGTTATGCTATACAGAATTTTACTGAGAAACACGGTTATGGAGTAGTTAGAGAATTGGTTGGCCATGGCTTAGGTAGAAAAATGCACGAAGACCCAGAGATGCCAAATTATGGTAGAAGAGGAAGAGGAAAAAAATTTGTAGAAGGTATGGTTGTAGCCATTGAACCTATGACAAATATGGGAACTCACAAAATAAGACAGCATTCTGATGGTTGGACAATTACAACTTTAGATAACAAACCTTCTGCTCATTTTGAACACGATGTTGCTATTGTAAACGGAAAACCAGAACTACTTTCTACTTTTAAATATATAAATGAAGCTTTAGGAATTGTTACTGATGAGGAGGATGAGTTTCGTCAATAGTCTTTATTTCACAGAGACTAACAGAGATTTATTTAGACACTAATTTCTCTAATTTCACAAAAACAAAATGAATACTTTAATTTACAAGCAAGAATCTTATAATATAATTGGTGCTTGTATGGAAGTTCATAAAGAACTAGGCAAAGGGTTTTCAGAAATTGTTTATGGTGATGCTTTAGAAATTGAACTTAAAAATCAAAACATAAAGTTTAAAAGAGAAGTAAAATTTAATATTACTTTATTACCTCATTTTTATGTTGCTGATTTTATTATTAATGATAAAATAATTCTAGAAATCAAAGCAATTGTATCTCTTACCAAAAGTCTTATAAAACAAACTCTAAATTATTTAGCAGCTTCTAAAATAAAATTAGGATTACTAGTTAATTTCGGAGAAGATAGTTTAACCTACAAAAGTATTCTTTTGTAAAATTTGTGTAATTCGTGTCTATATTCAAAAAAATCCTAAATACAATTCCAAGACCTTGGCTAATAAAAGTTAGCTATTGGGTTAGGCCAATAATTGCACTTTCTTTAAAAGGAGATAAATTTACAGATCCTATAGATGGTAAATCGTTTCGTAAATTTTTACCATATGGTTATGGTAAACAGCGAGAAAATGCACTTTCTCCATCAACTTTATCATTAGAAAGACATCGATTAATGTGGTTGTTTTTGAAGGAAGAAACCAACTTTTTTACATCAACCAAAAAATTAAAAATCTTACATATTGCTCCAGAACAATGTTTTTTAGATTTGTTTAGAAAACAGAAAAACCTAGATTATATTACTTCTGATTTAGAAAGCCCTATTGCAGATGTTAAAGCAGATATTTGCGATTTACCTTTTAAAGACAATGAATTTGATGTTGTTTTTTGCAATCATGTTTTAGAGCACATACCAGATGATAAAAAAGCAATGCAAGAATTGTTTAGAGTCTTAAAAAAAGGCGGATTTGGAATTTTTCAAATTCCGCAAGATTTATCTAGAGCCACAACTTTTGAAGATGATTCTATTACCGACAAAAAAGAACGCGCTAAAATTTTTGGCCAATATGATCACGTAAGAGTTTACGGAAAAGATTATTTTGATAGATTACGTTCTGTAGGTTTTAAGGTTGATGAAATTGATTATACCCAAAAAATATCCGCAGAAAAGGTAACCCAATTTTGTTTAATGAAAGGAGAAATATTACCTGTTTGCTATAAATTAGATTAATTATTATTCAGTAAAACTTCTTAAAAAATCGACCATTTTTTCTAAGCTCTCTTTTCCTAGAACAATTATGCCGTCTTTAGTAATTTGATACTTACCGTTTTCTAATTTGCTTACTACAGAATTTCCAGTATATTTTCCTCCTTCGTCTTTGGCAGTACTTACTTTTGTTCCATTTTGGTTAACCCATAAAACTTCTGTGCCTTTATACGCTTGATATTTATTATTATGAAAACCACCTATATATTGATAACCTGAACTTGCATTTATAAACTTACCATCTATAGAACATAAAAAACCTTTTAAATTATAATCTTCTATGCCATATAATGGATGAATTCCGCCGCCTAAATGACCTCCAAAATTATACCATTCTTTATCAATTTTAACCTGTTCGTCTTTATTGTATTTTCTAATAGCTTCAAACTTTTCTAATCTTTTTAAAAGGTTTTCTAGGTTTGCAACCTTAATCATTTTTTTAACGTTAAGATCGTATACAAAAGCGCTATGTGTATTGTTTGGGTAAGTAACTAATCTACCATTTCCTCTTGGCAACATCACTTTACCATAGTGTGTAGAAAGTGTATTAAAATCAGAAATACTAGGCAATTGAAAACTAACATGATTATTAGTATTATAACTAAATAATTTTGTAGGATTAATGGCTTTATTTTTAAATATTACAAAACCATCAAAAGAAATAGCATCTTCATACTCATTAGCTTTTAGAAGCACTTCTCCTTTATCATTTAACAAACCAAAATAACCATCATTTGTATATAAAGCTACATTGTTTTTATTGAACTTGTATATACTATCAGCCTTAAAAGACAATTCATTAGACTTGTTTACCCAAACCGTTTTTAAAGAGTCTATTCTTCGTAATTCTTTCTCTTTTTTAATACGGTCTGCTTCTATTTTTTCTAATTTGGCATTTATACTATCTATATTCTCTAGTATAAAAACATAATTATCTGAGTTATTTATAAAATCTTCTGAGTTTTTATTTTTACCATTGTTTAAATCAAAATACTGTTTAGAATAATATTTTGCTTTTTCTAAAAATGCTAATTGTTCTTTTAAAGTAGGTTGTTTGTGATAGGTTTCAAAATATACAGATGCACCTAAAGATGCTATTTTTTTATCTGAAATAGTGTCTGTATATTTCATTGCTTTTTGAAACATGGTAAGTGCTGTTTCAAAATCAATACTTTCTGTTAAAACTTCGTTTGCTTTTCTAATGTACACATTTGCAATATCTTTATTCGTTTGTGCTTCAGTTACACCAAATGCTAATAAACATACAACAATAACAATCTTTTTCATAAATAAACGCTTTTTCTATTTTTTTGCAATATATGCAATTTAATAAAAAAAGCTGATATTCAGTCCTTAAAACTTACCCATACTCTTTCTTCTAAGGGCATATCTTAACTTTTTAAGATCACTTTTTGCGTGAGTATACAATTCTAAGTTATCTTCATAATCATTAGAATGTTTATTTTTTGCAAGTGCAAAATACTGTTGAGAGTATTTATTAGATATTTCTAAAAATTTAATTTGTCTTTGAATGGTTCTCTGTGTATGATGAATTTCGTAATAAGATCTTGCACCTAAGCTTGCTACATTTTTATCTGTAATAACATCCATATACTCCATAGCTTTGTTAAAATTGATTAGCGCTTCTGCATAATCTATACTTTTTTCTATGGCTGCATTTGCCTTTCTAATATATGAGTAAGCTATTTTTTTGTTTGATTGAGCATTTATTTGCAGTGTACCGCAAACACAAATAATTAAAATGAATAATAGTTGTTTAAAGTTTATTTTTTTTGAACGCATAAAAAGTTAACGATTTAAATAATTAACGACTTGGATTATAATTTAGTATGTTGAAAATTCTAGTAAAGAACCATCTGTATCTGCATAAATTAAAATGACTTTAATTTCAGGATGTTTCTCTAAGAATTCTTTTGTCTTTTCTAAGCCCATAGCCATAAAAGCAGTTGCATAAGCATCTACATCTGCACAATCTGATGCTGCAATTACAGAAGCACTTAATAAATTACTTTCTGTAGCTAGACCTGTTTTAGGATTTATAGTATGTACATATTTTTTTCCATCTTCTGTAATTCTAAACTTTCTATAATTACCAGAAGTTGCCATAGATTTATCAGAAAGATTTATCACTTTAAAGCCATCATTATCATCTGCTTTTACAGGGTTTACCAATTTAATAACCCAAGGCTCACTGTTATTTTTTAATCCTTTTGCTCTTATTTCTCCACCAATTTCTATAAGGTAACTATTTATTTGCTTAGCATCAAAGAAACGAGATACAATATCTATTCCAAAACCTTTAGCAATAGAATTAAAATCTAAATATACCTGCGGATTTTCTTTTACTATTGCACCATTTTTTAAAACAACCTTATCTAAACCAACAAACTGCATACTACTATCTATTTCTTGATTTGTTAGATTTACCTTTTCTTTTTTAGGTCCAAAACCATAAGCATTTACCAAATTACCCACTGTTGGATCAAAAAAACCGTTAGTTTCTTTATGAATTTTTTTAGATTTTTTAAATACCTCAGCAAAAATATCATCAATAATAATATTCTCTTCGCCTTTATTTACTTTGGATATATCTGAAGTCGGAATATAAGTTGATACAGAATTATTAATTATTAAAAACAAACTATCTAAAGATTTTTGATAATTTTTAGATGCATTTAAATAAGTAATTTTATAAGTGGTACCAAATACGCCTCCTTTTAAAACATAATCTTGTTTTTTAATCTCTTTTTTACAAGCAGTAAAAAGTAATAAAGCTAAAAAAAATAATACCCTTTGTACAACTTTCATAAATCTGTTTATTCTTATTTGCAAAAATAGTATATAAAATTTTCACAAAATCGTATTTATTCTACTAATTATCTACCGTTTTTGTTAAATTTGTAGTTGAATTTAATTTTTTAAATGATGAAAAAAATAACAGCATTATTAATATTGTCTGTAATCTTAGTAAGTTCTTGTGTATCGAAAAAACAGTATGCGCAATTAGAATCTACTCACGCAAAAACTAAAGATGAATTGTTAAAAGTTGAAACAACTTTACAAAAATGTTTGATAGATCAAGAAAAGCAAAACACGCAAGTATCTTCGCTTACAGAACAAGTATCTTCTTTAAAGGAAGACAAAAAAAACGCTTTAAAACAAGTTGAAAACTTAACAGTATTATCTAAATCATCTTCTGATGGTATAAACCAAGTAATTGCTCAATTAAGCGAAAAAGACAAATACATTAACGGTATTAGAAGAGCAATGACGCAAAAAGATTCTTTAAATCTTGCTATTAAATTTCACTTAACTAAAAATTTAACAGATGGTATACAAGATGAAGATATTACTGTAAATGTTGAAAAAACAGTAGTATTTATTTCTATATCTGATAAGCTTTTATTTAAAAGTGGTAGTTATAATGTAACTGACAAGGCTTATACAGTTTTAGAGAAAATTGCTAAAGTTATTAAAGGACAGCCAGAAATGGAAGTAATGATTGAAGGTCATACAGATTCTACACCAATTAAGAGAAACATTATTCAAGATAACTGGGATTTATCTGCTTTAAGAGCAACTTCTATTACACGTATTTTACAATATAAATACGGAGTACAACCACAAAGGTTAATTGCAGCTGGTAGAAGTCAGTACATTCCTTTAGTAGAAAATGACTCTAAAGAAAACAAAGCAAAAAACAGAAGAACAAAAATTATTATTATGCCTAAATTAAATCAATTTTTTGAATTGTTAGAGCAAGATGCAGAGTAATTTTATTCTTTAAAATGATATTTAAAACCAACTTGAAAGAGTTGGTTTTTTTGTTTGTAAAAGTTAAATCTTAAAATATTTAGATTCTTTTAACTTTTAATTTGCATAAAAAAATAGACGTATAGTATATTATTGTTAAACAACTACTGATTTATATCTGTAATAATTACTATGAGCATTAAAAACAAAAGACAAAAGCAAGCTAAATTACTACGAATATTTAGAAAAATTCACAGAAAAACAGGGGCTTTTCTATTCCTGTTTTTCTTTTTCATATCAGTTTCTGGACTTTTATTAGGTTGGAAAAAACACAGCAATGGACTTATTTTATCTAAATCTTATACAGGCACATCAACCAATCTTAAAAACTGGTTACCAATAGATAGTTTACATAAAAACGCTTGTAAAATTTTACACGATTCAGTATCTCCTAAACTCTCATCAAAAATAGATCGAATAGATATCAGAAAAAATAAAGGTATGGTAAAATTCGTTTTTGAAGACCATTATTGGAGTATTCAACTTGATGGTGCAACAGGAAAATTATTACATATTGGGCAAAGAAGATCTGATTTTATTGAAAACATACACGATGGATCTATACTTGACAAGTACTTTGAAACGTCAGATGGACAAATAAAACTAATATATACGTCTATAATGGGTTTTGCGCTAATAAGTTTTACGATTACCGGTTTTTGGCTTTGGTATGGACCTAAACGAATGCGAAAAAAACAACCATTAAAAGTATTGAGTAACTACAAATGAATAATAATCTATTCCAAAACCTTTAAAAAATCTTCAAAAGCAACATAGTAAGGTTGGTCTTTAAAAACAGGACTTTCAACACTTTCTGCATTTGCAATTCCTACACCTGCAAACCAAACTTTTGCATTTTGTTTTTTTGCATGATTTATAAAAGTTTCCATCCAAAAGGTATCGTATTCATTTGGGTTCTGTAAGTTATCAGTAGCTTTTACTAAAACAAAAATAGTTGGTTCACCTTTTTTAAATAACACAAACTGAGGATGTCTTTTTAATTGACTATTAATTGCTTGAAACTCATACCCCATTTTCGTAAGCTTTTCACCTACAATATTCATCGCCAAATTATGCAATTCTTGTGCTGTTAAAATCTGCATTATTTCTTCTTATTTCGTCTATTATAATTTTTATCACCTCTTGTTTTAGGCTTCTTATATTTCTTTGCAATTTCTCTTCTATAAGAACCTCCTAAATTTACTTTGCTGTTCTTTTCGCTCTTTTCGTGAAAAGCTGGCCCAGGCACATATTCTTGTCCTGTTCTGTTTTTAGATTGTTCTCTATCTTCTCTTGGGCGTTCATCTTCTGTTAATAGCTTAGAGATTTCAACTTCTTCTGGAATTTCTAAAACAGGGATTTTATAATCCATTAAAGTTTCTATTTCTTCTTTTGGTTTTTGCTCTTTTTCTGTGGATAGTAGAATGGTTTTACCCGCTTTTTCTGCTCTACCAGTTCTACCAATTCTATGCATATAGTTTTCAGGGAAATCTGGCGTATCAAAATTAATAACGTGACTCACATTATCAAAATCTAAACCACGAGCCATAACATCTGTAGCTACTAAAATTCGGTTGTTACCTTCATCAAACTGACGAATAGAACGTATTCTATAATTCTGTGTTTTATTAGAATGTATTACACAGGTTTCGCTACCAAAAACTTCTTCTAAATGTTTAAATAAATAATCTGCAGTTCTTTTAAAACCAACAAAAATTAAAACTTTATGATAAGTTTGTTTATCACTTAAAAGATGATTTAACAGGTTTACTTTTGTAAAAAAGTTAGGAATATTATAAGAAACCTGCTTTATATTATCTAATGGAGTTCCACTAACTGCAATAGATATTTTCTGCGGATTTTTAAAAAAATCATAAATTAATGCATCAACATCTTCAGTCATTGTTGCAGAAAACAGTACGTTTTGTCTTCTTTCTGGTAAAATGTCAAAAATATTCATCAACTGAAAACGAAAACCTAAATCTAACATAACATCAACTTCGTCTATAACCAATTTCTGAATCGATTTTAGTTTCAAAGCGTTACTTAAACCTAAATCATATAAACGTCCAGGTGTTGCAACAATAATATCTTGCCCTTGCAAAATGGCTTGTTTTTGAGTATTGATATTTGCACCTCCATAAACACCTAAAACCCTTGTATTAATATATTTTGATAGTTTTTCTATCTCATCTACAACCTGCAAAACCAATTCACGAGTGGGTACTAAAACCAAA
Organism: Polaribacter reichenbachii; assembly: GCF_001975665.1. Taxonomy (NCBI): domain Bacteria; kingdom Pseudomonadati; phylum Bacteroidota; class Flavobacteriia; order Flavobacteriales; family Flavobacteriaceae; genus Polaribacter; species Polaribacter reichenbachii. The sequence continues at coordinate 1,856,981 of NZ_CP019419.1, read as the reverse complement.
ACTCTTGGGTGCAGTTGTTTCGAAAATTTTAAATCGCGTAAAATTGGCATCATATACGCAAAGGTTTTTCCTGTACCGGTTTGCGCAATTCCTACAACATCTTTACCAGATCTTACTACAGAAAATGCTTGCTCTTGAATTGGAGTTGGGGTTGTAAAACCCAAATCGTCAATAGCATATTGTAACTGATTTGATAAGTCTAAATCTTGGAAAGTCATTTTGTATATTTTCTGCAAAGATACAGATTATAAAGATGACATCTTTTGATTTTATACGCTTGAATATTCTTAATTTTGTTGATGAAAATCGACCTAAATAATGATTACAGATACGCATACCCATTTATATTCAGAGCAATTTAACGAAGACAGAAAAGCAATGATTCAACGTGCAAAAGACGCTGGTGTTACTCGTTTTTTTATTCCTGCAATAGATTCTAATTATACAGACAAAATGCTAACTTTAGAAAAAGAAAATCCGGATTCTGTTTTTTTAATGATGGGTTTGCACCCAACATCTGTAAAAGAAAACTACAAAGAAGAATTAGCACACGTAAAAAAATGGATCGATCAAAAACAATTCTATGCCATTGGCGAAATTGGTATGGATTTGTATTGGGATAAAACTTTTTTAACACAGCAACAAGAGGCTTTTAGAACGCAAATTCAGTGGGCAAAAGAAAAGAAAATGCCTATAAATATACATTGTAGAAATGCTTTTGATGAAGTTTTTGAAGTGCTAGAATCAGAAAAAAGTGATGATTTAAGAGGAATTTTTCATTGTTTTACTGGCACATTAGAGCAAGCTCAACAAGCCATTTCTTACAATATGAAATTAGGAATTGGTGGTGTTGCAACTTTTAAAAATGGTAAAATTGATAAGTTTTTAAACCAAATTGATATTAAACACATTGTTTTAGAAACAGACGCACCTTATTTGGCTCCTACTCCATTTAGAGGAAAAAGAAATGAGTCTGCTTACCTAACCAATGTTGTTGATAAATTGGTAGATATTTACGGAATTTCTTACCAAGAAATTGCAGAAATTACAACTCAAAATTCTAAAGACGTTTTTGGAATTTAATGCAAGAAAAACAAACCACATACTACAAAACACCTATTGGTATTGCTGAAATTATTGGTGATGAAAATGGAATTCAATCTATTAAAGTTTTAGATGATAATTCTATTTCTGTAGAGCTTTTAAAAACAGAAATTCCTGAGGTTTTGCAAGATTGTGTTACACAACTAGAAGAATATTTTAAAGGAGAAAGAGCCAGTTTTAACTTAACAGTAAATCCTAAAGGAACTCCTTTTCAGAAAAAAGTTTGGAAAGCTTTATTAGATATTCCTTATGGAAAAACAAGAACCTATTTACAACAAAGTAAATTTTTAGGCGATGTAAAAGCCATAAGAGCTGTTGCTACTGCTAATGGTAAAAACCCACTTTGGATAGTAATTCCTTGTCATAGAGTAATTGGTTCTGATGGTTCTTTAACTGGTTACGCAGACGGAATTTGGCGTAAAAAATGGTTGTTGGCTCACGAAAATCCTGTAAAACAACAATCTCTTTTTTAATTTTATTTTCTTAAAACATAAAAACATATTTTTACGTTAGCTTCTTATAGTTTCTATGTTTAAAAAAATATTCTTTATTGTATTACTTTTCTTTGGATTAGCCATTCAGAGTCAAACTAAATCTACAGATTATAGAAAAAAAATTATTGAGCTAAAAAAAGACACCATTCAATTAGATTCTGTTGCTTTAAATCCACAGGAATTTAAAATTTTCGATGCCAAAACAAAATTGATTTCAGCTTCTAATTACAGCATCAATTTTAGCAAAGCAATCTTAATTATCGACTCTAAAAAATTCAAAAAAATTACCGTTGAATATTTTAGGTTACCCGATTTTGTGACTAAAATTTATACTCCTTTTGATGAAAAACTCATCTTACAAAACAACACAAATCAAGGTAAATTATATAGCTTAACGACCAACAAAAAAAAATCTGATGTTAAACTTTTTGATGGTTTAAAAACCAGAGGATTTATTACAAGAGGCTTAACTTCTGGTAACAATCAAAATGCGGTAACAAATTCTGCTCTCGATTTAGAAATATCAGGAAAACTATCTAAAGACGTCACTTTAAGAGCTAATATTTTTGATACCAACATTCCTGTTCAGAACAATGGGGTTTCGCAAAACTTAACCGATTTTGATCGTATTTTTATAGAAATGTTTACTGATAATTGGCGAGTTAGAGCTGGAGATTTATCACTTAAAAATACAGAAACCTTCTTCTTTCCGTTTGCAAAACAAGTTTCTGGTTTAGAAGTTGAAGCTAATGTAAATGAGAATTTAAAAGTAGCTGCTTCTGGTGCAGTTGTAAGAGGTAAATTCAATACTTTTAATTTTACAGGAGTAGAAGGCAATCAAGGGCCTTATAAAATTTATGGTGCAAATAACGAATCTGTAATTTTAATGATTGAAGGTTCTGAACAAGTTTACGTAAATGGTTCTTTAATTAAAAGAGGCGAAAATGAAGATTATACCATCAATTATAATTTAGGCGAAATTACGTTTAACACTACATATCCTATTACAAATGATATGCGTATTTGGATTGATTTTCAGTATGCAGAAAGAAATTACACACGTTTTATTACTTATGATAAAGCAGAATATGAAGGAGAAAAATTTAGTATTGCTGGTTATTTCTATTCAGAAAATGATGCAAAAAATCAACCTTTACAACAGAGTTTATCTACCCAACAAAAAGAAATTTTAGCCAATGCTGGTAATAATGAAGCTGTAATGTTTTCTGAAAGTGCTTTTTTAGATGTGTTTGATGAAAATAAAATTCTCTACAAAAAAGTAACCAATGGCACTCAAGAATATTTTGAATATTCTACCAACGAAAATGATGAATTATACACTGTAACTTTTACAAATGTTGGTGCTAATAATGGCGATTATGTTTTAGATGATACTATAGCAACAGGAAGTATTTTTAGTTTTGCTGGTACAAATTTAGGCGATTATAGCCCAATTACAAAGTTGGTTGCCCCTACAAAATCACAATTACTTATTGTAAAATCTGCTTTAAATACAACTAAAAAAACCGCTTTAGAGACTGAAATTGCTATTAGTAATAGAGATGCCAATTTGTTTTCTAGTATAGATGATAATCAAAATATTGCAGCTGCTGCAAAAATTAATTGGGAGCAAATTTTAATTGATAAAAGCTGGAAATTAACGAGTAAAATCAGTCACGAATATGCGCAAGAAAACTTCTATTCTGAGCAAGGTTATGAACCTGTAGAATTTAACAGAGACTGGAACATTTTAAGCAATAATGCTACTAAAAATTATTTTCAATCGGCTTTAAATTTAACCAACAAAAAAGAAGATTACCTCACTTATCAATTTAACAACTTGACGTATAACAATGGCTTTAAAGGAACTAAACACGAATTAAAGTCGAAAATTAAAGCCAGTAAAACTAGTTTTTTTGTTGATGGTAGTTATTTATCAAACACATCTAATTTAGAAGATAATTCTTTTTTTAGAGCCCAAGCCAAAGCAGAACATTCTCTTAAAAAATCTTGGTTGGGTACTTTTATCAATTTTGAAACCAATTCTAGAAAAGACGTAACTAGCAATCAATTTATAAATACTAGTCATCGTTTTAAAGAATATGAAGGTTATTTTGGTGTTGGAGATACCACTAAAATATTTGCAAAAATTGGTTATAATTATAGAAATAACGACAGTATAAAATCGAATCAGTTTACAGAAATTAATAATCGAAAAACAATTTATATTGATAGTAAACTTATCAAAAATAAAAACACCAATTTAAGTGTTTATGCCAATTATAGAATTACAGAAAATAATTTTTCTGACGATGAAAAAGCACTAAACTCAAGAGTAGTTTTTACACAAAAATTGTTTCAAAATTTTATAAATTTAAGTACTGTTTACGAAACTTCTTCAGGTAATGTTGCGAGGCAAGATTATATTTATGTACAAACTGAACCTGGTTTGGGTTTTTATACTTGGATTGATTATAACAACGACGGAATTAAAGATTTTAATGAGTTCGAAATTGCACAATTTCAAGATCAGGCAAATTACTTGCGTTTGCCAAAACCAAATTTAAGTTTTATTGCTACTCAACGTGCAAAATGGAATCAATCTATTACGTTAAACCCAAGAAATTGGGCAACCAAAACAGGTATTAAAAAGTTGATTTCTCACTTTTACAATCTGAGTTATTTATCCGTAGAAAACGAACAAGAAAGAACTGCAAATTCATTTCAATTAAATCCATTTGATTTTAATGAAAACTCTTTAATTGGCTTAAATTTAAACATCAGAAATAGCTTGTTTTACAATAAAGATTTGCAAAAACACAGTATAACTTTCACTTACGGAAACTCAAAACTAAAGCAGCAATATTTTATTGGTAATCAAGAAAATAACATCAACTTACATCAATTAGATTATGCTCATAAATTTGCTGATTTTTGGTTGATAGATTTAATGGTAAAAACATCATTAAACACTCTAGAAACTGAAAACTTTACAAACAGAAACTACGAAATTGATGCTAATGAAATTCAGCCAAAAATTAGCTTTCTATACAATGAAAACAATCGCTTTTCTGCTTTTTATCACTTTAAAAACAAGCAAAATAAATTAGAAGATTTCGAAACTTTACATCAACAAAAATTTGGTGTAGAATATTTTTACATCAGCAAAAAAAAGAATCAAATATCTGCAAATATAAATGTCTTTTTAAATGATTTTACAGGCGATGCAAACACACCTGTTGCCTACCAAATGTTAGAAGGTTTGCAAGCTGGTAAAAATTATACTTGGAGCTTATTATTTAACCGAAAATTAAATTCCTTTTTAAATCTTAATCTGAATTATTTAGGCAGAAAAAGCGAAAACTCGAAAACCATACATACTGGTAGTGTACAATTAAGAGCTACTTTTTAATAATAATGGTATGCTTTTTGATATTTTAGCTTACTTAAAAAATATAAAAAAATCAACCCATGAAAAAAATTACATTTATTATTTTAGTATGTGTAACTACATTTGCAATTGCTCAAGAAAAAGAAAAAAAATACCCTCAAGACATTGACAAAAAAACAGAAATTAAAATCAATGCTTTAACATTAATAGCAGCAAAATGGATTGATGTTTCTTACGAACGCTTGATTGATGAAGAATCTTCTTACGGAGTTGCTGTAACCTTAAGTACAGATGACTATGAAACTGATTTAAAATATGCTTTAACACCTTATTATAGACGTTATTTTTCGGGTAAATTTGCTAGAGGCTTTTTTGTAGAAGGCTTTGGTATGCTCTATTCTGCTAAAGAATATTATTATTACGATTATTATTATGGTTATGAACCCAATTCTGGTAACGAAACAGGGTTTGGTTTAGGAATTTCTGTTGGTGGTAAATTTGTTTCTAAAAAAGGATTTACTACAGAATTATTTTTAGGAGTTGGTCGAAATTTATCAGAAAATAGTTATGATGATGCTATTGGTAGAGTTGGTATTTCTGTAGGATATAGATTTTAAAACAATAATTATATAAAATAAGTTTAATAATTCAATCGTTAAAAACTTAAATACAAGTTATGAAAAAATCACTTTTAATATTTACCCTTTTCGTAAGCACAATCACTTTTTCTCAAAGAGAGTTTAAATTAGATATTGCTGATGCATTAATTATAAAAAACTTAGATTTTTCTTATGAAAACTATATCAATGAAGAATCTTCTTTTGGTATTTCTGTACAATTTAATCTAGAAAAACAAGAAGTAGATTTTAGATATAATGAGAATATGATGATTACTCCTTATTATCGTCATTACTTTACAACTGATTATAATTGGAACTTTTTTGGTGAAGGTTTCTTCGGAATTAATTCAGGTAAAAAAGAATCTATAAAAGACTCTGATATTTATGATATTGAATATACTGATGGCGCTTTAGGTATTGCAGTAGGTACAAAGTACATTTCAAACGGAGGGTTTGTTGTTGATTTATATGGAGGTTTAGGGCGTAATCTATTTGGATCTGAATCACCTGTAATTGTGCCAAGAGTTGGATTAAATATTGGTTGGAGGTTTTAATTCAGTTAGCAGTTAGTAGTTAGTAGTTAGTAGTTAGTAGTTAGTAGTTAGTAGTTAGTAGTTAGTAGTTAGTAGTTAGTAGTTAGTAGTTAGTAGTTAGTAAAAAAATAAAAATCCTCATCAAAATAAAAATTGATGAGGATTTCTTTTTAAAAAATATTTAATTTAGAAGCTATGCTTCCATCTTTTTAAGCCAAGTTTTTACATCAACCTCAGCTTTTATAATCTCTTTTAAATCCGAAATTTTAACTCTTTTCTGCTCCATAGTATCTCTATGTCTTATGGTAACAGAATTGTCTTCTAAAGAATCGTGATCTACAGTAATACAAAAAGGGGTTCCTGCTGCATCTTGTCTTCTATAACGTTTACCAACTGCATCTTTTTCATCATAAAAAACATTAAAGTCCCATTTTAAATCTTCCATAATTTGCTTAGCAACTTCAGGTAAACCGTCTTTTTTAACCAATGGTAAAACTGCTGCTTTAAATGGCGCTAGAACTGCTGGTAATTTTAAAACCGTTCTTGTTGTTCCGTTTTCTAACGCTTCTTCTTGTAAAGAGTTAGAGAAAACCGCTAAAAACATTCTATCTAAACCAATAGAAGTTTCTACAACATAGGGTACATAACTTTTGTTTTCTGTATGATCGAAATATTGTAATTTCTTTCCAGAATACTCTTCATGTGCTTTTAAATCGAAGTCAGTTCTTGAGTGTATACCTTCTAATTCTTTAAATCCGAAAGGGAAATTAAACTCAATATCTGCTGCTGCATCTGCATAATGTGCTAATTTATCGTGGTCATGAAAACGATAATTTTCTTGGCCCATTCCTAAACTTAAATGCCATTTTAAACGTGTTTGTTTCCAGTTTTCGTACCATTCTTTTTGCGTACCTGGTTTTACAAAAAATTGCATTTCCATTTGTTCAAACTCACGCATTCTAAAAATAAACTGCCTTGCAACAATCTCATTTCTAAAGGCTTTACCTGTTTGTGCAATACCAAAAGGAATTTTCATACGTCCAGTTTTCTGAACGTTTAAAAAGTTTACAAAAATACCTTGTGCTGTTTCTGGTCTTAAATAAACTTGCGTAGAATTTTCTGCAGAAGCACCAATTTTTGTTCCAAACATTAAGTTAAATTGCTTTACCTCTGTCCAGTTTTTAGAACCAGAAACAGGGCAAACAATACCTAAATCTAAAATTAAATTTCTAAACCCTTCTAAATCGCTTTCTTCTTGTACCCGAGTTAATTCTGCAGAAATTTCATCAATTTGTTTTTGACGACGAACTACATTCTGATTCGTAGCTCTAAACTCATCTTCATTAAAATCATCTCCAAAACGTTTTTTTGCTTTGGTTATGTCTTTTTGTATTTTCTGATTTATTTTTTCTCTAAAATCTTCTACTAAAACATCTGCTCTGTAGCGTTTTTTAGAATCTTTATTATCTATTAACGGATCGTTAAAAGCATCGACGTGACCAGAAGCTTTCCATGTAGTTGGGTGCATTAAAATTGCAGCATCAATACCCACAATATTTTCGTGCATTTGCACCATTGCTTTCCACCAATAATCTCTAATATTTTTCTTTAACTCAACTCCATTTTGAGCATAATCGTAAACCGCACTTAATCCATCATAAATTTCAGAAGACTGAAATACATAACCATACTCTTTTGCGTGCGATAAAACTTTTTTAAATTGATCTTCTTGTTTTGCCATAATGAGCGCAAAGATACACGTTTACTGAAATTTTTCAAGAAAAAATCAATCGACTTTTTTACAGTGATAAATAAAAGCTGGCGGAATATTTAAAGGTTCAAATTCTAGTAAAATTTCTTCTTTAAACACCTGTTTTAACTTTTTAAAATAAGACAAACTATACTGATACTGAATAAAAGTTCCGTTCTTTTCTAAAATCTTATAAGATTTAGCCAAAATTTCATTAGAAACAGCATCAGGAATAATTGTAAATGGTAAACTAGAAATTATATAATCTGCTTTGTTAAGATTTAATTTTCTTAACTCTTGTATCATTTTTTCTGCGGATGCTTTTAATACAATTAATTGCGGATGATTAATTTTTAACAACTGATCGTAAAAATTATCATTAATTTCAAAACAAATTAAAATTGCATTTGGCGATAATCTTTCTAAAATATATTTGGTAATTGCTCCATTACCTGAGCCTAATTCTACAATTACATTCGCATTTGTAAAATCTATTTTTTTAAGCATTTTTCTAGATAAAAATCGAGAACTTGGTGTAATTGTGCCCAAAGTTTGCATATTTCTTAAGGCTTCTTTAAAAAATTTTATTTTAGTAGACAACTGATATCTCTAATTTATTAAGTATATTTCTAAAAATTGTTTTGTAAAGATGAGACTTTTAAAAGACTTATTCTATATTTTTTATCCAAAATTATGTGTTGTTTGTGATGAAAACCTGATAGAAAATGAAAATGTATTGTGCACACTTTGCAGACACGATTTATCTCTTACAAATTTTAATAGCTATCAAAACAATAAAATTACACAAGCTTTTTATGGTTCTATTATTATTGAAAAGGCTTATGCTTTGTTATATTATAGAAAAGAAGGCAGTACATTAAATTTAATACATGATCTAAAATACAAAGGCAATGAAGAAATTGGCGTTTTCTTTGGCAATTGGTTGGGCGAAATGCTGAAAGAGAATAATGAATTTAAAAATGTAGATTGTATAATACCTGTACCTTTACATCCGAAGAAATTAAGAGAAAGAGGTTATAATCAAGTAACTAAATTCGGAGAAAGATTGAGTTTTTATCTAAATGTTCCGTTAATAGAAAATGAATTGATCAGAATTTCATCTACCAAAACACAAACCTTTAAGTCTCGTTTTGAACGTTTTATAAATTTAGACACTAAGTTTTCTTTAAAGAATCCTTCTAAATTCAACAACAAACATATTTTATTAATAGATGATGTAATTACAACAGGTGCAACCTTAAAAGCTTGTGCTAAAGAATTTCAGAAATCAAAAAATTGTAGAATAAGCATTTTAACAATGGCATATACAGAATAATTTTTATGATTTTATATTCAAAAAATAATCGTTAATTTGTGTAAAATTTATTTGAGTGAAGACTTTTTACAAATTCCTTTTTTTAACATCAATTTTTATTTTTGCGACAAGCTGTGCTAGAACTGGAAGACCAGAAGGTGGTCCTAAAGATGAAGATGCTCCTTTGTTTATAACTGCAAATCCGCCTTACGAAAGCACTAATTTTGATAAAAAAGAAATTACGATTAAGTTTGATGAGTATGTAAAATTAAAGAATTTAAACGATCAGTTGGTGGTTTCTCCGCCAATGAAAAGTCCGCCATTGATTTCTCCTCAAGGCTCTGCAAGTAAAGAAATTAAGATCGAAATTTTAGACACATTAAAACAAAACACTACTTATATTTTTAATTTTGGTAATGCAGTAGAAGATAATAATGAAGCCAACCCTTTAGAAAATTTTAAATACGTTTTTTCTACTGGTAGTTATATAGATTCTTTAACAACTTCTGGTTTTATTAAAGATTCAAAATTAAAAGAAACACCTAAAAGTGTAAATGTTTTATTATATAAAATAGACACTGCTTTTAATGATTCTATTGTTTACAAAAAGAAACCAAATTACATTACGAGCACTTTAGATACCACTAATTTTAAATTCACTAATTTAAGAGATGGTAAATATTTAATGGTTGCTTTAAAAGAAGAGATTAACGACTATATTTTTAATCCGGCTACAGATAAAATTGGTTTTTATGCAGATACACTTCATTTACCAAAAGATAGTATTATAACTAAACCTATTATTTTATTTCAAGAAGATTTACCTTACGAATTTAAAAGAGGTAAAGAAGTTACCAAAGGTAAAATTGAGTTTGGTTTTGTGGGTGATGCAAAAGATATGAAAGTAAATTTACTCTCTAAAGTACCAGATACTTTTAAAAGTGTTTCTAAATTTAGAATTGATAAAGACACACTAAATTATTGGTTTACTCCTATTGATGTAGATTCTTTAAATTTTACCATTTCTAATAATGAGTTTTTAGATACTTTAACTGTAAAGCTAAGAAAGAAAAAATTAGATTCTTTAGAAATAACTACCACAGTTAGAAATACACTACATTTTAGAGACACCTTTTTTATAACTAGTAACAATCCTATTGTTAAAATAGATACTGCCAAAATTAGCCTTTTTGATAAAGATACAATTGCTGTAAATTATAAAACACTACCTTCTAAAAAAGAGAATAAAATTGCTTTTCTTTTTGATAAAAAACCTGAAGACAAATACAATTTTAAAGCATTACCAGATGCTTTTAACGATGTTTTTGGGATAAAAAACGACACATTAAATTATAACTTTTCTACTAAAGAAATTGAAGATTATGGTAGAATAACAATAAATGTAAATAACGTAAATAACAAAAACTTAATCATAGAAATTCTTTCTGGTTCTAAACAAGAAAACTTAATTGAGCGCAAGCTTATAAGTACTTCTACAAGTGTTGTTTTCGATTTATTAGAACCTGGTAAATATACGGTTAGAGCTATTGTTGATGAAAACAAAAACAACAAATGGGATACAGGTAGTTATCTTAGAAAACGATTAGCAGAAGAAATCATATATCATCCTGAAATAAATAATGCAGACTTAAGGGCCAATTTTTTCTTGGTTGAAAATTTCACAATTGAGTAAAAATAAATGAAAACACCTTTAATTATTGCTCTTATAGTTTTGAGCCTAACATTATGGTTTAAAGCTATATCAGATATTTCTAGAACAAGATTTACGAGTGATAAAAACAAAAAAGTATGGTTTTTTATCATTTTTTTTATTCCGGTTTTCGGAGCTTCTACCTATTTTTTGATGAAAAAAAAGTACATAAAAAAAAGACCTAAATATTAATTTAGGTCTTTTTTTTATGTTTTTATAAGTTTAAAGCTTGTTCTAAATCTGCAAGTAGATCTTCTATATCTTCAATACCTACACTTAAACGAATTACAGCATCTGTAACACCTACTTTTAATCTTTCTTCTTCAGGGATTGAAGCGTGAGACATTGTTACTGGATGATTTACTAAACTTTCTACTCCACCTAAAGATTCTGCCAAAGTAAATATTTTAGTGTTTTCTAAAAATTTAAAAGCAGCTGCTTTACTTTCGTCTTTCAATTTAAAAGAAACCATACCTCCAAAATCTTTCATTTGCTTTTTTGCAATTTCATAATTTGGATGATTTTCTAAACCAGGATAATAAACCTCACCAACTTTTAAATGATTATGTAAAAATTCAGCTACTGCTCTACCATTTTCGCAATGTCTTTGCATTCTAATATGCAAGGTTTTTACACCTCTTAAAGCTAAAAAAGAATCCATAGGACCAGCAATTGCTCCTGCTGCAAATTGTATAAAATGGATTTCTTCTGCTAATTTTGCGTCTTTAACCATTAAAGCTCCCATAACTAAATCTGAGTGACCTCCTAAATATTTTGTAGCAGAATGCATTACAATGTCTGCGCCTAAAGTTAATGGTTGTTGTAAATATGGTGTTGCAAATGTATTATCTACAGCAACTAAAATAGCTGAGTTTATATCTTTTATTGCTGATGTTATTGCTGCAATATCTGCAATTTTCATTAACGGGTTTGTTGGTGTTTCTATCCAAACTAATTTTGTTTTTTGAGTAATTGCATTCGTTACGTTTTCAACAGCATTCATATCTACAAAAGAAAACTCTAAACCATATTTATGAAATAATTGGGTAAACATTCTATATGTACCTCCATATAAATCGTCTCCTGCAACAACCTCATCTCCTGGTTTTAATAATCTTAAAACACAATCTATGGCAGCCATTCCAGATGCAAATGCAAAACCATTTGTACCATTTTCTATAGCTGCAAAACTATTTTCTAATGCAGTTCTTGTTGGGTTAGAACCTCTTGCATAACCATAACCTTTATGCTCTCCAGGACTAGATTGAGCAAAAGTTGATGTTTGAAAAATTGGTGGCATTACTGCTCCAGTTGCTTCTTCGTGTTTCTGACCTCCGTGAATTGTTTTTGTATTAAACTTCATTTCTTACATTTTCTAAAAGTTGGCAAACTAGTTTAGCCCAGATTGAAGCATTTGTTTGAGCTCTTTTTTGGCTTTTTCTGCCAAAAAAAGCGAGTGCTGAAAGCTGGAAATAGCTTCTAAAATTATAAGAATTTCTTAATAGATCTTATAATTCCGTAATGAATACCCTCGTGAAAATTATTGAATGAAATTGCATTTTCTATACTTGATAAAACATAGCCAGTACTTGTAGGATATTCAGTATAATTCTCAAAAATACCTGCTTCGAAATCTTCTTGTAACGTATCTGGCAAGGCCATTAGCAAATCTTTTACTTCTTCGAATTCTTCTTCTGTAAATATTTTTGTTGGCGAGGTTCCTTTTCTATGCGCTTCTATTAAATCGTCTGGACACAAAGGATTTAAACCTGATAATTTATAATGCAACAATTGTTGAGTAACTACTAAGTGAGCCACATTCCAAGCAATATTGTTTTTAAAACCTTCTGGAATTTTGTGAATTTGATCTAAGGTTAAACCTTCTAATTCTTTTAAAACGAGTTCTCTCGATTTTCTTAAAACATCAAATTGTATATTCATTTTTTATGTATAATTTTGATGATGTAAATATAATTTAATAAAAATGAAGAAAGTCTATTTTTTACAAACTTGTGATACCTGTAGAAGAATTTTAAAAGAAGTAAATACGGATGGTTTTGAACGACAAGAAATAAAAGCAAATAACATTTCTGTTGAACAATTGGAAGAAATGTACGCGCTTTCTGGCAGTTACGAGGCTTTATTTAACAAGCGTGCAAAGTTGTATAAAGCTATGGATTTAAAAAACCAGGAATTGTCTGAAGCTGATTACAGACAATTTTTGTTAGATGAATATACGTTTTTAAAACGCCCAGTTTTTATTGTTGATGATAAAATATTTATTGGAAACAGTAAAAAGGTAATTGAAAGTTTAAAGAATATTCTTTAAAAGCAAATGTCATTTCTAACTTTTGTAGAAATGACAAGCTAATTCTTTATTTTATTTTGATGAAAATTTTATATCTGAATTAGACATTATTTCTGCTAATTCATCCATGGTTAAATTGGTTTTTAAACCAAATAAAATTACTTTATCATTATCGCTATTGGCTTGTAAAACGATTTCTTTTACAATATCATTTTTTTCTAAAATGTAAAAAGCGGCTTTACCTTCGTCACCTTTTACACGTGCCATAGTTTTTAAATTATTTTTTCTGATATACTTTTTAAAGTCTTTAGATACTGATGCGTCTTCGTTATTAAAGATCATTAATTTAAAATCGCCCGATTTTTTTAGTAGTTTTTGTAAATCGTCATTATCTCCTTCATCTAAAAAAGAACCTGCAAAAGAGGCTGATAAATTAATAGAAAAAGCAGATTGTTCTTTGTGCTTTTTGTAAAAGTTTTTAAAGGTAGTTTCTTGTGCAACAGCACTTATCATAAAAAGTGCGCATAAAATGGTTGTGATTTGTTTCATAATACTTGGTTTTCTTTTCAGACGACTACCAAAGTATTTTGTTACAATTATATTTTTAAAATTGTTTTTTTAGAGCTAAGATTTATAAACCTCCATTAAACCTTCTGCTTCATTTTGAGCACTCCAATTTTTTAGAATTTCTTGTCTAGCTTCTTTACCTAAATGCGGAATTTCGCCTTTTATAGATTTTGATAAAAGCTTTTCTAGTTCAGTACTATTGCCTGCTTCAAATAAATATCCGTTTTTATTATTGCTGATTAAATCTGAATGTACACCTACATTTTTTGTAGCAATTACAGAACATTCGCAACTCATAGCCTCTGCTGTTACCAAAGAAAAACCTTCTGTAAAACTTGGAGCTACTACTATTTTTGCTGCTTGATAATAAGAAATAATAGCTCTAGTTTCATCAATAAAATAAACTTGATTTTCGATTTTATGTTGTTGAGCTAATTGCTTTAATTCCTCTTTAAATTCAGGTTTATCTACTTGTCCAACAATAACTAATGTCCAATTTTTATGATTTTTTAAAACTTTAGCTGCTTCTAACAAGACCAATTGTCCTTTCGCTTTTCTGACTCTACCTGCGTTTAGAATAATGTTCTCTTGAGGAATGTTTTCTAACTTTTTACTGGCATCTGGTTTAAAATCATCAACTCGAACTCCATGACCAACTATGGTGTTTTTTATTCCTAAATTCTCGCTCATACTTTTTATAAGTGTAATAATTTTATCTGCTTTTTTTAGTAAGTACAAGGTTAAACCAGATGGTTTAGTTTCTGCATGTCTTGTTGCTACTAAAGTGAATTTTGCGCCTAAAAAACGATAAAATAGCATTCGCATTATTTCATTGTTTCTATGGCAATGCACTACTGCTTTTGCATCAGAAAATAAAATTGATTTCAGTTTTTTTGTTGAAAGATGATTTCCAGAAATATTTGAACCATAAACATAGGTTTCAAATTCATCAGAAAAAAAAGAAAGCACATTTTCTATGCTTCTTGTAACGCCTGTTTTACGTTTGTGAAAGTGGGTATGAATTAAAATCGGTTTCAGTGAATAAAGTCTAAAATATTTATAATTATTTTGAATATTAAACTCAAAATTTCGAACTTTTAAGCAAATTTACGTTCTATAATTTCCATAAAACGCGTTTCTAATTCCTCTTGATTATTCCAATTATAATCGGGTTTTACCATTGTATTGATAAAGTTTTTGGCTTCACTTTCTGATCGAAAAGTATTTAATTGCGAAACTACTCTATTATAGTCTTCTTGCTGATTGTTAAATAAGTTTTTTACAAAAGCAATTCTATCATTTAAACCAATTTGAATATTTTTTGCCAACTTATCGTTTAGAGATATTGGCTGTGCATTTTCGAATAAATCAGCCATAACATCAACAGAAATAACATCTTGTAATTCTTCTTCTAAAGACATTGTTTTGCGTTCTTCTACTTTTATAACATCATTTATAATTTCGTCTTCAGCCTTTTCTATTTCCTTTTCTTTTGGTTTTTCTTCAACTTCATCTTTAGGAAAAAGTATTTCTTCTAACTCATCAAAAGGTTGCTCTATAATTTCTTCTACTTTTTGGGTTTGTATGGGTTGTACTATTAAATTGTTAGGTTCAATAATTTCTTCATCAACCTCTTTTACTTCTATCTCAATAAATTCGTCTTCTATCTTATCTTCTGGAGTTTCTTTAAGTTCATCAACTAAATTATAAACAATTTTTTCTTCAAGAATAATTTCTTTATCAGCATTAAAAGTTGCTGTAACCACATTTTCTTTAGCATCTATTGCTTGCTCAACCCTATCTAATAAATCTTCTTTTGTAGTTTCTAAATTCGGCGTTTCATTAATATATTCTTCCACAAAGGCCAATAAAGA
The DNA here is from genome assembly GCF_001975665.1 of Polaribacter reichenbachii. Taxonomy (NCBI): domain Bacteria; kingdom Pseudomonadati; phylum Bacteroidota; class Flavobacteriia; order Flavobacteriales; family Flavobacteriaceae; genus Polaribacter; species Polaribacter reichenbachii. The sequence goes on along the minus strand of NZ_CP019419.1, from coordinate 1,841,314 downwards.
AAGCTTTTCGTAAACTTCTTTAGATTTTTCTTTTAATGCAAAAACATCTTCTCTGTTTTTCATTTTTAAAATGTTGTGCGCTAAACTGATTAAATCAGCCTCCAATTTTTTGTGCATATCTTATCTTTGAGTTGCTGAAATCATTTCAGCATAAATTATTTTTTGCTATTAAATATTTATAGATTTGTAATTGCTTAAAAATAAATAAAATTATAACGCTTAAAATTACAAAATGTTTCTTGAAAATACAGTAAATCATACTGAACAATTTGGCTGGATAGAAGTAATTTGTGGTTCTATGTTTTCTGGCAAGACAGAAGAGTTAATCAGACGTTTAAAACGTGCCCAATTTGCTAAGCAAAAAGTAGAGATTTTTAAACCCGAAGTTGATACTAGATATGATGATGAGGAAGTAGTTTCTCATAACGATTCTAGAATAAGATCTACACCTGTACCCGTTTCATCGAACATAAGGCTTTTAGCAAACAATGTAGATGTTGTTGGTATTGATGAGGCTCAGTTTTTTGATGATGAAATAGTAGCTGTTTGTAACGATTTAGCAAACAGAGGTATACGTGTAATTGTTGCAGGTTTAGATATGGATTTTAAAGGAAATCCTTTTGGGCCAATGCCTGCATTAATGGCAACAGCAGAATATGTAACTAAAGTACACGCTGTTTGTACACATACAGGAAATTTAGCCCATTATAGCTTTAGAAAAGCGCAAAACGACAAATTAGTAATGCTTGGAGAAACTCAAGAATACGAACCTTTAAGTAGAGCTGCTTATTATAAAGCTGTTAAAAAGAAGCAAGAAGAAACTTAGCCAAATCCAACTATTGAAACTAACAATCAGCAATTAAATAATGTTGACCAAATTGAAGATTCTGAAATAAATATTGATGACACTACAATAAATTAATACTGCTGATTCTAATTTAGCATATAACATTATGAATAATCACGTTACAGTTTTGGAAATTGATAGTAATGCTTTACTGCATAACTTGAACTATTTTAAACAAAAAATAAAGCCTGAAACCAAAATTCTAGCGGTTGTTAAAGCTTTTGGCTATGGTAGTGATGGTGTACAAGTTGCTCAATTTTTAGAAGATAAAGTAGATTATTTTGCTGTTGCTTACACACAAGAAGGTGTTGCTTTACGACAATCAAAAATTAAAACTCCAATTTTAGTTTTACATCCGCAAATACCTAATTTACAAACGATTGTAGATTATAGATTAGAGCCTAATTTATACAATTTTAAAATCTTTAATGCTTTTTTAACATTAGCAGACGAAATGCCTTTAATGAATTACCCAATTCATTTAAAATTTAATACAGGCTTAAACAGATTAGGTTTTTGGCACACAGATATTCCTAAAATCTTAACAGATTTAAACGGATTTAATCACGTAAAAGTACAATCTATTTTCTCTCACTTGGCTGCTAGTGAAGATTTAGAAGAAAAAGAATTCTCTATAAATCAGTTGAATAATTTTGCTTACATAGCTCAACAATTTTACAAACATTTAGGTTACGAACCTTTGTTGCATATCTTAAATACATCTGGAGTAGTAAATTATGTGAAAGCACAATTTGATATGGTTAGAGTTGGTATTGGTTTATATGGTTTTGGCAATGATGAAAAAGAAACTGCTCAATTAAAAAATACACATAATTTAAAATCTATTATTTCTCAAATTCATTTAATTCAGCCTGGTGAAACCGTGGGTTACAACAGAGCATTTGTAGCTAAAAGCCCAACCAAATCAGCAACAATACCAGTAGGCCATGCAGATGGTTTATCAAGAAAATTAGGTAATAAAAAAGGTTATGTATTAATCAATAATCAGAAAGCTAAAATTATTGGTAATGTTTGTATGGATATGATTATGGTTGATGTTACAAAAATTGACTGTAAAGAGGGTGATGAAGTTATCATTTTTAACAACCAAAAAATGATACAACATATAGCTGATGTTTCTGAAACAATTGTATATGAAACATTAACAGCGATTTCGCAACGTGTTAAAAAAGTGTTAAATTAATTTATTTTTGCTATTTTTGTAATCTAACATTTTATTCAAAATTATACACAAATGGGAATGCTTAAAGAATTTAAAGAATTTGCAATGAAGGGAAACCTTGTTGATATTGCAGTTGGTTTTGTTATGGGTGCTGCTTTTAAACAAGTAGTTACTTCTTTTACAGGAGGTATTGTTTCTCCTTTAATTGGCTTAATATTTAAAGCCGATTTTAAAGAATTAAAATATATTGCTAAAGAAGGTGTTGTAGATGCAACTGGTAAAGTTACTGGAGAAGTAGCAATTTTATATGGTGAGTTTATTACCAATGTTATCGATTTTATAATAGTAGCTTTTGTAATGTTTATGATGATAAAAGGGATAAACGCAACTAAAAAGAAAGAAGAGCCAGCTCCAGAACCAGCTCCTGCAGGACCAAGTCAAGAAGATTTATTAGCTGAAATTAGAGATTTATTAGCGAAACAAAAATAAATTATTTTCTTTTTAAAATACTTTAAAACCTGAGCATTGCTCAGGTTTTTTTTATGTTTAAAATTTTAAAAAACTACTTTTTAAACATTTACTCTTCTTTATTTTCAGAAAAAAAATATTAAAAATGTAACCTTTTTGTAAATTGATGGTTATAACTATAGAAACCAACCAAAACCAACCTTGAAACAATTAACTGACGAAGAAATTATGTTAGCAATTGCTACTGGAAAATTAGAATTGTTATCGATTCTTTTTGATAGGTACAATGTACGTATATATAATTATTTCAATAAAATGATTTGTAATAAGATGGTTAGTGAAGATTTAACTCAAGATGTTTTTATAAAAGTAATTAAGTACAGAACATCTTACAAAAACGGAAATTTTGCAGCTTGGTTATACACAATTGCGCGCAATATATTTTCTAGTCATTATCAAAAAACAAAAAAAGAACGTTCAAATATTATTGATGATGATAAGTTAGCTAACAATGAAACGTTAGTTTCTGAAAGCAACAAAGAAGAGTTAGAACATTTACAAAAAGCGTTGCTAAAATTATCGAATTCTGATAGAGAATTAATAGTTATGCATCGTTTTCAAGAAATAAAATACGAGCAAATTGCACAAATTATTGGCAGCACAGAAAATGCTGTAAAAGTAAAAGTGCATAGAGCTTTAAAAAAATTAAAAGAAATCTATTTTCAAAAAAAGAACTAATGGAGTGTAGAGATATAGAAAATAAATTGACTGATTATTTAGAAGGTTCTTTACCAGCAATAGAAAAAACTGAAGTAGAGAAACACCTAAAAACTTGCGCAAATTGCCAGCAAGAATTAGCAGAATTAAAATCGTTTTTATCAGTATTAAAAAATGATAAAATGGAAACACCTTCTGCCAATTTAAAGTTAAATTTCGATAAAATGTTGGCGCTAGAAATAGCGAAAAATCAACCTAAAGTAGTACAGTTAAAACCAAAACCAGATTGGAAATCTTATTTAAGAGTTGCTGCTAGTGTTTTAATTGTAATCAGTGCTTTTTTGTTAGGAAAATATCAATCAAAGAATAAATCATCCGTGGAAAAAAACACAGCACAAGTGTTAACTTTATTAGAAGACAATTCTGCAAGTAAACGAATTTTAGCCGTAAACAATGCAGAAGAATTTACAAGTAAAAACACAAAAATTATTAAAGCATTAATTAACAGATTGTTTTTTGATAAAAATACAAACGTACGTTTAGCTGCAGCAGAAGCGTTGTCTAAGTTTTCATCAGAAGAACTAGTAAGAGATGCGTTAATTAAAAGTTTGGAAACCGATAAAAACACATCTGTACAAATAGAAGTGATATCCATTTTATCTAAAATCCAAGAAAAAAGAGCCATAAAACCCATGGGAAAAATGCTCGAAAACGAGGAAACACCTCAATATGTAAAACAACAAATCAAGTTAAATTTATCAACATTTTTATAAGAAAATTAAGAAAACATGAAAAAAATATACATCTTAGTATTATTTGTTAGCACAATAATATCAGCACAAAAAAAGGAGTTCAAATATGCTTTAACTGGTATTCAAAAAGTAGTATTATCTTCAGATACCACTATTAAAATTGAAGTTGGTTCTACTAATGAGTTAATCATTTCAGAAAAAAGTTCTGAAAGAGAAAAGGATAACGTTCACTGGAGTATCCAAAATGATAAAGATGAAAGAAAAAAAACAAAAGAAGATAAAAGAAAAGGATTAACTGCTGTTTATCCTGGAGGGAAAGATGATACAAATGGTTATGGGTTTTCAATTTCAAAGGAAGGTACAACCTTATTTGTTTCTGACTTAAAATCTTATTTACAACGTCATGGTTTAAATTTAAAGTTACCAAAAAATATTAATATTGCTGTAGATGCTGGTAATCTTGGTTCTATTTATATGGAAGGTTTTACAGGCGAAGTTGAAGCTGAAACGAACGTTGGTAGAATTGAAATGAAAAATATTACGGGTCCAATTACAGCAAATACAAGTGTTGGTAAAATTGATATAGATTTTGATAAAGTTAGCCAGAAATCACCAATAACAATTAGTACTTCTGTATCTGAAATTGATGTTGCTATACCTGCAAACACACAGGCAAATTTAGAGTTAAAAACACAAGGAACAGTTTATACAAATTTCGATTTTGATATGCCTAAGAAAAAAGGAATGCCAAATGTTAGTGGTAGAAAAACTATTGTTTCTAAACTAAATAATGGTGGCGTAAAAATCTACATTAAATCTTCTATGGGTAATATTTATTTACGTAAAAAATAAAACATTTGTCATTTCTACCTTGTGAAGAAATCTTTATAAAATTTATAGACTTCTCACCTGTGATCAAGTAGAAATTATCAAATTCTAAACATATAATTTAAAACACTAAAAATGAAAAGTTTATACTTATTCATAGGATTGTTATTGACCATTAACAACCTATCAGCTCAAAAAAAAGTAACAGAAAACACATCTAGTAATCATATAAATGATGTTTATGTACATTTAAAATTCGCAAATAATATTATTGTAAAAAACTGGAATAAAGATGAAATTTCTGTTGAAGCAACTGTTAATTTAGATGATAACAAACACAATGATTACTTCTCTTTTAAAGCAGAAAATATTGGTGACACATATAAAATTGCATCAGATTATGGAGAATACTTTAAAAAACACAGAAGTTATATAAACTGTAATGATGATTCTAACTCAACTTCTAAATATCAGAATATTGTTAATTACGTAATACATGTACCCAAAAACATAAAATTGAAAGTTAAAAGTATTTCTGGTGATGTAGAAACCGAAAACTTTCAAGGCGATTTAAACTTAGATTTAATTAGTGGAAATATTACAGTAAAAAAGCATTCTAACGAAATGCAATTAAAAACCATTAGTGGAGATATTGATATTTATATAGCTGATGCAAAACTAGAAGCAAAAACCCTAACTGGTGGTGTTTATTCTGATTTAGAAATTGATTTTGACAAACATAAAAAGAAAGGTTTTGGTTCTAAAATTGTAACAACCATAAATAAAGGAACTGCTTTTTTAAAGCTAAATACCATTAGCGGAGATATTTATTTGCGTAAAATTTAATTACTATTTTAAACTGATTTTGCAGTCATTTCACTTTAGAAATGGCTGCTTTTTTTTATCAAAAAAACACGATAAAAGTCATACTCAATTGATTTGTAATAAATTAAAAACATAGCAATTCATTTATTTTGATTATAATTGTAAACTAAAAATTAAAATTATTCGAATTGAAATTAAGATTTCTGTTGCTCGCTGTTTTGTGTTCTTCTATTGTAATTGGACAAACTACCTACATAGAAAATTTTGATTCAAAAGGTTATCCACAAAACTTACCAACTGAAAGTTATTGGATGTTTTATAATGATATTTACCCAACACAAACCAATTGGGATGCATTTATACCTGGAGATGGAAATGCTTACATAACTGTAGATTCAGATATTTGGAACGATACAGATTTAACCTATCCTTACCAAGCTTTAGTTTTTGGTGGTGTTGGCGAAAACCATAGACTAGAAGTAAGAATGAAAGGTGCTGCTGTAGATGGTGGTTTGGTTGCCTTTCTTTTTACTTACACGCAAACTGGTGCTATTTTTAATGAAGTAGATATAGAAATCGTTGCACAAGATTTACAGTCTGGTATTCCATCTCACGAAATTTTACCACCAAATGGATGGACAGACGCAAGATTTAATACTTGGAGAAATGCAAACGAAATAACAGAAGTCCCTTTTACGGGTTCACAAAAACCTGTTGTAGATGCTAATAACAATAAAATATCTTTAATAGATGATGATTTTCATACTTATACCATTGACTGGAAATCTGATGAAGTAGATTTTTTTATTGATGGGGTTTTACAAGAATCTTTTAACACAACTGTTGCAACTGGTAGATCTGAAGTGATAATTGGTTACAGAAATTTACCTTGGGCTGGCGATTTTAAATGGACAGGAAATCACACAATGGTTATCGATTATTTTAAAATTGAAAATTTAGATCCGAAAACTATATTATCATCAGAATTTGAAAACTTAGATTCAGAATCTTTAATGGTTGTTTATCCTAATCCTGTTAAAAATAAAATTAACATTCAAATAGCTGATGATATTAAAATTAAAAAAACAGAAATCATTAACATTATTTCATCCAAAGTAATAGAAATCGAAAATTTAAATTTTGATGAAAATAAAATACAAACTATTGATGTTTCTCAATTCTCTAAAGGGGTTTATTTCTTAAAAACCGAATTCAATAATGGCAACATCGTTACCAAAAAGATCTTAAAATTGTAAAAAATCTACTTAACTAAAACTAACAATTGCAAACTGTTGTAGTTTTTAGAATTTCTATTGCCCTTAATTCCCTACTATTAAAATATTTTTGAGTCATAACAAATAATTTTATGATGCTTAAAAAAATTACAGTAGTTCTATTTTGTATTGGTCTTTTATCCTTCAGTTTTATCAGTAAAAATGATAACAACCATATTTTACAAGAAAAAGAAAACATTAAAACCTTAGCCTTACCCAATCATTTAAACGATGGTACTGAATGGGAGTTTCAAGAGGATTTATCTGATGATTTTAACTACACTTTTGCACCATCAAACCAAAAAACAGATTTTGGAGATGGTAAATGGTACAATTTTTATCAAAGTAAATGGGATGGTCCTGGCACAACTTATTGGAAATACAATCACGTAGAAGTTGATGGAAATGATTTATTAATTAAATCTTCACGCTGGAAAGGTGATGGTGAAGCAGCCCCAAAAGCATTTCGAAGAAATAAAATGAATAAGCCTAAAGGTGGAATAAGTGCTGGCTGTATTACATCTAACAAGCAAGTTTTATATCCTGTTTTTATAGAATCTAAAGCAAGTGTTGCTAATATTGTTTTGGCTTCTGATGTGTGGTTATTAAGCCCAGATGCTACTCAAGAAATAGATATTATGGAGTGTTATGGTGGTAAAGAACCAGGTAATTCTCATTTTGCAAAATCCATTCACGTTAGTCATCATTCTTTTATCAGAAAACCGTTTACAGATTATCAACCTAGAGATAAAGGTGCTTGGTATAACAGAGAAGGTGTTTCTGGTTGGGGAGAATATTGTTGGAATAATGGCGATAGAAAATACGTAAGAACGGGTGTTTATTGGAAAAGTCCTGTACATTTTGAATACTATATAGATGGTGAATTGGTACGTGTTTTATATGATAAAGCTGTAGCTACAAAATTAAATGGAAAATGGGAATTTGGTTACCCAACAATGACAGATGGCAAGCTAGACAAAGAATGGGGAAAGCAAAAAATTACACTTTACAGTACAAAAGACACATATTCATTTTCTGAATTAGAAAAAGCAAGCAATACTTCTTCTGTTAGTATTATAGATCCTTTTAAATTTCAAGGTGGTAAAGGTTTTACAAAACCATTAAACATAATTATAAATTTAGAATCACAAGATTGGCACGTAAAAGCAGACAGAACTCCAACTGATGCAGATTTAGCAAATACAGACAAAAATACGATGAAAGTAGATTGGTTTCGAGTTTTTAAGCCAAAAATGTAATTATTAAATCTAAAAAAAATAACTCACCTAACCTTTCAAAATCTCTAAAAACAAATCTCTATCAATTTCTTTTGCACCTAAACTTGCTAAATGTTCATTATAAATTTGGCAATCTATCAACTTATAATTTTTGTTTTTAGCCAAATGAATAAATGCCAATTTAGAAGCATTAGAAACTTTACTAAACATACTTTCTCCGCAAAAAACAGTATTAATTTCTAATCCGTATAAACCACCAACAAGTTCCATTTTACTGTTACTTTGAGTGGAGCCTAAAGGTTTCCAAACCTCTATAGATTTTGCAACACCTCTTTTATGTAAATTGATGTAAGCCTGCTCCATATCATCAGTAATCCAATTACCAAAACCATCTTTTCTGTTGATGCTTTTACAGTTATAAATTACCTCTTCAAAAGCTTGATTTTCTGTAATTATAAATTCATTTTTATTAATGATTTTTCGCATCGATTTAGACACTTTCACATCCGCAGGAAATAAAACCATTCTTTCTGGTGGACAATACCAAACAATAGGATCATCTTCAGAAAACCAAGGGAAAATTCCGTTTTTGTAAGCGTAAATTAAACGATTTTCAGACAAATCGCCACCTAAAGCTAAAATACCATCAACTGTAGCGTATTTATAATCAGGAAATTCTATTTTTTCAGTGAGCCAAATCAAATTTTCTATTTTATGCTAAATTATTAAAATCTTAAAAACGAATTATTTAAAAGTTTACTCAAAATTATCAAAATTTTGTCAGTATTTTTGCAAATCGTTTTATGAATAAAACAACCCAATGCTAAAAAGAAAAAAACCTAAAAAATCTCAAGGTAAAAAATTTAAACTTGTACATAAGTATTATAAAATTACTGGCTTTTATTCTTTTGTAGGTAAAAATCTAAAAAGTGCAATTTTACCTATTTTAGGAATTATAGTAGCTATCTTCTTGTTTAACAAATACGTTTATAACATTAATGATGGTTTGCATCATTTTACAGAAACATTTTCTAGACTTACAGTTTTATCTGTATTTTTTCTATCAGAAACTATTCTAGGATTAATTCCGCCAGAAATTTTTATTGCTTGGACAAAGAAAACTGATGCTCCTATTTTAAACTTAGCTATTCTAGCCACATTATCTTATTCAGGTGGTTTAATATCATATTTTATAGGAAGAATGGCGCTTAAAATAGAATCTGTAAAAGAATATTTAGAGGTTAAAATGGCTAAAAACTTGGCCAATACTCGTAAATGGGGAGGAATTTTAGTTTTAGTTGGTGCATTATTGCCTTTACCCTTTTCTATTGCTTGTATGGCTGCTGGTATGATAAAATATCCTTTTAAAAATGTATTTTTCTTCGGATTATTTCGTTTTGCAAGATTTGCAATTTATGCTTGGGCAATTTTTAAAGTAGTACATTAAAACAATTATCTTTGCAATATGGGATTAACAAATAACGATATTTTCAAAAAATTAAGAGTAGCACACAAATTACGTGATACAGATATTATAGATATTTGTGCTTTGGTAGATTTTAAAGTTACAAAAGGCGAGTTAGGTGCAATTTTCAGAAAAGAAGATCATCCTAAATATGTAGAATGTGGAGATCAATTTCTTCGTAATTTTTTAAACGGATTAATTATTCACTTGCGAGGGCCAATGCCTAAAAAATCGTAGATTTTTTTTAGATTCTTAGTCTGTTAGATTTTTAGAGACAAAAACCAAGACTAAAATATATTAAACAAAAAAAAGAGAGAATTCATTAAATGAATTCTCTCTTTTTTTATCTTGATTCTTGATTCTTGATTCTTGATTCTTGATTCTTGATTCTTGATTCTTTAAAATCAAAAAATAAAACCCTCTAAATATCTAATAATTTAGAATGGTAAATCATCTGGCTCATCATCAGAAACTTTAGATGCTGGCTCAAACTGATCTACTGGAGGCAAGTTGCTAGGTGCTGCAGACTGACCTAAGTTTTCTATTCTCCAACCAACAATTGAGTTAAAGTATTTTGCTTCTCCTTGTGGGTTAATCCACTCTCTACCTCTTAAATTAATTGAAATTTTAACATCTTGACCAACTTTATAGTTGTTTAACAAATCTGTTTTGTCTTGATGAAATTCTACGCTAATCATTTGTGGGTATTGATCATCTGTAGTTACAACTACATCTCTTTTTCTAAATCCGTTAGCACCAAAAGTTTGTACTTCTCCAATAATTTTTACTTTACCAATAACTTCCATAATATTTATTTTAATAAAAGTACTTTCCAAGCACTTTCTACATCATTCTTACTTAAAAAATCTTGCGCAAATGTATGTTTTTTTGTAGATTCTAACCCAATAAAATTTGGGTGTTCTTTACCAAAGTTATTAACAGTGTCAGCAGTTGGCAATTGTTCAATATTACCTAACATACCCAAATTATTACCTGTTAAAACAGTGCTGTTTCTAATTTCTGATGGAATATTGTCAACTCCAATTCCTAAAGTTGATATTGGTTTCGGAATTTCGAAAAAACCATCTCTAGCTCTTGTGTAATAACTACCTCCTGCTCTAGCTACCAAATCAATTTTATGTTGGTCTATTGCTCCATTATCATCTAAAACATTATCGTTTATGTGCATTTTAACAACTTCGCAAACAATTAAATTTCCTGCTCCACCTTCATCACCAGTAAAAATAACATCATTTACTTTACACTCAAATTGCACAGGAGATTCAGCAACTCTAAATGGTTTTATTTCTTCGGATTTTAACATTGTTAAACCAGTTTTTTCGAACTCATTTACACCATCAGGGTATTCTGTAGAGCTCAAAGACATTTGCTGAACAATAGCATAATTTACAACATTAATTACTACTTCTTTGGTTTCTAAGACATTATTTAAAGTATGTTTTGTGGTATTATCTCTTACTCTTCTTGCAGGAGAAAATATTAATATTGGCGGATTTGAGCCAAATACATTAAAGAAAGAAAAAGGTGATAAATTAGGATTGCCATCAATATCTATTGTACTTGCAAATGCAATTGGTCTTGGTGCAATTGCACCTAATAAATAGCCGTGAAATTTTCCTGTTGGTATTTCTTTTGGATTGATACTTAACATATTTCTAAACTTAGGATGTCAGTTCGAGCGTAGTCGAGAACTAAAAACCTTTCGACTTCGCTCAAGGAGACAATAGGTTAAATTTTTACTTATGTAAAGATACTATCAAATCCTTAAATGAGTTATATACAAGAAACCTTTATATTTGTTTTTAATGAAATTTTTCTCAAATACACTTTTATTAAAACGTATTACAATGCTAGTTTCTTTAGTAATTGTTACGTTAATTCTCTGGAATACCTATACTTTCTTTCAGAAATTTAAGCAAGCTGAAAGAGCAAAAATGGAAATTCATGGAGAAGCCATAAAAGAATTAAATACCGAAAATTTAGAAGATTTAGAGAAAAATATTTCTGAACTTCCTTTAAGTGTCATCAGCAGAACAAAAGATATTCCTTTTATTTTGGTTGATGCAAATGGTGAAATAAAAGGTTCTAATAACTTAGATCCTAAAAAAGAAAACGACCCCAAATATTTAAAGGAACAGTTGGAAATTATGAAGGATCAAAATCAGCCAATTCAGGTTGATTATCTTGGAAAAACTGACTTTATTTATTACCGAGATTCAGATTTATTAAACAAATTAACCTATTATCCTTTAGCATTAATTTTAATTTTAGTCTTATTTTTAGCAGTTATTTACTTGTTTTATAGTTCTAATAAAGCTGCAGAAACCAATAAATTATGGACAGGAATGGCTAAAGAAACTGCGCATCAAATTGGTACGCCTTTGTCTTCTCTTTTAGGTTGGATTTCGATTTTAAAAATGGAAAAAGTAGATGAAACTTATATCCAAGAAATTGAAAAAGACGTACATCGTTTAAATACAATTGCCAATCGCTTTTCTAAAATTGGCTCTGTGCCAGAATTGAAAAAAGAAAACATTGTTAACATTACAAAACAAGCTTTTGATTATTTAGAATCTAGAAGTTCTAAGCAAATTTCGTTTTCGTTTTCATCCACAGAAGATGAAATTTTTACGGAATTAAATACGGAACTATTTGGCTGGGTAATCGAAAACCTGATTAAAAATGCTATTGATGCGATGTTGGGTAAAGGAGAACTTAACCTAAAAATTGAAAGCAAACAAAAGAAAGTAAAAATTACGGTTTCTGACACTGGTAAAGGAATGCCTAAAAAGTTATTCAAACAAATATTTAAACCTGGTTTTACAACCAAAAAACGTGGTTGGGGCTTAGGTTTATCACTCTCTAAACGAATTGTAGAAGATTACCATAATGGAAAAATATTTGTAAAAAAATCTGAAATTGATAAAGGAACTACCTTTCAGGTTTTGTTGAATAAATTATAATCAAGAAAAATTACTAGCAATACTTTCTGCTAAAGCAACAAACTCTTGGTTTGTTAGTTCTACTTTTTTAGTAAACTGCATATCTGCCATTATATTTGTAGGGATTAAATGTACGTGAACGTGAGGTACTTCTAGGCCAATTACACTCATTCCTATTCTATTACAAGGCACAGCTTTTTCTAGTGCTTTTGCAACTCTATAAGAGAAATCCATTAAACTAATGTACTCTTCTTTTGATAAATCAAAAATCTTATTTTCTTCTTTTTTAGGCACTACTAAAGTATGTCCCTTTGCATTTGGATTAATATCTAAAAAAGCAATAAAATTATCATCTTCTGCTACTTTATAACTTGGTAAATCGCCATTAATTATTTTTGTAAATATGCTCATTGTGTAATTTTAAAAGTTAATTTTTGATGATGAGTAAATATAAAAAAGAATTCGGGTTTTGATAATACCAAAACCCGAATTTATGTATTGAATTATCATTTCTTTCAAAAAGACAAACAGTTTCTTCTTAATCTAATCTTATCTTGAAATCTCTACAATTTCAAATTTCATAATTCCATTAGGCACTTTAATTTCGGCAAGTTCACCTACTTTTTTACCTAATAAACCTTTACCAATTGGCGAGTTTACAGATAGTTTTCCATTTCTAACATCCGTTTCAGAATCTGCAACTAATCTGTAAGAAAACTCCATTCCATTAGATGTATTTTTAATTTTAACATTAGAATGAATCAATATTTTAGAAGTATCTAACTGACTTTCATCTAAAATACGCGCGTTTGCAACTATATTTTTTAATTTGGCAATTTTAGTTTCTAAATGAGATTGTTCTTCTTTTGCTGCATGGTATTCTGCATTTTCACTTAAATCACCTTTATCTCTAGCATCTGCAATTTCTTGTGTAACTCTTGGTCTTTCTACTTGCTCTAATTGATGCAATTCTTCTTTTAACTTCTTTAATCCTTCAGGAGAATAATATGAAATTTCGCTCATTTTCTTTTGTTTTAAAACTTATCCTTTTCTTTGCAAAACATATAATTTATCAAAAAAGAGATAATACTATTATTTCTTAAAAACCCAATAAGGGTTAAATTTAAAAATCTCATTGCCTTCACAGGAATGAGATTGTTCTACAAATGTACAAAATATTTGTAAATTGCCAGCGTTTTTAATAAAACAGAAATCAAATATGTTTAAAAAATTAGTAATTTTTACTTGTTTCATCTCTTTTATAAACTGCTCAGACACAACTAATTTAGAAAACTGTATTAGATCTTTTAGCTTAAGTACAGCTACAGATTTAAACAATCCTGGACTTATAAATGCACAAACTCCTGGTGGTTATGCAGAGCTACCAAGTGCAGGTGGTTTAAGTAAAGGAATTCTTTTATTTAATAAAAACGGAAGTGATTTTGTTGCTTTTGATAGATTATGCCCTGCAAATAATTGTACAGCACCAATGATATTTGAAAACAGACTTTTAAAATGTACTTGCGATGATAGTACTTACAGTGTAGATTTTGGTGGTGCACCACAAACTGAAGGTTTTCAATGCCCTGCAATTGAGTATAATGTAACTAGAAATGGTTCTACAATTCGAATCAGTAATTTTTAATAGTTTCTTAGCTTTTAGATGCTTATTTTTGCTAAAACACAATTACAATTATCGTGAAAAATTATTTTTCTTCAGACTTTAAATTAGGCGTTTTAGGTGGTGGTCAGCTAGGTAGAATGTTATTAACAGAAACTCAAAAATTCGACATTCATACTTCAATTTTAGATAGCAATGCAACTGCACCATGTGCAGAAATTTGCAACACGTTTGTTCTTGGAGATTTATTAGATTTTGATGCCGTTTACAATTTTGGTAAAACAGTAGATTTACTAACCATAGAAATTGAAAACGTAAATTTAGATGCTTTAGATAAATTAGAAGATGAAGGCTTAACCATTTATCCTAAACCTCAAGACTTAAGAATAATTCAAAGTAAAGCTAGGCAGAAAAATTTTTATATAGATCATCAAATACCAACTGCAGAATTTTCTCATTATGCATATTTAGAAGAATTAAAGCATTCTTTTGAGAACAATATTATCGATTTCCCTTTTGTTTGGAAAGCTGCACGTTTTGGTTACGATGGTAATGGAGTAAAAATTGTAAGAAATATCGATGATTTACAAAGTTTGCCAAATGTAGAATGTATTACAGAAAAGTTAATTCCGTTTAAAAATGAATTGGCTGTAATTGTAGCTAGAAATGCAGATGGTGAAATAGCTACTTATCCTGTTGTAGAAATGGAATTTCATCCAGAAGCAAATCAAGTTGAATATGTAATTTGCCCAGCAAGAATAGATTTTAAAGTTGCAGAAAAAGCTAGAGAAGTTGCCTTAAATGTTGTTAGCAAATTAGATTTTGTAGGTTTATTGGCTGTAGAAATGTTTCAAACTGTAGATGATAAAATATTGGTAAATGAAGTTGCTCCAAGACCACATAATTCTGGTCATTATTCTATAGAAGCGAGTTATACCAATCAATTTGAACAACATTTACGGTCCATTTTAAATTTACCTTTAGGAAACACAGAAAGTAAAGTTGCAGGAATTATGGTAAATCTTGTTGGTGAAGAAGGTTTTTCTGGTGATGTAATTTACGAGAATTTAAATGATATTCTAAGAATTGATGGAGTTACACCACATATTTATGGTAAAAAAGAAACACGTCCTTTTCGCAAAATGGGACACGTAACTATTGTGAATTCTGATATTGATACAGCAAGAGAAATAGCACAAAAAGTAAAAGAAACGATTAGAGTAATAAGCAAATAATTATGGTAGGAATAATAATGGGAAGTGATTCAGATCTTCCAATAATGCAAGAAGCAATAGACATTTTAGAAAGTTTTGACATTCAAATAGAAGTAGATATTGTATCTGCTCATAGAACTCCAGAAAAATTATTTGACTATTCTAAAAATGCACATACCAGAGGTATAAAAGCAATTATTGCTGGCGCTGGAGGTGCTGCACATTTACCAGGAATGGTGGCAAGTATGAGTCCTTTGCCTGTAATTGGAGTTCCTGTAAAAAGTAGAAATTCTATTGATGGTTGGGATTCAGTTTTATCTATCTTACAAATGCCAGGAGGTGTACCAGTTGCTACTGTAGCTTTAGATGGAGCAAAAAACGCTGGTATTTTAGCAGCCCAAATTATTGGCGCTTCAGATAAATGTGTTTTAGATAAAATTATCGCTTACAAAGAAGGCTTAAAACTAAAAGTAGAAAAAGCCGCTAAAAAAATTCAAAATTCCTAGTTCAGAATTCAAAGTTAACATTGAATATTAAATTTTAAACATTGAACATAACAGAATGAACCCACTTTTACAAGATTTTAATACAGCTCCGTTTACTAAAATTTCTTCTGATGATTATAAACCTGCTATTAAAAAAGGGATAGAAATCGCAAAAGCAGAAATTGATGCAATTGCAAATAGTACAGATGCTCCAACTTTTGAAAATACTACTGTTGCATTAGATTTTACTGGAGAAAAACTCAATAGAATTACTTCTATTTTTTTCAATTTAAATTCTGCAGAAACTAATGATGATATTCAAAAAATTGCACAAGAAGTTTCGCCTTGGTTAAGCGAATTTAGAAACGACATCACTTTGAATGAAGCTTTATTTACAAGAGTAAAATCAGTTTTTGATGATAGAAAAAATTTAGATTTAACACCAGAACAACAGATGTTGTTAGACAAGCAATACAAAGGTTTTGCAAGAAATGGTGCAAATTTAAATGATGAAAAGAAGTCAAAACTAAGAGAAATTGACTCAAAACTTTCTAAATTATCTTTAAAATTTGGTGAAAATGTTTTGGCAGAAACCAATGCTTTTGAAATGCATTTAACTAATGAAGACGATGTTTCTGGCTTACCAGATTCTGTGAAAGAAGCTGCAAGTCAATTAGCAAAAGAACAAGATAAAGAAGGTTATATTTTTACGCTTCAATATCCAAGTTATATTCCGTTTTTAACGTATACTGATAATAGAGAATTGCGTAAAAAAATGGCAATTGCAGCTGGTAAAAAAGCATTTCAAGACAATGAATTTAACAACGAAAAAATTGTTTTAGAGATTGTAAACTTACGTCAGCAAAGAGCAAGCTTATTAGGTTATAAAACCCACGCTCATTTTGTGTTGGAAGAAAGAATGGCAGAAATTCCTGAAAAGGTAATCGAATTTTCGAATAATTTATTAGAAAAAGCAAAACCTGCTGCTCAAAAAGAGTTTGAAAATTTAGAAAAATATGCTAAAAAATTAGACGGAATTGATCAACTCCAAAAATGGGATGGGGCTTATTATTCAGAAAAATTAAAGAAAGAATTATTCGATTTAGATCAAGAGGTTTTAAAACCTTATTTTAAATTAGAAAATGTAATTAATGGTGTTTTTGAAATCGCTAATCGTTTGTATGATTTAAATTTTGAAGAAGTTTCTACTATCGAAAAATATCATCCAGATGTAAAAACATATAACGTTACTGATAATGAAGGTAACTTTATTTCTGTTTTTTATGCGGATTATCATCCTAGAAAAGGAAAAAGAAATGGAGCTTGGATGACGAGTTACAAATCGCAACAGATTAAAAACGGAGTTAACGAAAGACCTCACGTTTCTATTGTGTGTAATTTTACCAAACCAACAGCTACTAAACCATCTTTATTAACGTTTAATGAGGTTACCACTTTGTTTCACGAGTTTGGCCACGCTTTACATGGAATGTTAGCAAATACTACTTACAACAGTTTATCTGGTACTTCTGTTTCTTGGGATTTTGTTGAATTGCCAAGTCAGGTTTTAGAAAATTGGTGTTACGAAAAAGAAGCTTTAGAATTGTTTGCAAAACATTATGAAACAGGTGAAGTTATACCTATGAAATATGTAGAAAAGATAAAAGAATCTGCAAGTTTCCATGAAGGGATGCAAACTTTACGTCAGTTAAGTTTCGGACTTTTAGATATGAAATGGCACTCTGAAAATCCGTCAGAAATTACCTCTGTAAAAGATTTTGAAATTGATGCTTTTTCTGAAACCAAATTATACCCAGATGTTGCAGAAAACTGTATGAGTACTGCATTTTCTCATATTTTTCAAGGTGGATATTCTGCTGGATACTACTCTTACAAATGGGCAGAAGTTTTAGATGCTGATGCTTTTGAATACTTCTTAGAAGAAGGAATTTTTAACAAAGAAGTAGCTACAAAATTTAAAGAAAATGTACTTTCTAAAGGAGGTACCGTAAAACCTATGGAATTGTACAAACGTTTTAGAGGGCAAGAACCTAAGCCAGAAGCTTTATTAAGAAGAGCTGGCTTGTTAGAAGCATAAAATTAAAACATAAAATTTGTTATAAAATTGTTTCTTATTCGTTATGTAAATAGAATGAGAAACATTTTTTTTATTTTATTGGTATTATTTACCATTTCGTCTTTTTGTCAAATAGAAATTAAAGGAACTGTGTACGAAAAAAACACTCCTTTAGAAAACGTTGCCATCTATTTAAACAACACAATGTTGGGCACAACTACAAATATAGACGGAACTTTTTCATTGCCAATAAAAGAAGGTCAGTATGAGTTAATTGTTTCTTATTTAGGATATAAAAAAATTATTTATCCTTTAAACACATCAACCTATACCAAACCCTTAGTTTTTGTTTTAGAAGAAGACCAAAATATTTTGGATGAAATTATCATTCAAAAAACAGTTTATGATGAGGAATGGCATTATAATTTAGAACTTTTTAAAAAAGAATTTATTGGACTTACAGAACTCTCAAAAGATTGTCAAATTTTAAATCCAGAAGTTTTACATTTCGATTTTAACGGAAGAGAAAATATTTTAACGGCTTACGCCAGAAAGCCTTTACAAATAAAAAATAAAGGCTTAGGATATTTAATTACATACGAATTAGAAAGTTTTATCCGAAAAAAAAATTACGTATCTTATTTAGGTTACTCAAGATACAAAGAGCTTAAAGGAGGCAAACGCAAAAAAAAACGTTGGCAAAAAAATAGATTAAAAGCCTATAATGGATCTGTAATTCATTTTTTTAAATCGGTTATGAACAATACTTTTACTGAAGAGGGTTTTATTGTGAATCAATTTAAAAGAGTTCCTAACCCAAAAAGACCATCAGAAAACACAATTAAAAAAGCAAGAGAATTAATTCGTTTAAATAATGTTAAAGTATATCCACAAAATATAGATCAACCAAAAAATGCTTTAGACTCTGCTTTTATTGTTATCAAAAAAGCAAGATTACCAAAATTTGAAGATTATTTATACAAATCGAAACTATCTCAAAATGATATAATCACTCAAAAAAATGGTTTACTTTATCTTTCTTTTGATGATAATTTAAGTATTGTTTACACAAAAGAAAAAGAAGAATTGGCTTACATTACTAGAAACACTTTCAGTAAATTAAGAGAACCTTTGCCACAAACTTCGAGTTTAATTCCTCTAAAAAAAGGAATTATTGTAGATAAAAACGGATTATTAATTCATCCTTTAGATGTATTTTACGAAGAATATTGGTCTTATGAAAAATTTGCAAATTCTTTACCTTTAGATTACGAATCAGTTCTCAATAAGCAGTAATTCAGTTGGCTGTATTCAGTTGGCTGTATTCAGTAAGCTGGTAACTGAAATAATACTATTGGAAGACAACTTATGACTGAAAAACATAAACTGAATCACTCTTTTTACTGAAGCCTATTTTTAACTTCTATCCATTTACTCATAAATTTAGTAGCTTGTAACGTTTGATGTTGCAACAAATTCCCTAAAAAATTATGAGTTCTATGTTGTTCTAAATTTTGTTGAATTTCTTTTATTTGGTTGATAAAAGGAGCTTCTAATTTTTCTTTATCATAAATTTGATTGATGATATCTATACCTTTTTTTTGTGATGCTAACCACAAATTTTCATCAGAATATAACAAAACTGCTTGTTTGGCAAATTCCTTAAAATCATCTTCAACAAAACCATTCCAAGGCAAAGAGTTTTGCATACCTTCTGCTCCAATACTTGTGGTTACACTTGGAGTTCCGCAAATCATTGCTTCTGTTAATTTGCCTTTTATACCTGCTCCAAAACGTAAAGGTGCTAATACTAATCTCGCATTTTCAACAACTTTTCTTGAATTTTCTGCGAAACCTTTAATAATAAAGCCTTCTTTCTTATTGTGTAATTCTTGTATTTGCTGATTAACATAAGCCCCATAAATATGAATTTCTGCATCTGGAAGGTACTCACGAATTTCATTCCAAATTGCATTTTTTAAAGTAATAACTGCATCAACATTTGGTTTATGAAAAAAGTTACCTATAAAAACAAAATGCTTTCTTTCTTCAAAAGATTTCCATTTTTTTATTTGATGTTCATCAACCTTATCTAATAAAAACGGTAAGTAATAAAGTATTCTTTCATCAATCTTAAAAACAGATTTTAGTAAATCCATTTCGTAACTTGATATAATTAAAGACAAATCGCAACGTAAAATCGAAGCGATTTCTCTTTTTGTTTCATCAGCTTTCAATAAAGCTTCGTTTGTAAATTTTTCTCCTTTTTTTAATTGTTGATGTCTTACTTTTCTTAAAAAATGTAAATCTTCAGTATCTAAAATTCGTAAAGCGTTTGGGCAGTTTTCTGCAACTCGCCAACCAAATTGTTCTTCTGTCATAAAACGATCAAAGAGTACAATTGTAGGTTGTAATTTATCTATAAAAACATCAAAAGATGCATTATTTAATTCAATAGAAACAGTATTAATTCCTAAAGAATTTAAATCAAAAGCATTATCATTTTTTTGAGCAGCAGATGCAAAAGTTATTTTAAAATTTTGTTTTAAAAAAAGGGTAATCAATTGCAACATTCTACTACCTGCAGCAGAAGAATTGGGTTCAACCCAAACAGTACCAATAATTAAAATAGATTTATTTTCCAATTACTCTGCAGTCATTTGTTTTTTATAATCTGCTTGTACTTTTTTACCCCAAGTAACAATGGCATCAATTTGTTCTTGTGTTAAATTAGCTTCAGAATGTGTCCAAGTATAAGAATCTAAAGGCATTTCTCCTTTTTCTACCTCTTCATATAATTCATCCATTTTATGTTCTTTTCTTTTTAAAGAGTAAGAACTCCAATTCGAAAAATCTAAATGTTTTTTACCATCTTTTACATGTTCTGCTAACCAATAATTAACGGGCGTAATATTATTGTACCAAGGGTAGTTTGTTTTTGCAGAGTGACAATCGAAACAGCTAGTTTTTAAAATATCTAAAACATTTTCTGGCGGATTAGTTTCTGCAACAAATGCATTTACAGTATCTATATTTCCTTCATTTTTTTCAGGCCCAAAAAATTGAGCAACAATAAAAATTAATAAAAGCGCTAAAATTATTTTTTTTATGATTTTCATCTGAAATTACTTTAAATATATTACTCAGTAAAACTACTAAATTCTAACTTTATTCTGTGAAAATATCCGTATTTTTGTCTACTATTATTAAAAAACAACCTATTAGGTTATAGAATACATAAAAAAAATCAACAATGAAATACGATATTATCGTTATTGGTTCTGGTCCTGGAGGATATATATCTGCAGTTAGAGCATCACAATTAGGAAAAAAAGTAGCTATTATAGAAAAATATAGCACTTTAGGAGGTACTTGTTTAAATGTGGGTTGTATTCCTTCTAAAGCTTTATTAGATTCTTCCCACCATTATTATGATGCTGTACATCATTTTGAAGAGCATGGAATTTCTGTAGAAAAGCCTTCTTTTGATTTTTCTAAAATGGTTGAAAGAAAAGAAAACGTTGTTACAACTACAACTGGTGGTATTAAATATCTTATGGATAAAAATAACATCGATGTTTACGAAGGTTTAGGTTCTTTTGAAGATGCTACACACGTAAAAATTACTAAAAGTGATGGTTCATCAGAAGTAATTGAAGGTACAAATACCATTATTGCAACTGGTTCAAAACCATCTACTTTACCTTTTATCAGCTTAGATAAAGAAAGAGTAATAACATCTACAGAAGCTTTAAAATTAAAAGAAGTACCAAAACATTTATTAGTTATTGGTGGTGGAGTTATTGGTTTAGAGTTAGGTTCTGTTTACAAAAGATTAGGTGCAGATGTTACGGTTATTGAATATGCACCAAAAATTACACCAACTATGGATGCTGATGTTTCTAAAGAACTTACCAAAGTTTTAAAGAAACAAGGTATGAAGTTTAACGTAAGTACTGGTGTAACTTCTGTTGAAAGAAATGGTGATGAAGTTGTTGTAAAAGCAAACAATAAAAAAGGAGAAGAAGTAACTTTTACTGGTGACTATTGCTTAGTTGCTGTAGGTAGAAAAGCGTATACAGAAGGTTTAGGTTTAGAAAAAGCTGGCGTAAAAGTAAATGAAAGAGGTCAAGTAGATGTTAACGATCATTTACAAACTAATATTTCTAATATTTATGCAATTGGTGATGTTGTAAAAGGTGCAATGTTAGCACATAAAGCAGAAGAAGAAGGTGTTGTAGTTGCAGAATATTTAGCTGGTGAAAAACCACATATAGATTATAATTTAATTCCTGGTATTGTATACACTTGGCCAGAAGTTGCTGCTGTTGGTAAAACTGAGCAAGAATTAAAAGATGCAAAAATTGATTATAAATCTGGTAAATTTTCTATGAGAGCTTTAGGTAGATCTAGAGCAAGTGGAGACATTGATGGTTTTGTAAAAGTTTTAGCAGATAAAAATACCGATGAAATTTTAGGAGTTCATATGGTAGGTGCAAGAGTTGCAGATTTAATTATGGAAGCAGCTGTTGCAATGGAATATAGAGCATCTGCAGAAGATTTAGCAAGAATTTGTCACGGTCATCCAACCTATTCTGAGGCTGTAAAAGAAGCTGCAAAAGCTGCTTGGGATGGTAAACCTTTAAATGCATAAAATTTAAATTTAATATAGAAACCTCACTTTTTGGTGAGGTTTTTTTGTTTCCAACAACTTTCAAGTATTTTTGCCAAAATATGCAGAGAACCAAACAATCTTTTACTGTTGATAATATTGAGAATTTTAAAGAACAACTGTTGTTGTGGGCACAACAATTTGAAACTGCAATTTGGTTAGATTCTAACAATTACAAACAACAATATTCTAGCTTTGATTGTATTTTGGCTGTTGAAGAATTTACTTCGATAAAAACCGACTATTTTAATGCTTTTGATAAATTAGAAGAATATCAAAGCACTACAAAAGATTACATATTTGGTTATATTTCTTATGATGTTAAAAATGATGTTGAACAACTTTCTTCTAATAATTTTGATGGTTTAGACTTTGCTGACTTGTATTTTTTTCAGCCTCAAAAATTGTTTTTTATCAAAGGAAATACTGTTGAATTCCATTATTTAAGAATGGTAGATGATGAAATAGAAAGTGATTTTGAAGCGATTCAAAAATCTGAAAATCTAACTATCAAAAAATCTGAAAATGACATTAAAATAAAATTACGAATTCATAAAGACGAATACCATCAAAAAGTAAACAAACTATTACATCATATTAAAATTGGCGATTTATATGAAGCTAACTTTTGCCAAGAATTTTATGCTGAAAACTCAACCATAAATCCTTTAGAAGTTTACAAAGATTTAAATAAAATTTCTGAACCACCATTTGCTGTTTTTCTAAAAATGGAACATCAATATTTATTGTCTGCATCACCAGAAAGATACATTAAAAAAGAAGGCAATAAAATAATTTCTCAGCCTATAAAAGGCACAGCAAAACGTTTACGAAGCAAAATTGATGATGAAAAAATAGCATCAGATTTATCTAGAGACATTAAAGAACGATCAGAAAATGTAATGATTGTAGATTTGGTGAGAAACGATTTATCAAAATCCGCAAAAAAAGGAAGCGTAAAAGTAGAGGAATTATGCAAGGTGTATTCTTTTAAACAAGTGCATCAAATGATATCTACAGTGGTTGCAGAAATTGAGGAAACTACACACCCTGTAACTATTTTAAAAGATACTTTTCCTATGGGAAGTATGACAGGAGCTCCAAAATTTGCTGCAATGAAAATCATAGAAAAATTAGAAGAAACCAAACGTGGTTTGTATTCTGGAACAGTTGGTTACATAACTCCTGAAGGCGATTTCGATTTTAATGTAGTGATTAGAAGTATTTTGTATAACGAAGAAAAAAAGTATATTTCTTATTCTGTTGGCGGTGCAATTACAGCAAAATCAATCCCAGAAAAAGAGTACGAAGAATGTTTACTTAAAGCAAAAGCAATGCGTTATGTATTGTTGAATTCTAAATAATTATGATACTAAATAAAGAAGAAAAATTCCAAGCAGTTTTAGCAACTATTACAGAAAAACCGAATGAAATTAATATGTTTGGTGGTTTTTTAAAAATGTATCCTGATGAATGGAAACAACTCAAAATAAATTTTAGTAAATTTAACAGAAGTAAACAATTTGGAAAAACCATTCCTTTACCAAAACCTGAACAATCTTTAAAAAAGGAAATTCGTGTTTGGTTAAAAAACAGATAAATTGGCTGATTTAATTTCTGGAATATTAGAATTGTATTTAGAAATACAATATTGGATTAAACACAAGAAAAGAAGAAAGTTTGAAAAAGAAAATAATCTTCCTAAAAGTATTGTTTGGCATCCAATGACCAAGCCACTTTTAATTGCTTTTCCAATATTTATAATAACTTTTGCATTAATTTCCTATTTCAGTCTTAAAAACAAACCTTTAGAAAATACAAATGCTAAAATTGCTAAAATTCAAACTTTACTTTCTTCTGAAAAAAAGCAATTCGGATTTTACCCTAAAGAATTAAAAGATATTATTAGAAATAATCCTTTGCATAAAAATATCACCAAAGATTATTGGGGAAATGATTTTATTTATAAAATATCAAAAGATTCCTTAAATTACCAACTCATTTCTATTGGTAAAGACCAGAAACCAAATACTTCTGACGACATTAAAACAACAAATTAATAGCACAATAATGACTCAAAAAGAATTCAATTTTAATATCTACAACACTGAATTTTACGGTCGATATTGGCAAGGAGCAGCAACCAAAGCTGTTATAGTTTTAGCACATGGAATGGGCGAACATTCTAATCGTTATATACATGTAGCACAAAAATTAACCGAAAATGATTTTTCTGTGGTTGCTTTTGATCATTTTGGCCATGGAAAAACAAAAGGAAAAAGAGGTCACAATCCGAGTTTTGAAGCTGTCTTAGAAAGCATATCTAAAACCATTGATAAAGCAAAAGAATTATACCCAAACCAACCTGTTTTTTTATACGGACATTCTATGGGTGGTAATGCTGTAATCAATTATACTTTAAGAAAAAAGCAGCAATTAAAAGGAGTTATTGCAACTAGTCCGTTTTTAAAATTAGCTTTTCAGCCACCAAAAATAAAATTAGCAGCTGGTAAAATTTTACAAAAAATAGCGCCATCAATTACCTTGGGTAATGAATTAAATGTAAATCATATTTCTAGAGATCAAACTGAAGTTGACAAATACATCAATGATCCTTTAGTACACGATAAAATTAGTCCGAATTTTTCGCTAACGTTTATAGAAACTGGAAAGTGGGCAATTGAAAATGCAAACAAATTGCAAACACCAATGTATCTTTTACATGGAACAGATGACAAAATTATCGACTATAAAGGCACCCAAGAATTTGCAAATAATACAGAATTTGCCACTTTAAAATTATATAATGGTGGTTACCATGAATTGCATAATGATCTTTGTAAAGAAGAAATGCTACAAGATGTTGTAAACTGGTTGAATTCTAAAATTTAAATGACAAGAATTGCGTATTTTTGATGCGTAAATGCTTCAGAAATTCAAAGAACATATCAATAAAAATTTTCCTTTTTTAAAGGATAAAAAATTGCTCATTGCCATTTCTGGAGGTGTAGATTCTGTAGTTTTAACACATTTATTTAATTCTATAAAATTTGCAGAAATTTCTTTAGCTCACTGTAATTTTAAGTTACGTGAAGTTGAAAGTGATAAAGATGAAGATTTTATAAATAACTTAGCCAAAGAAACAAACAAACCAATCTTTACAATAAGTTTTGAAACTACTATTTATGCTAAAGAAAATAAGATTTCTACTCAAATTGCAGCAAGAGAATTACGTTACAATTGGTTTCAAGAATTGGTAAAAAAACATCATTTCAATTATGTTTTAACAGCACATCATTCAGATGATAATTTAGAAACTTTTCTAATTAACCTAACAAGAGGTTCTGGTTTAGATGGTTTTACAGGCATCCCAAAAAAGAATGGAAATATTGTTCGCACGCTTTTACCTTTTTCTAGGGATGAAATTCTGAAGTATGCCACAAAAAACAATATTGTTTGGAGAGAAGATGCAAGTAATGCATCAACCAAATATGTGCGTAATAAAATTAGGCATCAAGTTGTGCCTTTTTTAAAGGAAATCAATCCGAGTTTGTTAGAAACTTTTGCAAAATCTTTAGATAATTTAGAAGAATCTCAGCAAATAATTAAGGATAGGATTCAAGATGTTTCATCAACAATTATTAAAAAAGATTCATCATCAACTTTAGAAACTACAAAATTTACAATTTCTGAAATTAATAAACTTTCTAATCCAAAAGCCTATTTATATCAGCTTTTAAAGGATTATAATTTTACAGAATGGAATGATATTTACAACTTATTATCAGCACAATCTGGTAAACAAGTTTTTTCTAAAACACACAGATTATTAAAAGATAGAGAATTTTTAATTTTATCTGGAAGAGATTTCTCGACTGCGCTCGAAAAGACATTTGAAATACATAGAAATCAATCAGCAATAACAAATCCAATTCCTTTAGTTTTAGAAGATATTGTTGAAAAATCAGAAGAAAATAAAGAGACCATTTACATTGATAAAGATTTGTTAAAATACCCTTTACTTGTTAGAAAATGGAAAAATGGAGACTATCTTTATCCAACAGGAATGCAAGGAAAAAAGAAACTGAGTAAATATTTTAAAGACGAAAAATTTTCGCTCTTAGAAAAAGAAAACACTTGGTTGCTTTGTACGGTTGATAACGAAATTATTTGGGTGATAAACCACAGACAAGATCGACGTTTTTCACCAACAAAAACAACTAAAAATCATTTAAAAATTACCAGCATATAATGAAGAAATTCATCACGTTATTTATCTTTTTATCTGCTTTTGCTCTAAAAGCACAAACAGAAAATGAGCCCATAAAAATTGAAACTTCTGTAAAAAAAATATCAGAAACCGAATACGATATTATTTTTGATGCTAAATTATATAAAGGTTGGTATTTGTATTCTCAATACAACCCAGATGATGCTTCTTTGCCTTTAGAAATCACAATTCCAGAAGGCGAAACTGGTTATCAATTAATTGGTAAAGCAAAAGAAGAAGACACTTTTAAAAAATATTCTGATGTTTGGTTAGTAGAAGAAGTTGTTTTTAAAGAAAAAGCAAAAATTACGCAAAGAATTCAATTAACAAACAAAAAAATTACCCAAGTAAAGCTAAATTTCTTTGGTCAAGTTTGTGAAACTGCTTGTATAAATATCGATGAAAATTTTACTGTTTCACTTACCAATAATCCTATTAAAATTTCGAATACTGTTGATGAAAGAAGTGCTGCATTAACCAAACAATTAAAGTTAGATTTAAAAAACACAGCGCTTTTAATCAATTCTTCAGATACAAATTCAGAGAGTTCAAACGGATTATTTAGCATCTTTTTCTTAGGTTTTGCTGGTGGTTTATTAGCGCTTTTAACACCTTGTGTTTTTCCTATGATTCCTTTAACGGTTTCTTTTTTCACAAAACAATCTCAAAACAAAAAGAAAGGTGTTTTTAATGCCATTTTATATGGTTTTTTTATCATTTTAATTTACATATTATTAAGCTTACCTTTTCACTTTTTAGACAATTTAGACCCAGAAATATTAAATACAATTTCTACTAATGTTTGGTTGAATATCTTCTTCTTTGCAGTTTTGGTGTTTTTTGCTTTTTCTTTCTTCGGATTTTACGAAATAACCTTACCAAGTTCTTGGGGAAATAAAATGGACTCTGCTTCTTCTGTTGGCGGAATTATAGGAATCTTTTTTATGGCTTTAACATTAGCCATAGTTTCCTTTTCTTGTACAGGACCAATTTTAGGTTCTTTGTTAGCAGGTTCTTTAACTTCGGATGGTGGAGCAACACAATTAACTGCAGGTATGACTGGCTTTGGATTGGCTTTGGCTTTGCCTTTTGCCCTGTTTGCTTTGTTCCCAAATTGGTTAAATTCTTTACCAAAATCTGGTGGATGGTTAAACACAACCAAAGTTGTTTTAGGATTTTTAGAATTAGCATTGGCTTTTAAATTCTTATCTAATGCTGATTTAGTTGCACATTGGGATATCTTAAAACGTGAAGTTTTTATCGCCATTTGGATTGTTATTTTTATAGGTTTAGCATTGTATTTATTTGCTAAAATTAAATTCCCACACGATTCACCTATCAAAAAACTATCATTTTCAAGAATTTCTTTTGGAGTTTTAGTAATCTCTTTTATCATTTATATTTCGCCTGGAGTTTTAAAAAATCCTACTTGGAATTTAAGTTTATTAAGCGGTTTTCCACCTCCACAATTTTATAGTATTTATGAGCAAGAAAGTGATTGCCCTTTAGGTTTAGACTGTTATAAAGATTTTGATGAAGGTTTAGCAAAAGCTACAAAAGTTAACAAACCCATTTTATTAGACTTTACAGGTTGGGCTTGTGTAAATTGTAGAAAAATGGAAGAAAATGTTTGGAGCGAGCCAGATATTTATCAAACATTAAAAGATGATTACATTTTAATTTCTTTGTATGTAGATGATAATGAAAAAGCATTGCCAGAAGTACAACAATTCGACTTTTTAAAAGCAAATGGAAAAATTAAAAAGATAGAAACAGTTGGTGATAAATGGTCTACATTTCAAGTGATCAATTTTAAAAATGCATCGCAACCTTATTATGTTTTATTAAGTCCGGATTTAGAAATTTTAAACACATCTCAACAATATACAGATAGAGATACTTATTATTCTTGGTTAAAAGAAGGATTAGAAAACTTTAAAGAAAAAGTAAGCAAAAACTAAAATCTTTATGCTGGCTTTAATCACAAATCTTGATTGAAAAATAACAAAATCAAGAGACTTCATCAGAAATTAAACATTTTAGAAAAATTAAATAGAATTTCTATCGTATTCGTAATTTTTGAATACATTTTTAATAAAAATCTATGTTCTTTATTTTTGGTTTTTTGTAAATTCACAGCACTAAAACGAAAGAATATGTCTGCATTACCCAAATTGACAAGATTTAACGATAATGTGTTATCTAAATACCAAATTTATAACAGTATTTTTACAACACTTCCTTTTGACACGATTGATGATACAGGAGTATTACTTCCTTTACTACATAAAGTCTGTGAATCTGGTTTTAAACTAGAAAAGAACCCTACTGAAATAGTAGAACATTTTTTTAAAAAATACCAAGAAAATCCAACAGAAAAAGAAAAATCAGATTTGCTTTTTCGCTTCATTCAATTTATTGAGCGTCAAGTAGTTTTATTCGATGCTATTGAAGATGCAGCTTTCCCTATTGTAAATAATATGGATGGTTTTGGAACACTAAGAAACTCTAAAGAAACTGCATTTCTTAGCAATAAAAAAGACGAATTAAAAGCGCATTTAGAAGATTTTAAGGTACGTATTGTATTAACTGCACATCCAACTCAGTTTTATCCTGGTACAATTTTAGGGATAATTACAGATTTAGATAAAGCCATACAAAATGACGATTTACTTTTAATCAAAAAATTATTAGCTCAATTAGGTAAAACACCTTTTTATAAAAAAGAAAAACCTACTCCTTTTGATGAAGCTGTAAGTTTAGTTTGGTACTTAGAGCACGTTTTTTATCATTCAGTACCTAAAATATACAACTATATTCAACATCATATTTATGATGGTAAACCTATAGATAACGAAATTATTGATCTTGGTTTTTGGCCAGGAGGAGATAGAGATGGTAATCCTTTTGTAACTACAAAAATCACTTTAGATGTTGCAGAAAAATTGCGTCAAACAATTTTAAGAAGTTATTATAGAGATGTAAGACGCCTTAAAAGACGTTTTACTTTTGATGGCGTACAAGACATTTTAGCAAGAATTGAAAAAAGACTTTACAAACACGTAGTTAGAAGTTATTCTAAAGTTAATTTCTCTCAGAAAATTCTTTTAGAAGAGCTTTATAATGCTAGACAAATTATTGTTGATAAACATCAATCTCTATTTGTAGAAGAACTAAACGATTTTATTAACAAAGTAAGAATCTTTGGTTTTCATTTTGCTACTTTAGATATTAGACAAGATAGTAGAGTACATCATAAAGCATTTGTACAAATTGTAAAAGATTTACAAGAACAAGGCGATACTACTTTCCCAGACAATTATTTAAACTTAACAGCAGAAGAACAAATAAACATTTTATCTGTAATTAAAGGTAATATAGACCCAAGTATTTTGTCTGATGAAACATCAGTAAAAACAATAGAATCTATTTATGCTTTAAAAGAAATTCAGCAAAGAAATGGAGAACGTGGTGCAAATCGTTACATAATTAGTAACAACCAAACTGCATTAAACGTTATGGAAACTTTTGCAATGCTTAATTTATGTGGGTTCGAAAATGAGTTACCTGTAGATGTAATTCCGCTTTTTGAAACTGTAGAAGATTTAGAAAATGCAGAAGAAGTAATGCGTATTTTATATAACAATAAAACCTATAGATATCATTTATCTAAAAGAAAAGACAAACAAACCATAATGTTAGGTTTTTCTGATGGAACAAAAGATGGTGGTTATTTAATGGCAAATTGGGGAATTTTTAAAGCAAAAGAAGCCTTAACTAGAATTTCTAGAGAATTTGATATTGAAGTAATTTTCTTTGACGGACGTGGAGGACCACCTGCACGTGGAGGAGGAAAAACACACCAATTCTATGCTTCTTTAGGCCCAACAATCGAAGACAAAGAAATTCAATTAACCATTCAAGGCCAAACAATTAGTTCTAATTTTGGAACCTTAAATTCATCGCAATATAACTTAGAACAATTAATAAGTTCGGGTATTAAAAACGAAGTATTTACAAAAGATCAGCTAAATGATCATCATAGAGAAATTATAGAAGATTTAGCATCTACAAGTTATCAAGCTTATGTAGATTTTAAGAATCATCCTCAGTTTTTATCGTACTTAGAAAAAATGAGTACTTTAAAATACTATGCTAAAACAAATATTGGTAGTAGACCAAGTAAGCGTTCTAATTCAGATACTTTAGATTTTTCTGCTTTAAGAGCAATACCTTTTGTTGGTAGTTGGAGCCAGTTAAAACAAAATGTTCCTGGATTTTTTGGTGTAGGTACTGCATTTAAAAAATACGAAGATGAAGGTAGATTTGATGAAATTGTAGATTTCTATAACGCATCAGATTTCTTTAAAACTTTATTAGAAAACAGTATGATGAGTTTAACAAAATCTTTCTTTGGTTTAACAGCTTACATGGCTGATGATCCTGTATTTGGAGAATTTTGGAAACTAATCTTCGAAGAGTATAAAACTACAAAACGTCTATTATTAAAGTTAACAGGCCATAAAGAATTAATGGAAAATTTCCCTGTAGGTAAAGCTTCTATAGAATTAAGAGAAAATATTGTTTTACCATTGTTAACTATTCAGCAATATGCTTTAAAGAAAATTCAAGATTTACAAAAAGAAGAAGGTAATGAAGTAGAAATTGAAATCTATGAAAAAATGGTAATGCGTTCTTTATTTGGAAACATTAATGCGAGTAGAAATTCGGCTTAAACCATTCTTTAAATACAAACTAAAATGCAATCAATATTTTGATTGCATTTTTTTTATGCCTTAATTTTATTTACTTTTAAGGAAAAAAAATGCTCGTTAAAGTTTTTGGATCTGCTGTTTTTGGAATTGAAGCTACAACAATTACAGTTGAAGTAAATATTGACAAAGGCATTGGCTACCATCTTGTAGGCTTACCAGACAAAGCTGTTAGCGAGAGTTCTTACAGAATATCTGCAGCTTTAAATAACAATTCTTATAAACTTCCTGGTAAAAAAATCATCATAAATATGGCTCCTGCAGATATTAGAAAAGAAGGTGCTTCTTATGATTTAACTTTAGCAGTAGGTATTTTAGCAGCCTCACATCAAATAAAATCAGAAAATATTAATGATTATATTATTATGGGCGAACTTTCTTTGGATGGAAGTTTACAACCCATAAGAGGAGTTTTACCAATGGCAATAAAAGCTAGAGAAGAAGGGTTTAAACACTTTATTTTACCAAAAGAAAACGCTAAAGAAGCTGCCATTGTTAACGATTTAGAAGTTTTAGGGGTTGATAATATTTTAGAGGTTATCAATCATTTTAATGGTGATGTTAAAATTGAACCTACCATTGTTGATACTAGAGCTGAGTTTTATAAAAACATAGATTTCCCCGAATTTGATTTTTCTGATGTAAAAGGACAAGAATCTATAAAACGTTGTATGGAAATTGCCGCAGCTGGTGGTCATAACATCATTTTAATTGGTCCTCCAGGCTCTGGAAAAACAATGTTAGCAAAAAGATTACCTAGTATTTTACCACCAATGACTTTGCACGAAGCTCTTGAAACCACCAAAATTCATTCTGTAGTTGGTAAAACAAAAAATAACGGTTTGTTATATGCACGTCCATTTAGAAGTCCACATCACACAATTTCGAATGTTGCTTTAGTTGGCGGAGGTCAATATCCAAGACCTGGTGAAATATCATTGTCACATAATGGTGTTTTATTTTTAGATGAATTACCAGAGTTTAAAAGAGAAGTTTTAGAAGTAATGCGTCAGCCTTTAGAAGATAGAGATGTTACCATTTCTAGAGCTAAATTTACGGTTACGTATCCTTGTTCTTTTATGTTAGTTGCAAGTATGAATCCAAGTCCATCAGGTTTTTTTAATGATCCAAATTCACCAATGACTTCTTCTCCTCAAGAAATGCAGCGTTATTTAAGTAAAATTTCTGGGCCACTTTTAGACAGAATTGATATTCATATAGAAGTTACTCCTGTTCCTTTCGAAAAATTATCCGAAGAAAGAAAAGGAGAATCATCTGTAGAAATTAGAAAACGGGTTTCTGCTGCCAGAGAAATACAATCAAGTCGTTTTAAAGAGTTTGAAAACACACATTATAATGCACAAATGAGCGTAAAACAAATTCGTGAATTCTGTAAATTATCCTCAGAAAGCTTATCACTTTTAAAAACAGCAATGGAAAAATTAAATCTTTCTGCTAGAGCTTACGATCGTATTTTAAAAGTATCCAGAACCATAGCAGATTTAGCTAAAGCTGATGCAATTTCTCCAGATCATATTGCTGAAGCCATTCAATACAGAAGTTTAGATCGTGAAGGTTGGTTAGGTTAAACTTATATATTATTTTTAATGAAAAAATTACTTTTACCCCTTATATTATTATTTTGTTTAAATCTTTTATCTCAGATTACATTAACCCACAATGTTGGAAATACTCCTATTAAAACTGATTGGGAATCGTGTGATTATGAAGAATCTTGGGCAAGGACATTTACCCTTTCAGATTTTGGTGTTACTACATCAGATCAATTAATAATAAAGTCTGGCCAAACAGCAATTAGCAACTCTTATAATGGAGCAAGAATCAGTTTTGCTGTATTTAGTATTGATGATAACTTTCCAAATTCTAACAAAGTTTATCTTGGAGGAGGTTCGATAACAGCACCTGAAATTGGTAATAATCCTAAAATTATAGACATCACCTTTTCAAGACCTGTAGTTATACCTTCTAAAACAACTAAAATATTAGTAACCGTAACACAATCTGAAGATATTTATAATCCAGATTATAAAAAAGTTTTAATTGCTGGTACTGCACAAGACAATGATTTTTCTTGGTTTTATGGTTGTAGAGAACATTATACTTACATCACAACAGATAAGTTAAATTCTCCTAAACCGAATGCAAATTTTTTTATAAATGTTACTGGTGAAAAAAGAAGCTTAATAAATACAAAATCAAATTTAACATTATCTTCTAATATCACTGATGAAGTTTTTGAAACAGGTATTTACGGTTGCAGTTGGGGTGGAGTTAGTTGGTCAAAATCTTTTACTTTATCAGATTTTGGAATAACAGAAAACGAAGAATATATCATAAAATCAGGTCAAATTGGTTTAGTCGAATCTAATGAATGGGATACAAATGTAGAATTTAATATTTATGAAATTGATGATAACTTTCCAAATTCATTTTCTGAAACTAATTTGATTGGTAAAAGTAAAAGTAAAAGTCAATTTGCAAGCCCTCAAAACGCTCATATTTCTATTATTTATTTTGATAATCCAATCGTAGTTGATGCCAATGTAAAAAAAATTCTTGTTGAAGTTAAACAACTCTCCAGTTTATCTAGTTCTGCTGTTGCTTTCGCTGCTGGTACAAAACAAGATAATGGAATTTCTTGGTTTAAATCATATAATGGAGGTTGCCCTCCTTTTAATGAATTTAAAAACACTGCTGATTTAGGTAAAGCAAATACTAATTTCTTTGTAACTGTTAATGGAGAAGCAAAAACAATCTTACCTTTCGAAATTACAAATAACAATAACTGCATTAACTTTTCAAACGATCTTAGCTTAACCAACCAATCAGAAATAAAATCTGTAGTTTGGCATTTTGATGACCCAAGTTCTGGCACAAATAATACAGCAACTTCTATTGATGTTGACCATCAATTTACATCAGCAGGAATTTACAATGTAACAGCAGAAGTTGTTCATATAGATAATACCAGTTATACAATTCCTAAAGAAATAGAAATTTTTGATACTCCAAACATCAACCCTTCTGTAGCTCTAAAACAATGTGATAATTCTGATATTAACGGTTTTAGTTTTTTTAATTTAAATGAAGTAAAAGAAGAAATCATTACAAACCCAGAAAATTATACCATTACATTTCACGAAGAAAAAATTGATGCAGAAAATAGCAGCTCAGAAATAACTAACACTACCAATTATCAAAACGAAACTGTTAGTATAGATAAAATTTGGGCAAGAATAGAAAATGAAAATGGTTGTTATGAGGTTAGTGAAGTAAATTTGTATGTATCTACAACTCAAATTCCGGCAGCATTATTAAAATCCTATTATCAATGTGACGATGGAACTAATCTTACAGACGGAATTGCAACTTTTAATTTTAGTGATGTTACCAATGATATTATCAATATTTTTCCTGTAAATCAACAATTAATCATCAATTATTATAGAAATGAAGAAGATGCTTTGGCTGAAGAAAATATGATATCTGATATAACAAATTATCAAAATATAGGATACCCTAATCAACAAAATATTTACATTAGAGTTGATAGTAAAGTTGATAATGACTGTTTGGGTTTAGGTGCTCATATTTCTTTAAATGTTGAAAAAGTTCCTATTGCAAACCCTGTAACTGTAAATCCTGAGTGTGATAATGATAAAGATGGATTTTTTGCTTTTGATACATCAACAATACATAACACTATTATTGGTAATCAAACTGATGTTACTGTTACTTATTTTGATGAAAATGGCGTGCAATTGTCAAGTCCACTCCAAAATCCATTTAAAACTAAAACTCAAAATGTTATCGCAAGAATAGAAAACTCAAATTCTATTGATCTTGATGGAAAATGTTATGATGAAACTACAATAAATTTTACTGTAAATACAGTACCAACTGCAAATATTGTATCAATTCAAGAAGAATGTGATGATGATTTTGATGGAATTGTAGCTTTTGATACATCAAACATAGAAAGTTCAGTAATTGGCACACAAACTAATTTAATTGTAAAGTATTTTGATGAGAATAATAATTTACTACCAAGTCCTTTAACTAATCCTTTTAATACAGCTTCACAAACAATAAGAGTTCGTTTAGAAAATCCTATTTATGATATTTGTTTCGAAGAAACTACTATTGATTTTGTGGTAAGAGAAAAACCAACTGTTAATTTAATTACTGAAGATATTATTTGTATTACCAATAATTCTCAACTAGAAATTAAAGTTGATAATCCTAATTCTGATTATTCTTATACTTGGAGAGATGAAAATAATAATATTGTTAGCAATTCATTTTCTACAACTGTTTTTAAGGGAGGAATTTATAATGTTATAGCTACTTCTAAATATGGATGCGATTCTGATAAAGAAGAAATAATAATAAAAGAATCTTCTGTATCAACAATTACAATAAATGACATTGAAGTACAAGACGATTCAGAAAATAATTTTATAAAAATAAATACATCTAATTTAGGTTTAGGTGATTATGAATTTAGACTTTTAGATGATAATTCAAATGTAATATTTGATTATCAAAATAACCCTAGTTTTGAAAATTTAGAAGGAGGTAATTATACTTTAGAAATAAATGATTTGAATAATTGCGGAAGTGTTCCTTTTGAAATTTCATTGATAAGTTTTCCCGATTATTTTACTCCAAACTCAGATGGAAACAATGATTATTGGCAAATAAAAGGAATAAAGAAAAGTTATTATAAAGAAGGTACTATTAATATATTTAACAGATATGGAAAACAAATTGCTAGTTTTTCTATAAATGATTTAGGTTGGGATGGTACTTATAATGGGAACCTTTTAGGTTCTAATAATTACTGGTTTAAAGCTATTTTAGTTAATCAACAAAATCAAATAAAAAGTAGAACTGGAAATTTTAGTTTGATAAGAAAATAATTATAATTTTAATTGTATATTTGGTTAACCAAATTGGTAAACCAGTTATTATGAAATCATTTTACACTTCTATTCTTTTATTATTCATTTCAGTTTTAGGTTATTCGCAAAACGAGGTTACAGTTTCTAACCTTAACGAGTATAATGCTGCTATAAAAAAAGCGGTTGCAGGAACTACAATTGTACTCAAAAATGGAGTTTGGAAAGATGTAAAACTAAATGCTTACGGAAATGGTGAAGAAAACAAACCTATTATAGTAAAGGCAGAAACTGCAGGAGAAGTTATCATTTCTGGTAATTCTACTCTAAATATTTATGGAGAATACGTTATTGTAAGTGGTTTATGGTTTAAGGATGGTGATTCTAATTATAAATCTGTAGTGCAGTTTCGTAAAGATTCTAAAACTTTTGCAAACAACTGTCGTTTTGCAAATTCAACCATTTCTTATTACAAAGTTGCAGACGGAATTAAAGATCATTGGGTAGATATTTGGGGAAAAAACAACAGAGTAGATCATAATAATTTTACTGGAAAAACAAGCCCAGGAACTACAGTTGTGGTTTGGTTAAAAGGTGAAGAGCATATTGAAAATAATCATAAAATAGATAATAATTTCTTCGGATCTAGACCTGAATTAGGCACAAATGGAGGAGAAACTATAAGAATTGGTACAAGTGCAAATTCTATGAAATCTTCTAAAACCATTGTAGAAAGAAATGTTTTTGCCAATTGCGATGGCGAAATAGAAATTATATCTAACAAATCTGGTGATAACATTTTTAGAGATAATTTATTTGTGGGTAGCAAAGGTTGTTTAACCCTACGTCATGGAAATAATGCTTTAGTAGAAAGAAATGTTTTTTTAGGAAATGGAGTTTCTAAAACTGGTGGAATTAGAGTAATTAATGCAGGTCATATCATCAGAAATAATTTAATGGTTGGTTTGTTAGGCGATGGCTATAGAGGTTCTCTTGTGTTAATGAATGGTGTGCCAAATTCGCCATTAAACAGATATCATCAAGTGAATAATGTAGATATTCAAAACAACACAATTATTAATTCTGGGCCTATTGCTTTTGGTGAAGGTAAAGATGATGAAAAATCATTATCGCCTAAAAATGTAAACTTTTCTAATAATATATTCTATCATACATCTGCAACAGAAAACGTATTGTTCGTAGATGAAACTGCAAACATCAACTTTAATAACAATTATATTGATGCAAAAGGTGCACCTGTAAAAGGATTCAAAAGCACAAAAATAGATTGGAAAGAAATTAAAAGTTTCCCTATTCCTACAAAACAAAATCCAGATTTATTGGTTGTTTCGAAAAATGATAAAAGTCCGGAAAGAGATATTACCAAAGCTGTAAGACAAATTTTTAATGCTGGTGCTTTTAATTTAGATGCTACAAAATTACCGAAAGCCTTAGGTTTAAGAGCTGGGCCAGGTTGGAAACCAGATATTGTTGCTCCAATAATTAAACCTGCTGATATTGTAGTAAAACCTGGTACAGAAAATTTAAGAAAAGCCATAGACAAAGCTGCTCCTGGATCTACAATTCGTTTAAATTCTGGAGAGTATGTTGCTGAAAAAACAATAAAAATTGGTAAAGAAATTACGATTATTGGTAATAAAGAAGGCACAACTCTTTTAAAATCTAAAGATGGTTTAGAAAAACCTCTTAGTTATTTCTTTAGAGTTAACGAAGGTGCAAAATTAACCTTAAGTAATGTTACTATTGATGGTGAAGCTTCTAATGTAAAATATGCTATTGTATCACCAGATAAAAAAGAAAAGGGTCTTTATAGTTTATTTGTAGATAATGTGGTATTTAAAAACTTCACAAATAAAGACGGAGGATCTATTTTTAAGGCCTACAATGGCACAAAAGCAGATACTTTAAGCTTTATCAATTCTAAATTCGAAAATAGTTATAGAGGCTTAAACTTGTCTTATGATAAAGATATAATGGGCTTTTATAACGCGAATGTTATCTTATTAAAAAATACAGTATTTAAAGATATTGAGGAAGCTGCTGTAAATTATGTTAGAAGTACTCCTTTAGAAGATCTTCCTGGAGGGAAACTAGTAGTTACAAACTGCGTTTTTAGCAATGTATATAATCAAGAAAAAGGTAAAGTTTTAAAAACTAATGGAATTCAAATTGTAGAAATTACCAACACTGTTTTTGAAAATAGTTATAAATCTGAAACTCCAATTGATTTAAAGGGTAAATTCAATTTTATTTCTAATTCTTTACTCTATAATAATGGTTTTGTTAAGCTAAGTAAAGGAGCTCAAAAAGAGAATATACTTTATAAAAACCCAAAATGGGAAAATGACGAATTATTTATACCGAGTAAAAAATCGTCATTACTAAAAGAGAATAATAAAATTGATAGAATTGGTTTGCTAAAAAATTAAAAAACTAGTTCTTAATCTTTTTTCTTTTAATGTATATATTATAAACCAAGCCAAATAAAATTAGGAAAACTCCTAATAGGGTTAATAAATTATAGATTTCTCCAAACCAAAGTGCTCCAATAATAATTGCAAAAATCACTTCTAAATTTTTAAGCGGGGCTACAACATTAGTTTCATTGGTTTGGAAGGCTTTTGTCATGTATAACTGACCAATATAACCTAAGACTCCTAAGCTTAGTAGTAAAACCCATTCAGAGGGGGTTGGATTTGTCCAATGATTTATAGACATTAAGCCACCAAAAACAAAAGCTGTAGCCATAAAATAATTTATAATTACTAAAGGATGCTCTTTGCTACCAATTTTACGGATTAATACAAAAACTAAACCTTGAAACACAGCTGAAGTTAATACAAATAGTAAACCTATTGTATTTACATCTGCTCCAAATCCTTTTATCATTAAAACACCTATAAAAGCTAATAAAAACAAAAACCATTGAATGGTTTTAATCTTTTCTTTTAACAGGAAAAAAGCGAGAATAGCTGCAAATATTGGTGATGTATATCGTAATGAAACTGAAGTACCAACTGGTAAATAATTTAAAGACTGAAAAAAACAGGTTAAAGAAATAACACCTACAATTGCTCTTGCTAATAATAACTTTTTATTAGTACCCAAAACTGGAATTTTAGATTTTAAAATTAAAGGTAAAGTAAAAACCAAAGTACCTATAGATCTAAAAAAAACAATTTGATATACATTAAATGCTGATAGATATTTTACAACTGCATTCATAACTGCAAATGCAATTACACTAAATACCATAAAGAGAATTGCCTTATTATTTTTCATTTTCAATTTTTTATTAAAGGAAAAAGTCGTTTTGTAAAATTACAAAACGACTTTTAATATAAACAAATCAAATAAAATTAATATCCTGAATTTTGAGTGATTACTCCATTAGTTGCTAATATTTCAGAGATTGGAATTGGAAATAAATAATAATCACTATTTACTGTAGTTCCTAGTTCTGCATTAACAGTTCCTGTTCTTACTAAATCATCCCATCTTTTACCTTCAAAAGCTAATTCTAATCTTCTTTCTGCTAAGATTGCTGTTTTTGCTTCAGCTTGTGTAGATGCTGTAGAGTTATTTAACCCAGCTCTGTTTCTAATTTTGTTTAATTGAGTAACAGCTGCAGCAGTATTTCCATTTTCATTTAATGCTTCTGCATATAATAAAATAACATCAGCTAATCTAATTTCAATCCAATCATGTTCTCCTCCAAGACCTCCCTCTTTTGGGAATTTAATAGCAGTTGTACCAACATCACTTAAAGTAACTGCTCTTCTTAAATCGGTACCTCCTCCATTTGCATCACTTGCATCAAAAGCGGCAACTAAATCTGGATCTACAGGAAAATTTGCTTTAGAATCATCACCAACAAACCAGTTCCAGAAATCAGAACCAAAAGAATATTCATCTACAATAGAACTAGAAACTTGTGTAGAAAATATAATTTCTGAATTTTCAATCTCGTTAGCTGCACCAAAGATTTCACTAAAATTATCTTTTAAAGCAATCCCTGCTCCAGAAGCACCATTTACAACAGCCGCAAGATGAGTCTCTGCACTAGCATAATTACCCATTGCTGCATATACTTTACCTAATAAAGATTGTGCTGCATATTTAGAAGCTCTACCATTATCTATAGTTGCAGATAAACCTGCAATAGCATCTTCTAAATCTGGTATAATAACATTGTTATATACATCTGTAGCCGGTGTTCTAGCTAAAATTGATGTATCTGTTAAACTTGGTGCTGCTGATAAATTAACTGTTACTGCACCAAAAGATTTAACTAACTTATAATAAGATAAAGCTCTTAAAAACTTAGCTTCTGCAATATGAGTTGCGTTAGAAGAGTTTTCTATTACATTATTTGCACTTAAAATAGACTTGTACATTGCAGTATATAAAGGCCCAAAAAATTGATCCTCCATAGTTGTTAAGTTATTCGTAAAAACGTCAAACTCTGTATATGGAGCTTCGAACATTTCTGCATTATCTGATCTAAATTCTCCCATTACTGCTAATGGAGTAACACTACCTAATTGATAATAATATGCTGCATTTAAAACACCTTCAAAATCAGTTAAAGAGTCTGCACTTGCTAAATTAGGTGGAGCTTGTTCTAAATCTGGTGAACATGCTGTTGCCAAAAACAACGACGTTAATAATATATATATTTTTTTCATTTTTCTTTAATTAAAAGTTAACATTTAAACCTATAGTGAAACTTCTTACTACTGGACTAGCACCAACTTGAGCACCATAAACTGTAGGGTCTGTTGTATTTACACCTTCTGGGTTGTATGATGTATAATCGCTACCCATTAAATATAATAAGTTTGTTGCAGCACCATAAAATCTAATAGAGCTAAAACCAATTTTATCTGTAACATCTGATTTAAGTGTATAACCAATAGTTAAGTTTCTTAAAGCTACATAAGAAGCATCTTGAATCATAGCATCTGTTTGGTTTCTATTTCTTTCGTAATACTCTCCATTATGATCTGCAATTCCATCGCTATTTGCATCTAACATAGCATAGTCTAATCTACCACCCCATTGAGAACCATAATAAAGAGGATCTATATTATAAACCTCTGCACCATGAGAACCTTGTAATTGGAAAGACATATCAAA
Source organism: Polaribacter reichenbachii (assembly GCF_001975665.1). Taxonomy (NCBI): domain Bacteria; kingdom Pseudomonadati; phylum Bacteroidota; class Flavobacteriia; order Flavobacteriales; family Flavobacteriaceae; genus Polaribacter; species Polaribacter reichenbachii. The sequence continues at coordinate 1,799,561 of NZ_CP019419.1, read as the reverse complement.
ATCTTTATATCTAAAGTTATGAGACATACCCCAGTAAAAATCAGGAGTGTTTTGTCCTATCATTACTAAATCTCCACCATCTTCTACAGTTCTAGTTCTATCAATAACACCATCTCCATTTTGATCTACTACATAAGATTCTCCAGTTTGACTATTTGGGTGTCTAGTACCATCAGCTAAATATGTCATTTCAACATCTCCAATAGTTTCTAATCCCCACATTTCACCAATTCCACCACCAACGTAGTTTCTAAATACTGCCCCTCTACCACTTTGTCCAAAAATTTGTTGTGGTAATTCATCTAAACCACCTAAATAAGTAATTTCTGTATTTACAGTAGATAAGTTTGCACCCATATTCCAAGAGAAATCTTCTGTATTCATTAAGCTACCAGATATTTCAAATTCTAAACCAGAACTTTTAACATCACCAACATTTAAAATAGAAGTTGGGTTACCTAATACCTCTGATTGTGCTTGATTAATTAAGATATCTTCAATATCAGATGTATAATAATCTATACCTAAAGTAAAACGGTTGTTTAAGAATCCAAAATCTACACCAAAGTTAGTTTCTGTATTCGTTTGCCAAGTTAAATCTGGGTTGTTAGAATTTGAAGGAATTAAATATCCTGTACCATAAATAGTAGCAGAAGGATCTAATAAACTTAAAGAATCGTAAGAACCTAAGAAAGATGTTGTACCTAAAGAACCTGTACTAAATCTTACTTTTAACCTACTTAATAATTCGTTTTCTTTTAAGAAAGATTCGTTATGTAAATTCCAACCTAAAGAAATTGCTGGGAAAGTTTCATATCTTTTATTAGCTCCAAATCTTGAATCTCCATCTCTTCTTAAAGAAGCAGAAACTAAAAAACGATCATCATAAGCATAATTAACTCTACCAAAAACACTCTCTCTTACTCTAGTCTCATCTCTTTCTGTAACAATAATATCTGCAGGATCGAATAAGTTATAATTAAGGATAGCTTCATCTGGCACATTAGAACCATCTAATCTTGTACCAATAAATCTAGTATTTTGGAATTCTACACCTGCTACAGCAGAAATATCATGTTTACCAATTTTAGTAGCATAACTTAATGTTGTTTCACTTAATACTGAAGAAACTTTTAAATCTATTTGATCCATAAAAGTTTGAGAATCTCTTGCTCTTGAATCATAACCTAATAATCTGTGTGCATAGGTTTGAGTATCTTTCATATCTCCACCTAAAACAGTTTTAACATTTAAACCTTCAATAATTTGGTATTGTAAATAACCACTTACATTTCCAAAAAATGTTTTTTGCCAGCTATCAACATTATCTAGTTTAGCAGCAGGACCTGCATCACCAGAACCACCAATACCATTATTATTTCTACCATAATGCCAATCTTGTGCAGCCATACCTGGCTCTAATTCATAAATACTACTAGCCTCGTAAGTAGACCCTCTATAACCAACATCAAAAGCTTCTAAACCTAAAGCTTGTGCTTGTTGATCTAATTGTTGAACAAATGCAATAGATTCTTCTGTGTGATAAATAGAGTGCACACCATAAGATCTTAATAAATCTCTCATATCATGTGCTAAAATATCTCTATCAGACACAAAACCATTAAAGCTTAAACCAGCTTTAAATTTATCACCTAAATTAGCATCAACATTAAGACGTGCATTCATTCTCTCAAAACCTTGAGTAATTACTACACCTTCTGCATTTTGATAACCAACAGAAGCAAAATATTTAGTATCTTCTGTACCACCACTTACACTAAAGTCATGATTTTGAGTTGTACCTGTTTGAAACAACCAATCTTCTGGACTTATTGCTCCTGGAGAATCTTCGTAAGCGCTTAATCTATATTCTAAAAATGTAGCATCATTATCTGCGGTTGCGGCCCAATTACCAGCAGCAATTTCTGATCTGGCATAAGAAGCCCATTCTGGCCCAGACATTAAAATGTTATCGCGATATTTACTTGACGCACTAAAATAAGTATTGTAACTAAATTTAGGCGCACCTGTTTTACCTTTCTTAGTTGTTACTAAAACAACCCCATTTGCACCTCTAGAACCATAAATAGCAGCAGAAGCCGCATCTTTTAAAATCTCTAAACTTTCGATATCATTTGGATTAATAGTTTCTAAACCACCTGAAATAGGATAACCATCAACAACGATTAAAGGGTTAGAAGCACCTGAAATAGATGAAGCAGCTCTAATTTGAATTTTTGGAGCAGCACCAGGTGAACCATCTTGATTCTGAATTAATACCCCAGATAATTTACCAGCTAACGCGTCATCTACACGTGCTACTTGCACAGCAGCAACATCTTCTCCACCGATTTTTGCAACGGCTCCAGAAATTTGAGATCTTTTACGTGTACCATAACCTACTACAACGATTTCATCTAACTCACTAGCATCTTCTGCTAAACTTACATTTAATACTTTTTGATCAGTAATTGTAACGTTTTTTTGAGCATATCCTAAATAAGAAAAGGATAAAACGTCTCCGCTTTTTACTTCAATAGAAAAATTTCCATCAAAATCTGTCTCTGTACCTCTTGTAGTACCTTGTATAATAACAGTAACCCCAGGTAAAACCTCGTTATCTGCCTGAGAAGTTACAGTACCTTTTACAGTATAACCATCTTGTGCATAAGAGCAGATGTTTACCAACATTATAAGCAATAATGCTATTTTAAATTTTAATTTCATAATATTATTTTATGTTTAAAAATGTAATTCATTCAAAGTTTTGAATGAACCTTGTTTACAGAGTAATAAAATACTGAAAGAAGTTTAACTAAATTCTGCAATTGATTACTAAGTGTTTTTGAATCTTTTATTTAAGATTAAGTTTTTTTTTCGGGTTCGTTAAACTTACCCTAATTGTTTATTGTTTTTTTGTTTATAGTTAATTAAATATTTTTCATCATACGCAGGAATATTTTTTAAGTTAAATTGGTTTTCCATACTGGTTATCCATTTTGGTTTACCAGTTTGGTTTACCAAATATAAATACATATTTTATAATAAAAAAGCATTTTGTTAATTATTTCATAAAATATTAAGATTCATTGTGGCGACTTAGTAAAATAAGGGCATATTAAAGAGGATTTGGTAATTAGGAGTAAATAAAATGGTAGTAAAAATAGATTTATGCTTAAAATCTAATCAATTATAAAAAGGAAAAGACCATACAGATTTAAAGACAAAGAAATTTCTTAAACCAAAAAATGTTATGTGTAAAATACTAGAAATAAAAAAGCCATTCTGTATTAATACAGAATGGCTATATGATAATAAAAAAATAAAAAACTCTAAATTCCTAAGGCTTGTCCTCCTCCAATTTGAATTGTTTCTGCAGTAATAAATGCTGCATCTTTACTAGCTAAAAAAGATACTACACCTGCTACATCTTCTGGCTGACCTAATCTACCTAACATAATATTGTTAGCCCAAGAAGCAAAAACTTCTGGTTTAGTTGATTTGATCTGTGCATGGAAAGGAGTATCAATAGTACCTGGAGATACTGCATTTACTCTAATACTATATTCAGCTAAATCTTTAGCTAATGCTCTTGTAATTGCATGAACACCTGCTTTAGATGTACCATAGATACCAGCTCCTGGTCCACCTGCATTCCATGCTGCATTAGATGTATAATTTATAATTGATGGGTTATCACTTTTCTTAAGAAAAGGGATTGCTGCTCTTGATGCAAAAAATACAGAATCAAGATTTAAAGCCATAACAAATCTATAAAACTCAGTAGTCATTTCTTCGAATCTAGATCTACCACCTAAACCACCAGCGTTATTTACTAACACATCTATTTGACCGTACTTTTCACCAATTTTAGTGATGTTTTCTGTCACCTCTTCATCTTTAGTAACATCAAAACCATAATACTCTGAAGTAATACCTTCTGCAGTTAATTCTTCTACTCTTTTTGCTCCTGCTTCATCTTCAATACCATTTAAAATAACAGTATAACCGTCTTTTCCTAATCTTTTAGCTACTTCGAAGCCAATACCACCTGTTGCTCCTGTTACTACAGCTACTTTATCTTTTAATGTACTCATTTTTACTTATTTTTATATATTAGTATTTGTTAGTTTTTTATTCTTCTACTGATTTAATTTCTCTTGCGAAATAATAGATAGCTCCTAAACCTAATGGAACAAAAGCTGCAATGGCAACAAAAATTGGTGTATATGAAAACTTGTCTTGAATAATAGGCACTAAAAAGTTCATAAGTATTACAGAGAAAACCCCAACCATACCTGCTAAACCAGCTAATGAACCTACAGATTTACCGCTAAATAAATCACTTGGTAGTGTTTGTACATTTCCAATAGCAAACTGGAAACCAAATAGTACAAAGAATACAATGGCAACAAAACGCTCTGGAGAATCACCAAACATTACTGTGGCAACTAAACCTAAAAACATAATTACACCACCTATTAATATTGTTAATTTTCTACCTCTATCAATAGAGTTTGTTTTTGCAATTATTCTACCAGAAACAAATCCTCCAGCAATACTACCTAATGCTGCACCTACATAAGGCACCCAAGCAAACATACCAACCTCTTTTACGTTAAAACCATAAACATCAGCTAAATAAAGTGGCATCCAACCTACAAATAGCCACCAAATTGGCTCTAAGAAAAATCGTCCAACAACAATAGCCCAAGATTCTTTATGAGATAAAATTGATTTAAGCGTTAATCCTTTAGAATCTTCAGTAGCTTCTTGATCTGCTTTACTTTGACCCTCTATAATGTATTTTTGTTCTTCTGGTGTAATCCACGGGTGTTTTTTTGGCCCTGCTTTGTTAATTAATAACCAAGGAATTATCCAAACGATTCCGAAAGAACCAACTACCATAAAAGTAGTTCTCCATCCATAAGCTACAAAAAGTGTAGCAATAAATGGTGGTGCAATTACAGAACCAATAGAAGCACCTGCATTAAATAAACCTTGCGCTATTGCACGTTCTTTAATAGGAAACCACTCTGCATTACTTTTAACACCTCCTGGCCAGTTACCAGCCTCAGAAAGACCAAGTGTACTTCTAAAAAAGGTAAGACCTACTAAACCACGAACTGTAGAGTGTAAAAAAGAAGATAAACCCCATACACCAATACTTATTACATAACCAATTCTAGTACCAACTTTATCAAATAATTTACCCGAAAATAATTGACCTAGTGCATAAAATACCATAAAGATATTTAAGATTAAACCATAGTCACTTTTTGTAAGGTCTAATGAACCTGATATTGAATTAGGTTGATCATTACTTCCCCACATAATTGCTAGGGCACTTCTATCGATGTAATTAATTACAGTGGCTATAAAAATTAGCCCTATAATAAACCATCTTAATCCTTTAACTTTCATATTATTATTATCTAAAGATTTATATATTATTTGGTTTACCAGTTTGGTTTACCAAATTTAACATTTTTAAATTAAATTCTACTATCTAAAAAAATATTTTTTTTAGATTTATTTTGGTAAAAAATAAATATGCTGTTTTTAAAGGCTAAATAAGCACTATTCTACGTTATAACAATAGTTGTATAGTTCTTTAAAATGATCTTTCATTTTTTGTTTTGCTAATTGTGGATCTTGTGCTTTAATTGCATCAAAAATTGCTTGATGGTCTGTAATACCTCTCTGAGATAACCCAGCATCACATACGTGATGCTTTTGAAAATTGGTAATTATCTCTGGAGTTATAATTAACATAAAAGTATTCATAGTACTATTACCACTTGCTTTAGCAATTGCTAAATGAAATAATAAATCTTCTTGCACTGCATCTTCTCCGTTAATTACTTTATCACTGTAGGCATTTAAAGCATCTTCTAACATTAACAAACCTTCGTCTGTTCTTCTCATTGCAGCTAACCTAACAGTTTTTAACTCCAATAAAATTCTAGTTTCAACTAAAGATTTAAAATCTGGTTCATCTAACCTAAGGATATCCTCAATCATACCATTCATAGCAATAACACCAATATTTGCTACAAACGTTCCACTTTGAGGAATCGATTTTAATAGTCCATAAAATTCTAATTTCTGAATCGCTTCTCTAATGTTACTTCTACTTACTTCAAATTTTTCTGATAACATTCTTTCTGAGGGAAGTTTATCACCAGGCTCTAAATTTTTAAAGTTTATTAAATCTTTAATTTTAGAAATAATATCCTTTTGAATATTAGAGTTTTCCGATTTTGTAAGTATGTCTAACTTCATAGTTAAAAAATTATATTAAAAAATGTACAAAGATAATTAGAATTTTTGATTAGCATTTTTTATTTGATTTGAAAAAATTAAAAACCAGGTGTAATAATGTCTATATTATCATAAAAAACCTCGTTAGAACTATCTACAGCATTAAGCGCTCTAACATAAATTACAACTTTAGTTGTTGAGGGCTTAAATGTAAATGTATTAGTTGTAAACGTATCATTACTAGAAGAAGCTTTAGATGAATTAAAATCATTATCAATTAAAAAGTAAGCATCTGCATTTTTATTTCTTTCGTCTTCTGTGTTAATTGCATCTTCGCTTGTAATTTCGTTATTTAAAATAAAAACTTCAGTATTTACACCTTCTGCTTCTGAACGAGAATCGATAGTAAATGTATATTCTACACCTACTTCTACCTCTACCACTTGATATAATCTACGACTAGCTTCGTTTAATTTAACACCTCTATCTCCTAAACCTGCAAACTTATTTCCATCACTAGAAGATCCTGGTTGCTCGCTATTATCGCCAAAGGCAGATTCTAACCAGCTATCTAAATCTGAGTTATACCATAAAGCTCTATAAGGGCTATCTATAGTTCCTAAAACATCATCTTTTACAGTTGAATTTGGTGTCATATCCCAAGCATCTGCGTTGTCTCCTGTATCTGATGTATGTACGTCTGCAGTTCCATTTAAAACAATTGCTTTAAAGGTTGGCTCTACACCACCTACAGGTACAGCTTTTGTAATACTTCTAGGTACATTGGCACTATTTGTTATGGTTAAGGTAACATTATAGGTGCCTCTTGTTGCAAATGTGTGTACAGGGTTTTGATCTGCAGATGTGTTGCCATCACCAAAATCCCAACTGTAAGATGTAGCTAAAAGAGATGCATCTGTAAATGTAACAGTTAAAGAACTTGTAGTAAAACTAAAATCTGGAATTGCCGCTAAAACTAAACCTTCTACCTTTTTAGTAACAGTTACTTCTTTACCTAAAAATGTTGTTGCTGTTAAAGTTACATCAAAAGTTTCTGCAGTAGCATAGGTATGTACAGGACTAAAATCTGGATCTGTAACTCCATCTGCTGCATCCCAAGAAATTGTTGTACCATCACCAAAATCCCAAACTAAAGAACTTGCTCCAGTACTCATATTATCGAAAGTAACTTGAGAGTCTATAATAGAAAAACTAAAATCAGCATAAATTGGTGCTACTTTAGCAGAATCTTGAGCCACTAAACCATCTGAACTGGTTGTTGTTAGATTAACTTGATACAAACCACCTGTTGTGTATGTATAATCTGGATTAGGTTCTGAAGATGTTCCTCCATCACCAAAATCCCAAGCATAAGAAACAGCATCTGTAGAGTAACTTCTAAATACTAACTCTAAATTAGAGTCTGCACTTGTACTAGAAGTAAACAGTGTTGTTGGCTGAATATCGTTAATGTTACCTGTTGGCGGCACAAACTCCTCATATCCATCATCATAACAAGACACGAAAGCAACAGACATTAAAAGTATTAGCGCAATACTTTTATTTATTTTTTTATTTAATTTATAAAACATAATATAAAATTTTAAAAACTATTTATTGTTTAACAACTATATCAAATAAATCTAATCTAGTTTCTACACCTGTATTGGTTGCAAAAATTATAACAGATTCATTTTCTCCAGCTTCAAAAGTAATTGCATGTTTTTTGAAAACATCTGCAACTCTACCCACATTTGTATCTGTTCTAGATCCTAAAATATTAGCTTCTTGTTTAGCTTCTGTATATGAAGAAGTTTCTGGAGTTAATACTGAAACCGTCATTGTACCATAAGCATCTACATTAAATCCAGTAAAATACGTTAACACGTATGTTGCTCCTGGTGTAACTTCAATTTCTTGATATGCAACTCTACCTCCATCAGATGGAAATTTAGCAGCTTGTGTACCTTCTGGTAATACACCTTCTACTTTGGTATTTATTTGGATTCCAGAGAATGAATCTTGACCAAATGGATTCCAATCTGCTCTTGGGCTTGGCACATTCCAAGATGCTCTACCATCTCCTGTACCATCGAATAAACTATTGTCTTCGAAACCAGGCTCACTAATTTCTGGAACAGGAATTGTTGGTACTGCTTGGTTAACCGTTACTATTTTTTCTGTGTATTCTGATTTACCTAATTCATCTGTTACTGTTAAACCAACAGTATAAACACCAGGTCCAGGAAAAGAAAATATTAATTCTTGATCTTGTAAAGTTGCAGCAGGTAAACTCAAAATTTGTGCTTCTAAAGCTGCAACATTTTCTTTTACCTCATCTGTAACAGCATCTTCTGCTTCTTGTAAAGCTACTTCTAGCTCTGCAATTTGTGCTTCCATTACTGTAACTTTATCAGGATTAGATTCACAAGGTATTTTAAATTCTAACTTTTCAATTTCGCTTTCAATTGCTACTACTGCAGATAATTGAGCATCTATTGATTGTTCTAAAACTGGTAAATCTTTATTGATTAATGTTAAACCCTCTGATGGTGTAACTGACCATAAATATTGTGTACCATTTACAGCTAAATTAGAACCTGCCTGAAAATTAAAATCGTAATTTGCTGATAACTCAACATCGCTACAATCAAATTCAGAAGAAGAAACATCTGCAACACTGTAAAAAGGTGTTGGACTTGTTAAATCTGGTAAATCGCCAACATCTGGCAAAGTATCATCGACACAAGAGGTTAGAGATATAAAGATCCCTAAAACTATACATTTTAAATTGTTTAAATATTTTTTCATAATTATGCGATTTTAATATCCATTATTCTGTGAATAAAAATTTGGTAAATTATCCATCTCTCTTTGAGGAAAAGGAAGGTATTTTTTACCACTTGTATAATTTAAACTATTAGCTGTTGAAAAAGCTCCAAGAACATTATCTGCTTCTCCAAACCTAACTAAATCGTATAAACGTTGGTTTTCATAAACAAACTCTGCTCTTCTTTCTTCTAACAATCCTGCTTTAGTTAAGTTTGCTACTTCTTCTAAACCTGCTCTTGCTCTTACTTGATTAAAAGCATCGATTGCTCTAATATCTGTTGTTGAGTCTGCACCTGCTAAAATTGCTTCTGCATATAATAATAGCACATCTGCATATCTTAAAACAATCCAGTCGTTATCTCCTATTTCACCATCCGTAGGAAACTTAGCATTAAAAGTATCGTTTGTAATATCTGCTGGGTTGTAAGAAATTGCATCTAAAGTAACAGGAAATCTTACAGGCTGTAATACAGGTGTCATTACATCTAAAAGTTCTAAAGTTGCAATGTTAACACCATTTGATGGCCCTTGTAAAGTCATAGAAAAACTATGAGATTCTGAATCTGTTTCTACTTGATCGTCTAAACCACTATCACTAGTTGCATAATTATCGCTACTTACTAAATCATAAGCAATTGAAAAGATTACCTCATCATTTAATTCTAAACCTGAACTATTAAACCAATCTGCATCTAAAACTATTTCTCCTTCTTGATATCCGCCTGAAAAATCATTTCCAAAAACATTACCAAAATCAATTGCTAAAGTTGCATAATACTCACTATCAGAAACAATTCCATCTCCATCAAAATCTTCTGCGTTTGCTCTATCAGTATATAATAATTCGTAATTATAAGCAGAATTATTTTGCACAACTGATGCTAATAAAAGTTCTGCTTCTGTATAATTAGGACTTGGCTGACTTAAATATGCTTTTGCTGCTAAAGAAATTGCTGCACCTTTTGATGGGCGATATTTGTTTTGCGCAGCTCCATCTAAATAAGCAATTGAAGTTTTAAAATCATCAATAATTTTTGCATAAACCTCTGCTTCTGGCAATTGAGGGTAATCTAAAGCTTCTTCTGTTGTAACATCTAAAACTTTATCGATATAAGGTACATTTTGATACGCTCTTACTAAATTAAAATGACATAAAGCTCTCATAAAATAAGCTTCACCAACTGTGTATTGCTGACTTTCTGAAGCTAAGAAACGATTGTCTATAATTGTATTTGCGTGTTTAATTGTGTGCATATTATTTGAATAATATGTAGCAACATCACCGTTATTAGGATCTACATTATAAGAACTAATTAAAGGAAAGTTTCCGTTTTCTGAATTTGCTCTTGAATTGTCTGATCTTAATTCTGTTAAATAGAATTCATTTGCTGGTACTTTTTGATATGCATCTAAAACACCATTTGATAATGCTATAAAACCATCGTCTGTTTGTAACAACTCTTCTAATGAAAGTGCAGTAGGGTTGCTTAGGTCTAATTCTGTTTCACAACTTGTCAATAAAGTCATAAAAGAAAAACAAACTATTATATTTTTATATATATTTTTCATAATTAATTAAAATTGAAAGTTAATACCTGCTGAAACTGTTTTAACTACAGGACCATCTCCTCTTTGATAACCAGCTGTTAAAGGCGTGTTAGCATTGTTAGATGTTTGCCCTTGTGCTTCTGGATTAAAGCCTTCATAACCTTTAGCAGTAAAGAACAATAAATTTTCTCCTGTTAAATACAATCTAAGTTTATTACAATTTAACTTATCTGTTATTGCTTCTGGAAAAGTATAACCTACTGTTAAGTTTCTTAATGCTACAAAAGATGCATCTTGAATATGATCGTCTGTAAATCTTCTATGAACAGTTAAATCTCTATCTGGAAAATTAGATACTTCATTTACTGCAGATTCACTTGCATAATACAACTGATCTAAATCTGCTACTCTTACTTCTGCTCCATGAGATCCTTGGAATTGAAAAGAAACATCGAAATCATATATTGAGAAATCTGAGTTAAAACCCCATTCGAAATCTGGATAAGGACTACCTAATTCTGTTCTATCATCATCATCAATAATACCATCACCATTTAAATCTTTTACATAAACATCAGCAAAATCATTATTAAATCTATTGAAAGGATTATCTACCCACTCTAAAGGAATTTCTCTATCGTAAACCCAACCATAGAAAGATGTAATTGGCTGACCTACTTTTGCAATAAATTCTGTTGGTCTTGTATCTTGATCTATTCTAGAAATAATTTGCTCATTGTTACCTAGACTTTTTACAGTATTTCTATTTAATGAGAATTGACCAGAAGCACTCCATCTAAAGTTATCTTTTCTCATAATACGAGCAGTTAACTCTAGCTCAACACCTTCGTTTTGAACTTCACCAAGGTTTTGTAGCCAACTATCTGTACCATAAGTAGCAGAAACTGGTGCTAAAAGCAGTAAATCTTCGCTTGTTCTAATATAGTAATCTGCTGTAAAATTTACAAGACCTCTACCAAATGTAACATCTAAACCAGGATTAAATTCTATTAACTTTTCCCAACCTAAAATTTGGTTTGCTAAAGTTGTTCCTTTAACACCTGTTTGTCCATTATAACTAATTGTACTATACGTTTCTTCGAATCTATATAAAGACTCAAAAATATTATTAGAAATATTATTAGATCCAGACACACCATAACTTGCTCTTACTTTTAAGAAAGAAATTAAATCGTTAGATTCTAAGAATTTTTCGTTTGATAAAATCCAACCTAAAGAAGCAGCAGGGAAAAATCCTGTTCTAGTATTAGGTCCAAATCTTGTACTTGAATCGCTACGTAATGATAATTGGAATAAGTATTTATCATCATAACTATAATCTAATCTACCAAAATAAGAAACCAATTTTTCGCTTGCATTATCTGTGTATGTTGTTCCACCATCTGCAAGAGCTATATTATCATTAAAATCGTTAGTATAACCAACTGCTTCTGATTCTTGTCTGTAGTTATGTGACTCCATATACTCAAAACCAGCAACTGAATTAAGGCTATGCTTACCAAACTCTCTATTATATTTTAAAAGAGATTCGAAAGTAAATTGATTTAACTCATCTCTTCTTTCTAATCGATATGCTTCTTGATCTCTATTTTCTTGACCATATAAATAATCTGCTTCGTTAGTTTTATTGTGTCTGAAAACACCAGAAACAGTTTGTCTAAAATTAAGACCTTTTGCTAATTTAAAATCGATATAAGAAGATGCATTTAAGCTTAATTTTTTCTTAGTTCTAGATCTTTCTAAAAAGTGAACTAACGGATGTACGTTTTTAGTTGTAGATAAAGTTAAACCTCCAGAAGTTAATGAGCTAGCCACTGGTAAACCTGTATTTGGGTCTCTTAAAATAGATCTTGGGTTTGCTGGGTCTTTAGTAAAAACGTGATCGAAAGCTCTAGAAAAACCATAACTACCAACACCTAAGTTTTCGAATAATTTACCTGCATCTGTAGAAACACCTACATCTGTAGAAAACTGAGTTACATATTTTAAATGTTCTTCATTTAAGTATAATGGAATATGCCCCATTTGTCTTAAAGGATCTGTAAATCTTGCTGGTAATTTTTCTTGATCGTTATAATTTACACGAATATTACCTCCGTACTTAATTTTCTTATTTTTTGATTTACTATCAACTTTAATTCTAACATTATATTTGTTAAAATTATCTTTTATAGCAATTCCTTGATCTTCTAAATAACCTAAAGAGGCAGTATAACTTGTTAATTCTGTACCTCCTCTTACTGAGAAAGAATGATTTTTAATAAAACCACCTTCAAAAACTTCATCTTGTAAGTTTCTTTCACCACCACCTAAAGAAGCAATAAAATCCATAGCTTCTAATTCTGCATAAGCAGTTTCATAATCATTAATAATTCTATCGTAATTTACACTAGAAGTAGAAATACCATCAACAGTACTTTGTAAACCATTTAATCTAGCTCTTTCATCTGCTATAGAAGTATTAAAGTTCTCGTTATTATCAGCATATTTATAACCTGTAAAAGTGTTATAAGAAAAAGTTGTTTTACCAACAACCCCTTTTTTAAGTGTAATTAAAATTACACCATTTGCACCCCTAGAACCATAAATTGCTACTGAAGAAGCATCTTTTAAAACACTTATAGATTCGATATTGTTATTATCTATAGAACCTAAAATATCGCTATCTGTACCTAAAATAACACCATCTACCACAATTAAAGGTGATGAAGAACCTGTTACTGAACCTGGACCTCTTAAGGTAATTTTAGGATCACCACCAGCTTCTGAAGATACTACTTGAATTCTTAAACCTGCAACTCTACCTTTTAATGCATCTTCTACACGAGATACTGCTTGGTTTTGCAAGTCTTCACCAGATACTTTAGTTAAAGCACTAGTTACATTTTTCTGTTTTTGATCTCCATAACCTACAATTACAATTTCATCTAAAACATCTGCGTTTTCTTCTAGAGCAACATCTAGTCTTAGTTGGTTTGTATAGGTTACTGTTTTAGGTTTAAAACCTAAATATGAAAATTGGATTACATCTCCTTTTTTCACTTTTAAAGTATAGTTACCATCAAAATCTGTACTAACCCCTTTTTTTGTACCAACAATAACAATGTTAGCACCTAAAACAGGCTCACCATCAGATAGTGAAGTAACAGTTCCTTTTATTGTTACCTCATCTTGTGCATACAATGATGTACAAAATAAAAGTACTACAAAAAATACTGATTTAATTTTTAAATTCATAGTTAACTGATTTAAATTGTTTTGTTTGTAAACAAAACTTTAGTTTTTATCAATTTGGTTTTATATAAAATATTATTCAAATTCAAATTGGTAAACCAATTTGGTTAACCAAAAATAAGAGTTTATTGCATCATAATAAAATAATTTGTTAATTATTTCTTAAAATACTGAGTTATATAAAGGCTTCTTAAAAATATGTTTTAAAAAAAACCTTTTACCTCTTACATTTGGCTGGCACTTTTTATGATTCTTTATCTCCAAAATAAGATGGACCATCACCTGTTAAGAAATCTTCTCTTACTGGACTAAAAGTATCTATTAATTGTCCTTCTTCTAAGCAAACTGCACTATGTAATAAATTTGGCTCGATATAAACACCATCTCCAGCTTCTACAATTTGTTTTACTCCATCAATTTCGAACTCAAATTTACCTGAAACACAATAAGTTGCTTGTGTATGAAAGTGTTGATGAGGAGAACCTAATGCTCCTTTTTCAAACTTTACACTTACCATCATAATTTGATTGTCATAACCTAAGAATTTTCTTGAAACTCCTCCTCCAAGATTTTCCCATTCCATATCTTTTGCGATAACATACTTTTCACTAAATCGTTTCATTTTAATTGTTTTTTATTATTTATTTGTTTGTTTATAGTAGTAAGACCCCATCCAAGAATAGTTCTTACCATTTAATTTTAAGTTATGCTTAGTTTCTTTTAAAGCATCTGAATTTGCAGTTATAAATAACTTTGTATTTCCTTTTACATTCGCTATCATAATTGCTGTGTAATCTTTATTATCGAGAATTACTTTTACTTCTGCAATAGAACTCTTAGCATTTAATGCTGATTCTGTTACAGGACTATAACTTCCATGCGACTCTATTGTTGAAACAAATGTTGTATTTTTCACGTTATTTCTTCTTACTATTAAGGCAGGATCTCTTCGTAAATTAAATTCAGGATCGTTTGCACCAATTCTTGTAAAAAGTAATTCATCTTTTTTATCGGTAACAGAAGTTATGGTATAAAACTTATTGTTGTTAAACCAAGAAAATTTACTGTTCTTATCATCTGCTTTTGCTGAAGCTTCTAAGAATAAATGCTCATAACCATTCTTTTTACCTAATGGTTTTAAAGTTGATGTAGTTTTATATTCGAAATTAGCATCTAAAACCTGTCCAAAATAATAAAAAGGAAAATCGTATTGATTCTTTTTATCTGATGTTACTCTCATAATATCTAAGACAAAAGGTTTTTCTAAATCAACATCGTTAATTATAGCCATAGTTCTATGTAAATCAGTACCTGAATAAGTATTTCTTACTTTAGAACTCACTATTTGCACCTCTTTATTATCCGAAGAAAAATAGTGTAAATCAGGATGGTTTTGACTCCCAATTTCATATTTACCTTTATAATGAGATGTTTCGTTTTGCGTAACTGTATTATGTGCAATGGTTTGTTTTGCCCAAGTTTTATTTTCTTTTAAATAGTTTCCCCCACCTTTTTGCTCAATATTTACAAAACGCGCTAAACCATAATCTTGAATTACTTCTTCTCCATTTTCATATAGAGAATAAGACAATTTATCATAATGTCCATGACTAGATCCTTGAGATGCATATTTAAAAACAAGTTCTATATCTTCGTTTCTTAAAATACCAACTCCACCTTGTTTCCCTTCAGGACCATCAGATAAATTGATAGATTTTTTTTCGAAAGATTTAGTTTTTCCTTCTCGAATACCAAGAGCAACTGCTAAGCCAGAATCATCTAACAAAACACTATTTTGCTTACTTGCAATACTCAATAAACCAGGATCTTGATTACCATAATGATAAGAAACATCTACAGCAGTTACCAAAGCACTATTGTAATAAGACATACCTTTTTGACCATCGTTTAATGGAAAAAAATCGCCATCTGCATCAGATAAATTTAAAAGCGCATTAATCGATTTTAAAAGCACACCTTCTTTGTATTCAAAAATCTTTAATTCTGGTTTTACATTCTGAAGTCCTTCAGCAAAAACTAAAAAAGGATACATTGCATATCTTTGATAATAAGGGCCTTCATTATAATAACCATCAGGTGAAAAAGGTTCTTCTATATTTGCTAAAAAACCAGCTTTACCAGATTTATTAATAAAACCACCATCATCATCTTTTGCAGTTTTATCCATTTCTTTGCCTTTTATTCCATACAATGCACGTTGAATTAATTCTTCATCATCCATAACCAAACCAATCATACCCACTGCTGCGTTACCCCAAGTACTGTGATTATGTACTCTTTGATAAAATTGCGGACTATCTACAGAAATATGATCTGCAAATGGTTTAAATAAATTAGTTTCTAACTTATTACGCTCTCCTTCTGATAAATAATTATAAATACAATCGTAAGCTTGACTTACGTAAACTAACCAATTGGCATCATTTAAACATTGCCAAAACAATTTACCTCTTGCATAAGATCTTGTTTTAGGATGCAAAGGCAATGTTTTATACATTTCCTCATACTGCATCAACATATCTTTTACATACTTAGCGTATTTTTCATCATCTAAAATTTGATACAAAACGCCAGCTTTCTGTAATACAAACCAATTCTGTTTGTGTCTAGAATGTGTATATCCGCCAGAATAATCTTTTGGAATTGGAGTTTCTATTCCTAGAGCAATTTCGGCATCTACTTCTTCTTTTACTTTTAGTAAAGAATTATCGAAGATTGGAATAGTACCTAATTGTGCTCTAATATCTTTTACACCTTTTGCAGTAAGAATTAATTTTGGATGTTGATTTTCTGAATCAGAAACCATTACTTTTTCTTGCTTAGCACAAGAAAACGCGATTAATAAAACAAATAAAAGTGCTTTTTGGTAATTCATTTTTAATTTTTAAAAAAAATAAGAACTCAAATTAATGAGTCCCTATTTCCAGTTTTCAATATAATTGTTAGCTCTTAATTAACTTTCTTGTAGCAACAGAATCACCACTAGTAAGTTTCATTAAATACACTCCTTTAGACAAAGAAGAAATATCTAAATTATTATTGTTTAATTTTGAAGTACTAATAACTTTTTTACCTAATAAATTAAAAATTTCTACTTTATTAAGTTCTACTTGAGAAGTTATTTTAACAAATTCGCTTGCTGGGTTTGGGTATACAGAAACTTTAGAAGAAAAGAAACTATCTACAGATAAAGATGCTGCAGTTGGATTTAATTGCCCATACACATCTTTAATACCTTCCCAACCTAAAAACTCATCTGGATATACCTTAGAACTAGATGTACTAAATATCCAGTTAGGAACACTAGAACCAGACCCATTTGCGGAAACAATCCAATCATCAGCTGTAAAACCTGTTTTTGTACCTTGTCTTAAAATATAGTTTGCATCAGATGTAGTAGCAAAATCTACAATTGTTGCGCTTGTTGTAATAAAGTGTTTAGCAGAAAAATTAGCATTATCTTGTACATATACAATTTGACCATATAAATATTCACCATTTTCATTAGCATCAACATCATCATCATCTCCATAACCAACTGAATCATAAAGCGTCCAAGAAGTATGATCTCCAGTATCATTAATAACTCCATTTGCATCATCTGAGTTAGAAGTACCATCAATTCTAACTCCTTTAGGATTAGATGGTGCTGAAACCAGCATATAAGTTGCTGTTGCATCAATTAAGTTTCCATCATAACCAATATCTGGCGTTTGTGAATCTACAGCAGATGAACTACTACTAGTTACATCAGTACCAGTTAAGGCAATCTCTATAACTGTAGCGTCTGAGGATATTATAGATTTATATGGGCTTTCTGTAACAACATTTGTTCCTGAATCTGTATAATTAGTAATTACAACTAACATACCATTTGAACCAAAAGTTACAGTACCATCTCCTAATTGAATAGCCTCACTAACTTTACCTCTACTTGAACTATTTCCATCTCCTTCAATAGAAATAAGATATAAATCTGAAGGTACTACTGCATTAGCTGTTCCTCTAATCTCTATATATTCATTTGTTAAATCTGCACCTGATGGGCTTGGAAGAAGTTTATTTATATAATAACCTGAACCTGTTGGAATATTATCGAATACTTGAGAATAACCCAAGAATGACGTGAATAATGCAACAATAATAAGTAATGTTTTTTTCATAATTAAGTGTTTAGTTTATAGTTAATAATTAGCTAACCAATCTGGTTTACCAAATTGGTTTACCAAAAATACAATAATAATTGGATTATCAAAATTTTATTAACATTTTATTAAGGGTTGATTACTAATTACTTAATTAAAAATGATAAATATCAGTAAACTGATAATTTTTTACTCAACAGGTTGCGTACTTGACCCAACAGTAGCTTCTTTAAACCAAACTTCTGAGTAACATCCGTTTGCATACTGCTTAGCAATATCTCCATTATAAGTCTCTGAGCCTGTATACCAAACAATATTATCTTCTGGATTTTTACCATTAGTTTGGTTGTATGCCCCTTGTTTAAAGTACTGAATTTCGCCTGCATAAGCACTTTCTCTTTCAATACCATCTCTACCAATTGCTGCATACAAATCCCAAATTTGTTGTGGCACTTCTTCTTTTGTAGTAAAATCTGATTTTAATAAGTTTTTGGTGAATTTTACGGTTTTATGACCTTTACTCGTAAAAATTAAATACATAATACCTTTATACACATTTATCTCGTAACTAAATTCTTCTCCCAACTCAATACCATCTTCTGGTTCTGCAGGATAAGAATTTGCACTTTTACCAACAACAGACATATCATTACCCCAAATTGCTGATGAAAAATCCCATCTACCAGAATTATCACCTTTTGTATTGATTTCATAGTTCCAGAAAACAGATCCTTTTGTGTGACCTGGAAATTTTTTATAAAAAATCTTAATTGGCTCATTTTCGTGACCTTCATCACTATGAATTTGACCAACTACAACCGAATATGAAGCAGCAACTCGAGCATCACCAGAAATAGAAACTTGTTGTACTTTTAAAGTACCAGTTAATTTACCACCAACTTCAGGAATCCAATGTGCTTTTTGACCTAATTCTGTTCTTGTGTTTTTAGACGTTCTAGAAGTTACACCAGAATTGGGTGTTTTATAAACTACCCAATCAGTTTCCCCATCATTTTCTACATAGAAAAAATCATCTTTTTTATAATCAATTAATGAATCTTGGTAAGTACCATCACCCAAAAGAATTTTCCATTCATCTAAAAAAGGTAAAACATCACTTGGGTATTTTATTTCTTTTTTAGTTTCAGTAGTTTTTTCTGCATTTGGTTTTGAATTGTTTTTACAAGCAAAAAATACAGTTACAGCAGCAAATATTAAGATTGATTTTTTCATTTTTAGATTCGTTTAAAAGAATTAATTAATACATTAATTTTTGCTTCAAATTCTCTTCTGTTTTAATGATTCCAGAATTTGTAACAGTATTATTTGAATGTGAATTGTTCTTTGCACCCCATAATAAAGCCACTAATTTTACTTTATTATTTTTAAATACATTATTGTTGATATTTACATTTACAATTCCTCTGTGATTGATTAAAATTCTATTTTTTTCTGATGCTCCACAGTTTGTAAATGTTGAGTTTGTAACTAATAAATTACCCCCAATGGTAGATTCATCATAACCACCTCTGTAATAATCAATCACATTTTGTTTCACGTTATTAAACGTACAATTATCAATGGTTAAAAATTCGGTATTATAATCACCTCTATCATTTGTTTCTTCGGATAATTCTAATCCGTTTTCACAATTTAAAATAGCAGTATTTGTAAATGTGATTTCTTCAGAAAAAGATTGTTTAAAAACTTTAAGTGCATAATTAAAATTACTGATTTCAGAATCGATAACCTCTAAACCAAAATGGTTAGACATATTTTCTTTTAAACTAGCAAAAGCATATTGTGTATTTGTTCCTTTTAGTTTGATGTTTTTTAACACTAACTTTCCATAAGGTTGTAATTGTAATGCAGGTGTATTTTCATCACCAGAATATAAAATTTCAGATTTGTTATTAGATTGAATAGTAATTGATTTATTAATAATTAATGATTTTGAAATAGCGTAAGCTCCATCATTTAAATTGATAATATCTCCACTTTCTGCAGCTTTTAATTTAGATACTAATTCATCAGCATTAGTTACATTATGCGTTACTGGGTCTTTCTTTTCAACTTCATTAGAATACCAATCTGTACCATATTTAGATTTATCTAAAATATTTAAGTTGATATTTTCTGATGCTAAAATAGCACCAATTTGATTGTTTTTACTTCTAGAATTCCCTAATAAATCTTCTGTAATTTTTTCGAAATCGAAACCAATATAAGGCTCAACATCACTAAAACCAGATAAAGGAAAAGACAGATTAGAACCTATATCAGTCAATGACAATTTCATAGCAACTAATCCATCTTTTTGGGGGAACTCTACTTTATTGTTATCGATAACGTTACTTTTAAAAGTAACACCATCTGCTTTATCGTGTTCTATAATTGGATTTTTATCGCCTACAGAATTATAAATTACATTATTTACAACCTCTGTTCTTAAAGGTCTTGCAGATCTAATTTCAGATTTTGGTAAAACAGCAGCTTGTGCAATATTTGTACCTACACCAAATTGAAAAGGAGAATCTGAATCTACAAACGTATTATAAGCCACAACTACATCTGTTACTTGATTATATCTATTTAATGGCGATTTTGGAATTCCGTTCATAATGGCAATCGGACTTCTAAAGTTCTTTCCTTTTATTTTATAAAATAGGTTGTTAATTACCCAATGACCTGTGTTAATAATTCTAATACCACCAAATTGATCGTTTACACCATCACCAATAAAATAATTACCATCTACAGTTACATAATTACCATGTCTTGTAACCACAGAACCTTCACTTTTATAGAAAACATTATTTTTAATGATATTAAAATTGGTTTTGCTTGATATAATTTCTACCTCTCCATTACATTCTTCGAACAAATTGTTTGCAATGGTTGTATTACTTGGCGACATTGATGTAAAACTACTTCCTAATTGAATTGTTTCTCCTCTTGCACCACCTTTTCTTGGTCTTGGCCCAAAGTGATTGTTAATAATTTTATGATAATTTCTAATACTTTGATTACCTTTTAAATCTACTCTTACAGTTGGCCCACCATTAGTTTTACCAGCCAAATAACAATTACTTAATTCATTATGTTTACCATAAAACTGTACCCAAAGATTATCTTGATCTCTTTGTAAATTATTAAAATCTAAAATTACACAATTAGAAACTGTACTATGGTTGGCAACTTCTTTTTTAGAAGTTCTAAAAGCTATTACATTTGTTTTAGGAGAATGCCCGTTTCTAAAGAACAAACCATCAACTTTTAAATAATTACCACTAATCTCTAAACTAGATTCGCCTTCTATAAAAACTTCTCCAGGAGTTTCTGCGCTTAGCGTTATCGGATTTCCTTCAGTACCTTCTCCAATAAATTTTATATTAATGTCTTTGTAAGTACCATTTTTAAGCACAATATCATCACCAGCTTTTACGCTTTTTAAAGCTTCAGTAAGCTCATTTACATTAGAGACAAAGATGTTATTTTCTACTTTATTACATGACGTAAAAAAGGTAATAACGACAAACACAGATAAGTAAAAATACGGTTTCATATACAAGTTTAAGAATTGGTTTACCAAATTGGTTTACCAAATATATTGATTGCTAAGTAAGTATACAAGAAATACCTCTTAAAGTTTTGAATTTATTAGAAAAATAAACTTTTAAAAAGCCAAAACACAAGTAACAGATCATTATAGAATATACATATAAAATTACTATTTATAAAATTATTAATACTAAATATTTAAAATAACTAGATATTATTTAATAAAAATCAAATATTTATGATTTCTATTAAAATATCTATACTTAAAAAAAATATGATTTTAGTAAATTGTAAACCAGTAAATTCTTAAAACATCAACTAATGAAAACAACAAACTTTAGCAGACGCGAGTGGTTAAAAAAAGGAACTTTAACTTTAGGCGCTTTAGCTCTTGTACCACACGAAATTTGGAGTAGCAATGTATTAACTGCCCAAAAAGAAAACAGAACTTTTTTATACAACTCTAACAATTATTTTAACGAGTTTACACCTCCTTTAGTTAAGGAAGAAGCTACTTTAACCATACTAAGAGCTAACGAAAACCCTTATGGTCCACCACCAAAATCTGCAGAAGCTTTTCAAAAAGAAGTTTTTAATGGAAATCGATACTCTTGGAAAACATTAACCAATTTAAAAGCTAAAATCGCTAAAAACGAAGGTATAGACCCAAATCAAATATTAATGGGACCTGGTTCTTCTGATTTATTAGAAAAAGTAGCTATGGTTTTGTTTCAAAATGGAGGAAATGTAATTAGTGCAGACCCAAGTTATATGTCTTTAATTGTGGTTGCAAAATCTGTTGGAGGTAAATGGAAATCTTACAAATTATTAGATGATGCTCAGCACGATTTAGATGCTATGGAAGCTGGTATTGACGAAGACACAAAACTAGTTTACATCTGTAACCCAAACAACCCAACTGGCTCTATTACAGACGCTAAAAAACTAAAAGATTTTTGTAGCAGAGTTTCTGAAAAAGTACCTGTTTTTGTAGATGAAGCTTATATTGAATTATCTAAAAACGGAATTAAAGATTCTATGAACTCTTTAGTTGCAGAAGGTAAAAACGTAATTGTTGCCAGAACTTTTTCTAAAATACATGGTATGGCTGGTTTAAGAATTGGTTATGCAATTGGTAAAAAAGAAACTTTAGATATAATTTCTGAAATTACTAGAGGTGGAATGGGTATTACAGGACCATCAATTGCTGCTGCAACTACTAGTTTAGAAAATACCAATTTTTTAGATATGTGTAAAACTAAAATTGCAGACGCAAGAGACTACACAATGTCTTATTTAAAAGAAAACAACTATTCTTGTTTACCATCAGAAACAAATTTTATCATCTTTGAAATACCAATGACAGGTAAAAAATTCTTAAAAGAAATTTACGGTAAAAACGTTGCTGTTAGAGCTTTTAAATTTTGGGATAAAAACTGGTGTAGAGTTAGTATTGGTACTATGGATGAAATGAAAACCTTTACCAACGCAATTACAGAAATTTTTGCCTAATTTATGGATGGAGCTTTAGAAAAATCCATTTCATTTTTACTGTTTATCTTTATAGGTGTTCTTTTAAAAAAGAAGATTTCTGTTGGAAATGAAACAAATGGAATAAAAAGTTTAATTCTAACCATTGCTTTGCCAGCAACCATTTTTATAGCACTTTTAAAAGTAAAAATTGATGGTAACTTAATCCTTTTTCCAATATTGGCATTAGGTTTAAACGTAATTTTATTTGCAGTAACACCTATATTACTTTCTGTAATTGGCATTAAAATGAATTCTGATAAAGGAAGAAGTGCAAGATTATTAATACCTTCTTTAGCACCTGGTTTATCTTGTTTTCCTTTTATTTTAGAATTTTTGGGTGATGGTTCTTTGGCAAAAGCTGCGATGGCAGATTTAGGGAACAAATTTTTTGTGCTTTTTTTACTGTATTTAGTCGCATTAAAATGGCATTATAAAAATGCAGATTTTGAAGCAAATTCGCTTAAAACAAAATTAAAATCGTTAGCAAAAACATTATTATACGAACCCGTTAATCTTTTTATAATAGTAGCATTAATTCTAGTTTCCTTTGGTATTACTTTAGATAAAATTCCGAACTTTTTATCGAGTACATTAACAAGACTAAGTTATATAATGACACCTTTGGTTTTGCTTTTTATCGGTTTAGCTGTAAAATTTAAAAAACAACAATTTTTTCAACTATTCTCTTTATTGCTTTTAAGAGCAGGTTTTACGCTATTTTTAATTGCTGGCATTGTTTTCTTTGCTGATATTTCAATACAAAATGACATTTTAGTAATGATTGCTTTTTCATTAAGTTCTGCTAGTTTTTGGCCTTTTGCTCATATTTCTGCAGTAAATAATAAAGAGGAAAAAGAAAACACACCAGATAAAACATTCGACCCAAATTTTGCTTTATCAATTTTAGCACTCTCTTTGCCTATTTCTGTAATTCTAATATTAGGAATTTTAACAGCTGGCAACACATTTACAAACATTAATAACATTCTAATTTTAGTTGGATGTTTATCTTTTATAGGGATGCTTTATCCGATAATTTTAAAAGTAAAATCGAGTTTTTCTGTTTCTAAAAATGAACTAAAAACTACCAAAAAAAATACTGTTGAGTTTTTAGCTGATAAATAATTCTAAAGTCTTTCTGATCTTATTTTAACTAATTTCAGGAAGGCTTTTTATTATAAATTAACGTTTATAAACTCATTAAAAGAACAGAGGAATTACAAATTGATAATACAGAATCAATAAGCAAACTGCGATAATATTTAAAATTACACCTGCTCTAACCATTTGTTTTACTTTTACATAACCGCTTGCAAAAACAATTGCATTTGGTGGTGTTGCCATTGGCAGCATAAAAGCACAACTACTAGCCATAGTTACAGGAATCAATAAATTTAAAATCGGAATATTTAAACCAATTGCAATACCTGCAACAATTGGCGCTAAAACAGCTACCAAAGCTACATTACTCATTAATTCTGTCATAAAAAGCATTAAAACAATTAACAAAGAAACAGTAAATAAAATATTAAACTCACCAGCAGCTATTGTATCTGTAATTAGAGCAACCAAACCACTAGAAGCCATTCCTTTTGCTAGTGCTAAACCTCCACCAAAAAGTAAAAGTATTCCCCAAGCTAATTTGCTGGTATCATTCCATTCTAAAATAAAATCTCCTTTTTTAAAGTTCATAGGAATAGCAAATAAAGCAACTGCACCTATTAAACTGATAATTGTATCAGACAATTTTAAACCAGGAAAAATAGAATTAATTAGTGTTCTTGAAATCCATAAAAAAACTGTGAAAGCAAAAATGGTAAGCACTCTTTTTTCTTCTTTTGATATGTTACCTAACTTATCAATTTCTTCTGTAATTAAATTTGCTGATGACGTAAATACAATTCCTTTACAAGGAAACATCCATTTTACGAGTACAAAATAAACTGCTGTTATCATTAAAATTGAAAAAGGCAAACCAAAGCTCATCCAAGTTAAAAATGAGATTTGTATATTATATTGATTTTCTAACAAACCAATTAAAACTGAATTTGGAGGTGTCCCAATAACAGTTGCAATTCCGCCCGCATTTGCAGCAAAAGCGATTCCTAACATTATACTTAGCGCAAAGTTTTTATCACCTTTTGTAAAACCATCTTTGTCATCAATTAAGAGTTTTATTACTGATATTGCTATTGGTAGCATTACAACAGTACTTGCAGTATTGCTAATCCACATACTCATAAAAGCTGTGGCTAACATAAAACCTAATACAACTTTTTCTGGAGTTGTACCTGTGAGTTTTACAATATTTAAAGCAATTCTTCTATGTAAGTTTACTTTTTCTAAAGCCAGAGCCAAGACAAAACCACCAAAGAATAAAAATATAATTGGACTACCATAATTAGCACCAACATCTGCAATTGGCATTACTTTTAAAAGTGGAAAAAGTATGAGTGGCAGTAAAGCTGTAACTGCAATATTTACAGTTTCTGTTATCCACCAAACAACCATCCAAACTGCAATTGCAATTACTGCATCTCCTTTATCTGACACCAAAGTTATTGGCAAAAAATGAATGAGAAAAAATAATAGCGGTCCTAGAAGTAATCCTATTTTTTTGGTTGGTTGCATTTTGTTATATTGAATGAAATAACTGCAAAATAGAAAAAAGAATTAAAGGATAAATATGAATAACAAGTTTTTGGATGAAAAAATGGATTTTTATAGAAACTCTTTAATTTATTTAGAGTACTTGAAAAATGATATAATTTTCATATCCAACAGAAAAGAAGATTACTTTAAAGAAATCGTTTATAGTTCAAGTTTCTTTGAAAGAAGTTATAAAAATTCAATAAAACTTTTTGTTTTAGAACTTTACAAAATACTAGAAAATAAAGAACATTATAATCTACAATCTTTTTTAAATAATATTATTAATAATAAAGATGAATATAATAATTGGTATACGGAACCTGATATAAATATAATGATACAATTTAGAAATAAGGTTTCTGCAATATCTAAAAGTGAAGATTATAAAAAAATTAAAAACTTAAGAAATAAATATTATGCGCATTCAGATTCTAATAGAGATAATTTTAAAACGGATGTTCCTTTTCATAAATTATGGATAATTTTAGATGAAATTCAAAAAATATTTTGCTATTTAAATCTCCATTTGAATAAAGAACAATTTATATTCTCATTGGTTGAAAAAGAAATACGTGAAATAAAACTACTTCAAAAACATAAGAGAATAAATAAATACGTAAACAGTGAATTAAGAAAAAGTCCAGATATTGGAAAACTTCAAGAAATTAGAAACATAATGCTTAACAAAACACCAAAGCAAGAATAATTCTCGGAGTAAAGTAAGAAACGACTTCCTTCTCTTTAACCAAATACTTTTATTATATTTGTTTTATATGGATATCCAATCAGAAAAATACTATCTAATTCAGCAAATTATGGAATTGCAAGATAGTTCTGTAGTTAAAAAAATGCGTGAATTTTTATCTAAAGAAACTAAAAATAATGATTGGTATCATTCACTTACTAATTCTGAAAAAGAATCTATTGCTAAAGGTTTACAAGAATTAGATAATGGAAATGTTATTTCTCACGAAGATGTAATGACTTCTGTAAAAAATAAAATTGCTGCTTTTAAACAACAATAGTGAGAATTATCTGGTCTGTTCTTTCCGAAAAATCTTACTTAAATATCATTGAACAACTTTTTGATAAATGGGGTATTCAAATTGTAGAAAAATTTGAACTTCAGGTCAATGAATTGTTAAAAAACATAAAAAATCATAACCATATTTGCCCAAAATCTATTGTTTTAGATTTACATAAATGTGTTGTTAATAAACATATTTCTTTAATTTACAGAGTTTCAAAAAAAGGTAATATTGAAATTGTTTTATTAATTTTTAATCAAAGCCAACATATTTTTTAAAAGCCAGAATTCGCGTTAAGGATTGAGCGCGTGTTTGAGCTCTTTTTGTTTTTTCAACAAAAAAGCGAGTAGCGAAAGCCTGTTAAAAACGCCCTAATAAAAAAACCTTCCCAAATTAAAGGAAAGGTTTTCAAGTTTTATGAGATTTCTCAATCGCCTAAAAAGGCTCATTTCGAAATGACAAATTGAGAATTAATATCTGTAATGTTCTGGCTTATAAGGGCCATCTACAGTAACTCCAATATATTCTGCTTGGTCGTTACGTAATTCTGTTAACTCAACTCCTATTTTAGCTAAGTGTAATTTTGCTACTTTTTCATCTAAATGTTTTGGTAACATATATACATCATTTCCATAAGCATCTGCATTGTTCCAAAGTTCCATTTGTGCTAAAGTTTGGTTAGTAAATGAGTTAGACATTACAAAACTTGGATGACCAGTAGCACATCCTAAATTTACCAATCGACCTTCTGCTAAAATGATAATATCATTACCATTAATTGTATATTTATCTACTTGTGGCTTAATTTCTACTTTAGTATCACCATAGTTTTCGTTTAACCAAGCAATGTCTAATTCGTTATCAAAATGCCCAATATTACAAACAATTGTTTTGTCTTTTAAAGCAGAAAAATGTTTACCAGTTACAATATCTTTGTTTCCTGTTGTTGTAATAATAATATCTGCATTACTCATTACAGTTTCTAAACGTTTTACCTCAAAACCATCCATAGCTGCTTGTAAAGCACAAATTGGGTCGATTTCTGTAACAGTTACAATAGAACCTGCACCTTTAAATGAAGCAGCAGTACCTTTACCTACATCTCCATAACCACAAACTACAACTCTTTTACCTGCTAACATAATATCTGTTGCTCTACGAATTGCATCTACTGCAGATTCTTTACAACCATATTTGTTATCGAACTTAGATTTTGTAACAGAATCGTTAATATTGATAGCTGGCATTGGTAAAGTTCCGTTTTTTACTCTTTCGTAAAGTCTGTGAACTCCTGTTGTTGTTTCTTCTGATAAACCATTGATTCCTGCAGCTAATTCTGGATATTTATCTAAAACCATATTGGTTAAATCTCCACCATCATCTAAAATCATATTTAATGGTTTTTTGTCTTCACCAAAAAATAAAGTTTGTTCTATACACCAATCAAATTCTTCTTCGTTCATTCCTTTCCAAGCATAAACTGGTGTTCCTGTTGCAGCAATTGCAGCAGCAGCCTGGTCTTGAGTAGAGAAAATATTACAAGAACTCCAAGTAACTTCTGCTCCTAAAGCTTGTAAAGTTTCTATTAAAACAGCGGTTTGAATTGTCATATGCAAACAACCTGCAATTCTTGCCCCTTTTAAAGGCTGAGAATCTCCATACTCTTCTCTTAAACTCATTAACCCTGGCATTTCTGCTTCTGCCAATTCAATTTCTTTTCTACCCCAATCTGCTAAAGAAATATCTTTAACTTTAAATGGTACGTAAGCTGTTTTTGTGCTCATATTATGTATATTTATTGTCTCTTTTTTGCGACTGCAAAGTTACGACATAGAATTTAAAATATATGGCTCTTTACAAAACATTAACTATCAGCCCAGAAACTAGGGTTTTTATCTGGAAAATTGAAGAATCTATTGATGAATTAAAAGCTGGAATTTCTTTAACCGAAAAGAATCTTGCTAGATTTAATTCGATGAAATCGGATTTACATCAAAAAGGATTTTTATCTATAAGGCATTTGTTAAAAGAAATTAATTTAACTGATGACGATTTAATTTATGATGAGTTTGGAAAACCTCATTTAGATAAAGGTAGATTTATTTCAATTACCCATTCTTTTAATTTTACTGCCATTATTTATTCCACAAAAACCGAAGTGGGAATTGATATTGAAAAACAACGTGATAAAATTTTAAAAATAGCACACAAATTTACACCTATAGAAGAGTATAAAACCATTGCAAATGCTGATGCTTTAATAAGTAAATTAACCATAGTTTGGGGAGCAAAAGAGAGTTTGTACAAAATTTACGGAAAGAAAAAATTACTTTTTTTACGTGATATTTATGTTGCTGATTTTAAATTTGCTGATGAAAAAACTACAGGAGAAATTCGTTTTAATGGAGAAACCTATACTTATGCCGTGAAGTTTTTAGAGTTTGAAGGCTTTACTTGTGTGTTTGCTTATTAAAATAGTAGCAAAGTATTAATAAGTTGCAAAGTTTTTACTCAAAATTTATAATCTGCCATTTAGACCTTTTGGAGAAATCTCAAATTAATAAAAGTCAACCATCTCTATTTTCTATGATTCTATGTGGTCTGAAAAACAAAATAACTTCTTACTTTTGATGCTATAACATCAACAAACAATATGTCAGAAATTTTTGATTTCTTTTTTGCACAATATAAAGATTATTCTAATACAGATATTTGTTTAGAAATTATAGCTGTTATTTTTGGTTTTCTATCAGTTTGGTTTTCTAAAAAAAACAAAATCTGGGTTTTTCCAACAGGAATGATTAGCACTTCAATTTTTGTCTACTTACTTTTAAAATGGGAGCTTTTAGGAGATATGATGATAAATATATATTACTTTATTATGAGTGTCTATGGTTGGTATATTTGGACTCGAAAAATTGATGATTCTCATGTAACTCCGATTTCTGAAACCTCAAAAAAAGAAAAAACAACTTCTATTTATATCTTTTTAGCTACGCTTCTCTTTGTTTATATTGTTTACAATTATTTTAATAAATGGACTTCTTGGGTTGCTTATGTAGATACAATTACTACTGGAATTTTCTTTGTTGGTATGTGGCTAATGGCAAAACGTAAAATAGAAAATTGGATTTTTTGGATTATTGGAGACATCATTTCTGTACCTTTATATTTCTATAAAGGATTCACATTTACTAGTTTTCAATATTTAGGATTTACAATAATTGCCATATTTGGTTATCTAGCATGGAAGAAAAGCTTAAACAACACCCAATTAATATCGTAAAAGTTGTTTTATTTGGCCCTGAATCTACAGGAAAAACAACACTTTCTAAACATTTAGCTCGTTATTACAATACGGTTTGGACTCCTGAATTTGCAAGAGAATACTTACAAAATAAGTGGAATAATGAACGTAAAACTTGTGAAGCTAATGATTTATTACCCATAGCCATTGGACAAATGAAACTCGAAAACAAACTCGCAAAAAAAGCAGATAAAGTTTTAATTTGTGATACTGATTTGTTAGAAACCAAAGTATATTCTCAAGAATTTTATGGTGGCTTTGTTGATGAAAGACTTGATGAAGCTGCTAAAATTAATCAATATGATTTATATCTCTTAACTTACATAGACACACCTTGGGAAGCAGATGACTTAAGAGACAGACCAGAACAACGTTTAGAAATGTTTAATGCCTTTGAAAAAGCTTTAAAAGACCATAATTGCCACTACATTTTATTAAAAGGGAATAAAGAAATTCGTCTAAAAAAAGCTACTGAAGCTATTGACGAAATAATACACAATAAAGAAAATTTACATTCATTTTCTGATTTAATGAATGAATAATTGTATTTTTAATACTCTGAAATCGTATCCAATAAAAAATTAAAATTGAAGTTACTTGTTTTCGAAATCTTCTTTTCAATTACATTCCTCAATATTCATCAGAATTTATGGGTATAAAAATTATAGCGAATATTGAATGATCTTAAGCAACATCAATTAATAAACGAATTAAAATTTAAAGCCATTAGAAGTTCTGGTGCAGGTGGTCAACACGTAAATAAAACATCATCTAAAATAGAACTTACATTCGATTTAGAACATTCACTTGCTTTATCCGAAGAAGAAAAAACTCTTCTAAAAATCAAACTAACATCTAAACTTACCAAAGAAAACGTAATAATTCTTTTTTGTGAAGAAACACGATCGCAACATAAAAATAAAGAATTAGCCATAAAGCGTTTTTTACATTTAATAAAAACCAACTTAGTAAAACCTAAAAAAAGAAGACCTACTAAACCTAGTAGATCTTCAGTTTTAAAAAATATTGAGAAAAATAAACGAAAATCGCTTAAAAAAACCTTGCGTAAAAAACCAAGATTAGATTAAAAATCTTAATAAGCTTCTGCAATATTTACGTAAAAGTTTCCATCAGTTTTGTTACCAGCACCAAAATCGAATCGAATATTTAATTTTTCTTTTTTATCTAACATAAAACGCAATCCTACTCCGTAATTCAATTTTATATCATTTAAACTTAACTCTTTCGATTTGTTAAACACATCTCCTGCTCCTACAAATGCAACCATTCCAAAACGACTATCTTTAAACGTTTTTCTATATTCTACTTGAGCTGCTAATAAGTTTTCTTCAATAAATCTACCTTCTACATAACCACGCATTGTTTCTTCATTACCAAAAAGCGCTAATTCAGACAAAGGTGCATCACCATTTGCAAAATGCCCTATGGCTTGAAAAGCCAAAACATCATCATTTTTTTGTGATACTTTTAAATAATGACGTAAATCAAACCTTGTTAATTCAAATTGATGAGTACCTCCTAAAGCAGTACCATAAAAACCTTTGGTTAATTCTAAATACCAACCTTTAGAAGCGTTTAAAATATTATCTCTACTATCGTACAAAGCAGCCAGCTCAAAACCAACAGAAGTTGAACCATCAAAACCAGAAGGCTGACTAGTTGCTAATAATTTATTGGGCTCTATTTTAGTTTTATAAATCTTATTATAACGTACACCACCACCTAAAAACAAGTAACGTGTAAAAGCCTGTTTTAACAAAATGGGTTCAAATAAAAATTGATAATTATCGTAAATTTCTTCGTTTGTTTCTGGTGAATTTTGTCCTATTCCATAGTATAATCTTGGATAATTTTGAAAGATAATATTACCTGAAATCACCCATTTTTCTTGATTTGTAAAAATTTCGAATCCAGAATACACAAAAAACTGACTATTAAGCGTGTACAATAAAGAAACAGGCATATTAGAGGTTCTTGTTTCTTCTCCACTTCCTTTAAATTTAAATAAATATTTTGCCCCAACTCCAAAACCTAAACTCGTTTCTGGAGAATAACTTAAAATAGGCGCAGTAATTATTTTTGATAAATACAAAGTAGAATCTTTTGCAACTTTATCTTTATTAGGATAAAATGTAAAAAATTCTACAAATCTATCTAATCCACTTTCTTCTTCTTGTGCATTAAAAGGTAAACTTAAAGTTAGAGCACAAATTAATAAACCTATTTTATGTGATATTTTCATTCGTTGATATGTATTAGAAAAAGAATTTTCTTTAAAAACAGAAAACCCTTTTATATTTCGTTACAAATTTATTGATTTCTAAAAGCAAGATTGTGCTCTATTGCAGTATATAATACACCATATGCGAAATGTAGATTAGTTTAATTTTTGTTTTTTTTTTGATTAATATATAGCTCAAAAAAAAATCAATTTTATATTTCATAAGAAATTTTTAGCACTTAATTTTGCACCGTTCTCATAAAGGGGTGCTAAAACTGAATCAAGTTTTAAAATTGATAGATTTTAAAATAAATTCAGCTCAAGCTGAGATCATACCCAATGAACCTAGAACAGATAATGCTGTTTAGGGATTTGATTTTAACGTCTTTGCAAGGCAATTGATAAAATTACTGTATCAATCTAAAAACAGATTGTAGTAAAATGCTGCAACGACTTTAATAACTAATTATTCAATAATAAATACAAGAATAATTACCTCTTTTTATTCGTTTTAAATTTTTTAAAATGAAAAAAATTATCTTTTTTTTATTCTTGTTTGCAAGCGTAATTGCAAACGCCCAATCGTTTACAGTAAAAGGAACTGTATACAATGAAAACAAAGAACCTTTAGCAGGAGCATCTGTTTTTGTAAAAGAAAATAAACTAGGCACATCTACTGATTTTGATGGAAACTTTAGTTTAAAATTAGCAAAAGGAACCTATACTCTAGAAGTTTCATTTTTAGGCTACAAAACAATTTCTGATAAAATTATCATCAATCAAAATGAAGAGTATGACATCATTTTAAAACAAGACGAAACAGTTTTAGAAGAAGTGTTGGTTTCTGCAGTTCGTGCAAATACAGATGTACCAGTAACGTTTTCTAATTTATCAAAAAAAGAAATTGCAAAACGTAATTTAGGGCAAGATATTCCTGTATTATTAAATTATATGCCTTCTGTAGTTTCATCTTCGGATGCTGGTGCTGGTGTGGGTTATACCTATATGAGCGTGCGTGGTTCTAATGGAGAAAGAATTAATGTTACTGTAAACGGAATTCCTTATAATGATGCAGAAAGTCATGGAACTTTTTGGGTTAATTTAGGTGATTTTGCTTCATCTACTCAAAACTTACAGTTGCAAAGAGGTGTAGGAACATCAACCAATGGTTCTGGAGCTTTTGGTGCGAGCTTAAACATTTTAACAGACGCAGTTTCAGACGAAGCTTTTGGAGAAATTTCTAACTCTTTTGGCTCTTATAACACCAGAAAACATACTGTAAAATTTAGTACAGGTAAAATTAACGACCATATAGAAATTGCAGGTCGTTTGTCTAATATTTCTTCTGATGGTTATGTAGATAGAGCTTTTGCTGATTTAAAATCGTATTATTTACAAGGTAGTTACACTGATGAAAACACATTAATTAAAGCCATTACTTTTGGTGGAAAAGAAAAGACTTACCAAGCTTGGTATGGTTTAACTGCGGATGAATTGGCTGCAGATAGAAGACAAAATCCTTATACTTATGATAATGAGGTTGACGATTATAATCAAAACCACTATCAGTTACACTGGAATGAAAAATTAAACGATAATTGGTCTACAAACCTAGGATTAAATTATACAAAAGGATCTGGTTTTTTTGAACAATTTGAAGACGATACAGATGAAATAAATTTATATGATGGTATTGTTGTTGCTACAGATTCTTATATAAATGATTGGGGACAAGTTGTACCAATTACTGATTTAATTAGAAGACGTTGGTTAGAAAATGATTTTTACGTGGTAAATTTTAATACCAATTATAAAACTGATCACTTAAATTTAATTTCAGGAATTTCTTATTCTAATTATACTGGAGATCATTTTGGAGAAGTAATTTGGGCAAAAGAATTATCTGAAAATGCAAACATTAGAGATCGTTATTATTTTTCTGATGCCAAAAAAACAGACTTTTCAATCTTTACAAAAGCAACTTTTGATATTACTGAAAACCTTGCTGGTTATGCAGATTTACAAGGTAGATTTGTAAATTACCAAACTGCAGGTTTAACTTCTGATAGAGATGCAATTGATGTTGATGCTAGTTTTAGTTTCTTTAACCCTAAATTCGGGTTAACATATAAAATTAACAATAGTAATAATTTATATACTTCTTTTGCTGTGGCAAATAGAGAGCCTAACAGAAATGATTTTGAAGGTGGTGTAACTACTCCAGAAACTTTAAATGACTTTGAATTTGGATGGCGTTTAAATAAACCAACCATTAAACTAAACACTAATATTTACTTTATGGATTATAAAAACCAGTTGGTTTTAACTGGTGCTTTAGATGATGTTGGTGCGCCTATTAGAGCAACTTCTGGTAGTAGCTATAGATTAGGTTTAGAGATTGATGCAGATATTAGAATCTCTAATAAATTCTCTGTAAAACCAAATGCTGCTTTTAGTTCTAATAAAAACAGAGATTTCTTTGTTACTAGAGATGGAAACACAAATCCTACTGCATTAGGTAATACAGATATTTCATTTTCTCCAGATGTTGTTGTTGGTAATATGTTCAACTATAATCCTATAGAAAATTTACAAATCTCATTTTTATCAAAATTTGTAGGCAAACAATTTATGAGTAATTTTAGTAGTGCAATTTCTGAAAATGATGTTTTAGACTCATTTTTTACAAGCGATTTAAACATTGTTTATCAAATTAAACCGAACAAAATTTTTAAATCTATTACATTAACTGCTTTAGTAAATAATATTTTTGATACAGAGTATGTAGATAGAGGTTATTATGGTATTTATGATGATGATTGGTCTGTTGCTGGTGTTACCACTACAGTTGATTATGCAGGATATTATCCGCAAGCAACAAGAAACTTTTTAATTGGGGCTACTTTAAGATTTTAACCAAAAACCATTCTAAAATTTAAAAGCCGTTTCAAAACATTTTGAAACGGCTTTTTACTTTTCTTTTTCCATTAAAATAAATTAGCTATTTGTATAATCTTCTACTCTTTCATTTATATCTTTTCTTAGGTCTTTAAATTCTTTATTTAATTCTTTACAATTTGTTCTTATTTGTTGGGTAGACTCATTTAACTCATCAATTAAAACAGAAAATTCTCTTTCTACATCTTTTATTTCTTTTTCTACCTCACTGGAATGCAACCAACTAGGAATAGTTTCTGAAAGATTATTTACAAATTTCTTTAAATAAATAATTCTATTTTTAGATATCTTAAACTCATCATTTTCCATTCTTAATAATTGGGCATTGGCTATGTTATATGCGTTCCAATTATCAAAAACAAAACCATCTTCGTAATTTTTTCTAATAATTTCAGTTTTTCCATTGTTTAACTCTATAAAAACTACATCAGAATTGTCTATAAAATTAGTTTTATCTGCCTTTTTAGAATCACAAGAATAGATAAATACTAGATTTGCTATCAGAAATATTTTAAATATATGTTTAAGTTTCATTATCGCTATTGTTTTATGAATCACAAAACTACAGCAAGAATTGACTTAATTTTAGCGCAAATGAATTGATTGTTAACCCAATCAAAAAAGGCTAAAATCTTTCATTTTTTATTAAAATTTGACTAAAAAAGGTTAAAAAAGGCTATTTTCTTAGCAAAATCGACTTATTTTATGTAATTTACAAATCTATGAAAAACACAAAATTACATCATCAAATCATCTCACCAATCAGTCTAAACATTACTGATTTCTCTTCAAATGTTGTTTTCTAATTTTTAGATTTATTCATTACATATCTCAATTATTAAACTTTATAATTGTTAAACTCGTTCTTAAAGATTTAACACTTTAAACATCAAAAAAAACATATTTATGAGACATTTCAAAATCTACAACAGGAGTTTTACGTTATTATTTAGGATAGACAAAATATACAGAACAAAAAAATATATAAGCAAAATATAATATATTTGATAATATAAATTAAATTGTTAGAAATCTGAAAATATTGACTTTATGAAATCAAAATATATTGCATTAGTTTTAATATTACTAATTTTTAGCTGCCATAAGCAAAAAGAAATTAGCTCTATTAATCCAGAAAATTGGTCCAAAAGAGCTATAGAATTAAAAGAAACAGATTCTCTAAAATATGGAAAATCTTACTTGTCTATCTATTCTCAAATCTATAGTTTAACAGAGCATAAAACTCATAATTTAACAGCTATGGTTAGTATGAGAAATACTAGTGATTTAGATACAATTTACCTTTTAAAAGCTGAGTATTTTGATACGCATGGAAATTCGTTAAGAAAATATTTCGACTATCCTATATTCTTAAAACCAATGGAAACTACAGAAATTATTATTGATGAAATAGATATTTCTGGTGGTACAGGTGCTAACTTTATTTTCGAATGGAAAATTCCTAATAATTGCTCAGAACCTTTATTTGAAGGTGTTATGACCTCTACAATGGGCCAACAAGGCTTATCTTTTACAACTCAGGCAAAACGAATACAATAATATGGCTGAAATTTTAACCACTATATTTTTTGTATTTGCTGTTATAGATCCTATAGGTAGTATACCTGTTTACCTAGAAGCTACCAAAGAATTTGATTTAAAATACAAGAAAAAAATTGCTGTTCGTGCTTCTGTAATAGCCTTTTTAATTCTTTTGTTTTTTATTGTAATTGGGCAATTGATTCTGGAAGGTATGTCTGTTTCTTTAGATGCTTTTCAGATTTCTGGTGGTGTAATTTTATTCTTGTTTGCCTTAACAATGATTTTTGGTGATGGTAAACCCGAACTCGAGAAAAACCGAATTACAGACTATAAACACGTTACCATTTTTCCTATTGCAATACCATCAATAGCATCACCAGGTGCAATTATGGCTGTAGTTTTAATGACAGATAATAAGTTATATACCATTCAGCAACAAATTATTACAACAGGAATTGTTTTATTAGTTATTGGGCTAACTTGTATTATTCTTTTGGGTGCAAATCTCTTGCAAAAAAGAATTGGTAGTTACGGAATTACAGTAATTAGTAAAATTATGGGATTAATTTTAGCTTCTTATGCTGTGCAAAGTATTTTAAGCGGAATTACAAGCTACTTTACGAATTTACAGTAGTATTTTAACGCTCTAATTCTTCTATAAATTGCTCTATAGATACTGCATCATCAACTGAAAAATCACCAATTTTGGTTCTTCTTAAGACTGATAAATGTCCGCCAGAATTTAGTGCTTTCCCAAAATCGTAAGCTAAAGAACGAATGTAAGTTCCTTTGCTGCAAACCACTCTAAAATCTACATTTGGTAAATCTATATTTGTAATTTCGAATTCTGAAATAGTTATTTCTCTAGATTTAATTTCTGTAGTTTCTCCTTTTCTAGCCAATTCATACAAACGTTTTCCGTCTTTTTTAATTGCTGAAAAAATGGGTGGTTTCTGCTGAATATTCCCAATAAATTGTTGAGTAGTTTCTTTCAATAAAGTTTCTGTAATATGTTCTGTAGCAAAAGTCTCGTTAACCTCAGTTTCTAAGTCGTAACTTGGTGTTGTTGCGCCTAAAGTAATTGTACCTGTATATTCTTTTATTTGACCTTGATACGTGTTAATTTCTTTAGTTTGCTTGCCTGTACAAATTATTAATAAACCAGTCGCAAGCGGATCTAAAGTACCTGCATGACCCACTTTTATTTTTTTGATGTTAAAACGTTGCTTAATATGCCAACGTAATTTATTTACAACCTGAAAAGAGGACCACGTTAGAGGTTTATCAACCAATAAAACTTGACCATTTTTAAAATCTTCTTCTGTTCTTATCATTCAAAAAATAAAGTGTTTCTAACTTTATATAATCAGTTTAATACTAGATAAACATCAACCTAAATTAGTTAAAAAGAGCATAACCAATTGCAATTACACCAACTACTGCACAGTAAATTGAAAAGTAAGATAATTTACTTTTTTTAACCAAAGCAATCATCCATTTACAAGCTAAAATACCTGCTAAAAATGCAGCTATAAAACCTGCTGAAATTGGCACCATTTCTGAGGATTGAAAATTTAAATCGCCACTTAAAACATCTTTACCAATCTTTCCAAAAATTAAAGGCACTACCATTAAAAATGAAAATTTTGCAGCTCTTGTTCTATCTATACCTAATAAAACTGAAGTAGAAATAGTTGCTCCAGATCTAGAAATACCAGGTAACATTGCAATTGCTTGAGAAACCCCAATAATTACAGAATTCCAAAAAGAGACTTCTTTATTGGTGTTTTTTGCTTTATCTGCCAATAATAAAAGCAAAGCTGTAACTAACAACATTACACCTACTAATAAAATTTTACCCCCAAAAAAAGATTCTAATTGCTCTTCGAAAAGTAAACCTACAACAACTGCAGGAATCATAGAAATGATAATTTTTAAAGAAAATTTTAATTCATCATTCCACTTAAATTGGAATAATCCTTTAAGAATTTCTGCAACTTCTTTTCTAAAAATAACCAATGTACTTAAGGCAGTTGCAAAGTGTAAAACTACAGTAAAGGTTAAACTTTCTTCTGGCACTGAAGTATCACCTAAAATAGCTTTTGCTAATTCTAAATGACCACTAGATGATACTGGTAAAAATTCTGTTAATCCTTGAATTACTCCAAGAATTATTGCTTCTAAAACATCCATAGCTTATTTTTTTGGGTCTACTAATATTGCATAAATTTCTATTCCTAATCCTATAATTACTAAAGTTGGCGCTAAACGAATTCGTTGCCAATTGTAGATTTCTTCATTAAAAACATTAGGATCATCACTACCACCACCAGACATAAAAATAAATCCTAAAGTGATAAAAACAATACCAATAAGCATAATGATATAGTTCTTTTTACCGAATAAAAATTCTTGCTCTTGATTGATTTCTTTTTTCATATTTTTAATAATAAAGTTCGTCTGTTTTTAGATTCAAAAAACGTTGTGTTGCAAAAAATGTACTAAGCCAAGTAATTATAAGTGCTGATAAAAGTACACCTACTGCAATATATCCTAAAGTAATATAATCTTCTAAAAAGTTTAAACTTGGTATGTATTTATCTAAATAATAAACTACTGCTCCTAAACCTGCTAAAGCTATAATTGCACCCACAAAACCTAATTTTATACTTCGCCAAATAAATGGTCTGCGAATAAAACTTTTGGTTGCACCAACCATTTGCATTGTTTTAATATTAAAACGTTTCGAATAAATTGATAATCGAATAGAACTGTTAATTAAAATCATTGCTATTAAACCAAAAAATCCGCTTAAAACTAAAAGCCAAAAACTAATTCTTTTAATGTTTTTAGTTAATAAATTAATTAACGGTTTATCGTAAGAAACATCTGCAACAAAAGCATTTTTAGAAAATCTCTTTTCTAATTCTACTACTTTTTCTGGCGTTACAAAATCTGCTTTTAAGTAAATATCTATTCCGTTTTTTAACGGATTTTCACCTAAAAACTCTAAAAAATCTTCACCAATCTCTTCGCTATATTTTTTTGCAGCTTGTGCTTTGCTTGTATAAATTGCCTTTTTTGTGAATTCTTCTGTTAAAAGAGATTCTCTAAAAGTTTTTATTTGTTTTTGAGTTACGTTGTCTTTTATAAAAAGCGTAATTGCTACTTTTTCTTTAACATAATTAGCAGCCTGTGTAGATTTTAGTAATATTAACCCTAAAACACCCACCATAAAAAGTACCAAAGCAATACTTATTACAACTGAAATGTAAGAAGATGTTAAGCGTCTTTTTTGATAAGAGTCAAATTTTGATGACATTAATTTATGGTTAAAAATCGTTGCAAGATAATAATTACGATTCAGTTGATAGTAAGAGTTTGCAGTATTTTAACTAATTGATTTCTTGACACAATTCTATAAGAACTCCGTTTGTACTTTTTGGATGTAAAAAAGCGACTAATTTATTGTCTGCACCTTTCTTAGGTATTTCGTTTAAAACGATAAATCCTTCTTCTTTTAGTCTTTTAATTTCTGCTAGAATATCATTTACAGCAAATGCAATATGATGAATTCCTTCTCCTTTTTTGTCGATAAATTTTGAAATAGGACTTTCTGGATTTGTTGCTTGTAATAACTCTATTTTATTAGGTCCAGTTTTAAAGAAAGATGTTTTTACGCCTTCTGATAAAACTTCTTCTGTTTTATAATGCTTTTCACCAAAAAGTGATGCAAATAATTGATTCGATTTTTCTAAATCTTTTACAGCAATACCTATGTGTTCTATTTTATCCATTTTGTAAAAATAAAAAAACCAGCAAACTTAATTACTGGTTCTATATTATTTAAAAAAAATTAAAGGATTAGTTTCCTAAAATTTTCACATTATCTAAATGATATCTGGTAGTAGCTACAGGATCTGATCCTTCGTAAAAAAAACCAATATTAATATCGCCATCTAAACAAGAAATATTTATTGG
Organism: Polaribacter reichenbachii; assembly: GCF_001975665.1. Lineage (NCBI taxonomy): Bacteria > Pseudomonadati > Bacteroidota > Flavobacteriia > Flavobacteriales > Flavobacteriaceae > Polaribacter > Polaribacter reichenbachii. Next base: position 1,758,692 of record NZ_CP019419.1, on the reverse strand, counting down.
GCCAACTGTATTAAAAGTTCCGAAAGAATTTTTAGGTCCTGTAGGAATTACAGCATCTAAACGTAACCAAGTTGCCGTTGTTGGATCTCCCGAATAATTAGATGAAACAAATACTGATAAATTTGTACCTGTAAAATAACTAGCCTGAATGTCAAAAAACAACTCTTCTCCTGTTGTATTATCCATATTAATTGTTGGCGTAACTAACCAAACATTAGCATCTGACTCATCTGAATTGAAGGCTGAAATTCTAGAATAGGTACTATTAAAAGAATCTAAAAACCAATCTGTAGAAGTACCATCAATATTAATATTGTCCCAACCTTCTGAATCGTAAGAATTAAATCCCTCAAAATTTTCAGAGAATAACACTGTTTCTCCACCAGAAGTCCCAGAACATTCTAAAACCAAAGGATCACACCTTGTATCATCTGTAAAATCGATATCTGAAGGAGTATTAATGATAGCAACCAAAAATTCGGATGTGTAATCTTTAGACAAAACCCCTTTAAAAATTCCTTTTCCTTGAGGAACTACATTAGATTTAAAACTAGCAAATGTACTTGTTTGTAATTGAATAGTAGCTTCTGTTTCGCACTCATAAATAGTTCTAAATCCATCGTACTCATCATAAGACTCTCCTGCAAAAGTTGTTGTTAAATCTGATTTTAAAAATTGACTAGACGTTAATTGAATCATTGTATTAATATGTGCGTCTGTAATATCTTGTAATTGAATAGCTGTGGGTACAATATCTACAATTGTAGCAGATCTCCAAATATGATTTTCTATTTCTGTTGATGGTATATCATAAACTTGACCTCCATCTAAAACTCCAAGAACGTATTTTCCTGGAACTCCATTTTCTGGATTTATGGAACCTATACTTTCTCCATCATCATAAGAAACAGATAAACCATCTAATTTTATGTAAATTTTTCTACCAACTTCGTAAGTTTCACTTAATGAAGTTTTATTTAGCACAATTTCTAAACCTGCTGTTGGATTTTCTGGCTTGTCTTGTACGATTAATTTTTTGTAAAAATTACCTGTAGCATCAGTAGAAACTACATAAGCTTCTACATAAGTAGGATTGTCTTCATTTTCATAAAAAGTATAAACAACATTTTCTGAAGAATTATATTCTTGAATTAATGCAGATTGAACTGCCAAAAGATTAGAATTTGCTGTAATATCTGGTTCTACTACAATAACATTTGGTACTGCAAAATCACTATCTGCTACACAAGAAAATACTGAGAAAGCTATTAATAATGATAAAAATCCGTAAATTTTATTTGTTTTCATAATTGTTTTTTTTTTTTAATATTTTTTATTTAGAAACTATAGCTTACGTTTAAGAAGTAATTTGTTCCTCTTCCAAACCAATATTTGTTTCCAAAAACGGGTGTATCTAATTCTTTATCTGCTTTTAATTCTCTATAATTTGCATTTCTACCTTGTTCAAAACCTCCAGATTTATATTCTGTATTAAAAATATTACCAATACTTGCAAAAACACTAATGTATTGATTTCCAGTTTTCCAAGATTTACCACCAATCATATTTACTACCATATAACTACCAAATTTTTCTTGTTGTAGTAGCTCTCTGGCAATTTCCTCATCATAATCATTAAAAGGGATTCCTCCATCATCTGCAAAGTTTGATGTTCTGGTTAAAGGAGCAATATCTACATAAGTATTATCGAAAAAATTTGCTGTAGCACCAACATACCAATAATCTGGATCTCTATATTCAAAACCTAATGAATAAGCTGTCTGTGGTCCTGCAGCTAACTTATAGTTTTCTAGGTTTGCTTCTCCAAAATCTTTACGACCATCTACAAAACCAGCGTCTTGAGAACGTGTGTTGTTTTCTGTAGTTAAATATAAATTTGGATTGTTATTGTAAGTATACTGACCAAAGTTACCTGCCGCTTTTAATTTAATTGTTGGTGTAACTTGTGCTTCTATACCAAATTCAGCACCAAAATGTTTTTTATCTATACCCGATAAAACTTCTTGTACAAAGGCTGTATTATCGCCTCCAATTCCATCAGCAAAGAAAAAAGAGATTTCAGTTGCATCTTGCACATCAATATAATATCCTGTTAATTTAGCCTGTACAATTGGACTTCTATAAATGTAACTTACATCAGTAGAAATTATTTTTTCGCTTGTTAAGTTATCTACAGTGTTGTTATTTTCTCTAGAATTCGAAAAAGAGTTTCTTAAATTGGGTGCTTTAGTTAAATAACCTGCATTAAAATCAAATAAATGACGCCCTGTTAATTTATAAGTTAAGCCTCCTTTTACACCAAAATTTGTAAATGATAATTTTTCTGATTTGCCTAAAGAATTGTCTGCAAAACCTCCATTTTGAAACAAACCTTCTCTTTGATGTGCAGTTCTTGATATATTTGCCGCTAAATAATAATCTACTTTATTGTATTTAAATTGGCTTTGCACAAAACCATCAATTACACTAGAATTTAAATCGAAATTGTATTTAAATTTATCTCCTTCGCCTACAACATTTAAAGGATTTAATAAATCATTCTGTTTCTCATTGAAAGTATCTGCAAAAGAATCTGCATCTAAATAACCTGTACCGCCTAATAAATCGATTACTTCTGCAAAATTTTCTGATTTTAATTGAGTGTATTGTAATCTTCCGTTTACAGTAATATTCTCAGAAATTTCGTGTGCTAAAATACTATTGATGGTTAATTGCTTATCATCATTTCTATCTTCATATAAAACATAAGATGAATTACCACCATTTGCAGAATTTAAATTGGCATTATATAAACTACTCCAATTTAATTGACCATCATTTAAAAAGTTTTGCTGAATACCGTAAATATTAGCATAACCTTGTCTTAAACCATAACTTGGTAGTTTTTGATAATAAGTAGGATCTGGATTAGAAGCGCCAAGATTAACGATGTATGGATTTCCATTTCCATCAACAGCAGTTCCATCTACTCTAGTTCCATTATTATCTATTCTACTATTACCAGTTCTACCAAATTGATAAGAAATATTTGTGTTTATAGATGTCTTATCATTCAAAGTCCAATAATGATTTAACATTAAAATTGGTTCAAATACCTCTTTTATACGAGAGTTTCTCATTTGCCCTCCTTGATATCCCCAGTAAGAATTATAAGCTATACCTTTTAAATCGAAAACTTCTTGTGTTTGCGGGGATGATTTACCTCTTCTGTTAAAAGCAGTAATAGAAGTGAAATTTATGCTATGTTTTTCGTTAAATTTCTTTTCTACGGATGCAAACATAGAATTTGCATTATAACTTGTACCATCTACAAAACCTTCTATCGCAGACCTTCTACTTGCAGCAAATGTATAAGCCCAACCATTTTCTGACAAACCAGAAGAATGAGAAACCATAAGCCTATGCGCATAACTTCTATTAGATGAAGAGTAAGAAACTTTAGTACCTGTTCTTTGTTCAGAAGCTCTAACATTCATATTCGTTGAACCTAACACACCACCAAATGTATACGCAGAAGGTGTTAAACCATTACTAAATTCTTGGTTTCTTAGAACATCGTTTAAACCACCCCAGTTGCTCCATTGTGGTCTTCCGCTATACAGTTTATTCATATCTATACCATTAATAAGCACCTTGGCATTTTCTGAATCTAAACCTTTAATTCTAAAAAAAGAAGAACTAAACTCATAAGCAGCAGTTCTTAAATAAAGATCTTTAGAGGCTTGCAATAAACCAGAAATATTATCTGCAGCACTAGCATCATCATTTAATTCATCATCTGTAATGGTAATTAAACTTAAATCTTGGTCTTCAGTTATATCTTCATATAACTGAATTCGACCTAAATCTATGGTATCTTCATTTAATTCAATCGGGAAATTTTGAGTTTCATAACCCAATAATTTTATCTCTAATATATAAGATCCGTTTGGTATATTTTTTATTACAAATACTCCATCAGCACCTGTTTCTTGATTTAACGTAGTACTAATAACAGTTACCAAAACACCATTTAGAGGTTTTTCAGAATAGCTGTCTGTTACGACTCCTTTTACAATATTCTGAGCGTTTATTCCTGTAAAAAAGAATAGCATCACAAATATTGATAAAACAATTTTTTTCATAAATAATTTATTATATTTTCTTATTATTTTTGTTAAAAAATAGATGTAAAATTAACACTTTTTATGTTAGTCTTACCTCAACATAAAACGATATATTTTTTGGCTTAAAATGTATTGCTTGATCTTACTTGCCTAAATATAATCAAAATGAAAAAATACATTCCTTTTTTAATATTTCTTTTTCTTACATTTTTTACTACTCTCGCTCAAAGCAAGCAAAAACAGTACAACATTAGAACACTTGCTTTCTACAACTTAGAAAATCTTTTTGATACCATTAATGATACTACTATTAATGATGAAGCCAGCCCAATGATGGAATTAAAATCTGGCAGATCTAAAGTTTATTGGGATAAGATTGATAAATTAAGTTCTGTTATTGTACAAATTGGTGCAGATAAAGCAAAAACTAGTCCTGCTCTTATAGGCGTTTCTGAAGTAGAAAACCTAAGCGTTTTAGAAGATTTAGTAAAGTCTAAAAATTTAAGAAAAAAAGGATATGGTATTATTCATTACGATTCGCCAGACAAACGCGGAATTGATGTAGCCTTATTGTATCAAAAAAAATACTTTAAACCCGTATTCCATGAAGCTTTTAACCCTAAAATTTATAGGAATAACTATCCTGTTTATACAAGAGATCAATTATTAGTTTCTGGTTATTTAGATGATGAATTGATTCACGTTATTGTAAATCACTGGCCTTCTAGAAGTGGTGGTGAAGCTAAAAGTAGACCTTTGCGTGAAAAAGCAGCGTATCAAACCACAAAAATCATTACACAAGTACGTGAAAGAGACCCAAATGCTAAGATTTTAATTATGGGCGATTTTAACGACGACCCAATAAATTCTAGTTTTAAAAAAGTTCTAAAGACAAAAGCTAAAAAGAAAAATGTAGACTCTTTAGATATTTATAATCCTTATGAAGAATTACATAAAAGAGGTTTTAACACTTTAGCTTATAGAGATAATTTAAACCTTTTTGATATGATTTTAATTTCTTCTCCACTTTTAGATAAAGGCGAAAAAGATTTTTCTACTTATAAAATGTTTCAAGCAAAAATTTTTAATAAACGTTTTTTAAGTGATAAAAAAGGCAAATTTAAAGGTTACCCTTTTCGAAGTTTTTCTAACGGAGGTTATACTGGTGGCTATTCTGATCATTTTCCTGTATATATGTATTTGATTAAGGAAAAGAAATAAACATAAAACTAATTTATTATATTATAAAAAAACCTCCAAATGGAGGTTTTTTTTATTTGTTATGTGCAGATTTATTTTCTACAATAAATAATCTGTACTAATAAAGTTAGAAGTTTTCTTATCTAATAATTCTTGTAAAATTGCATTATTGTATTCTGTATCTTTTGATGCTACAAAAGTTCTAATAGAAAAAGAACGTAAAGCATCGTGTACACTTAAAGTACCTACAGCAGAATCTTTTCTACCTGTAAAAGGGTATACATCTGGTCCTCTTTGCGCAGCACTATTTAAGTTTACTCTACATACCAAATTAACTAAAGTATCTATTAACGGCGCTAAAGTTTTTACTTCGCTACCAAATACACTTACTTGTTGGCCGTAATTAGATTCAGCCATATCATCTAAGGGTTCTTGAATATTTTTAAAAGACACTACAGGAATTACAGGTCCAAATTGTTCTTCTTGATATACTCTCATATCTTTAGAAACAGGATATAAAACCGCTGGAAAAATATAATTCTCAGTAGTTTCTCCTCCTTTTTTATTGATAACCTTTGCTCCTTTTTCTGTTGCATCATCTATCAACTCTTGAATATATGCAGGTTTTCCTGGTTCTGGTAAAGGTGTTAGTTTCACCCCTTTTTCCCAAGGATTTCCAAATTTTAAAGCATCTACTCTTTCTGCAAAACGTTTTTTAAATTTATCTACAATATGTTCATGCACATACAATACTTTTAACGCTGTACAACGTTGCCCATTAAAAGAAGTAGAACCTGTAATACACTCATCAATAGCCAAATCCAAATCTGCATCTGGTAAAACAATAGCTGGATTTTTTGCTTCTAAACCTAGTACCAAACGTAATCTATTTTTATACGGATGATTTGCCTGAATTGCATTTGCAGACTTACTATTACCTATTAAAGCTAAAATATCAACTTTACCAGTTTTCATTATTGGTGTTGCCAAAACACGACCTCTACCATAAATGATATTTACAACACCTTCTGGAAAACTGTTTTGAAAAGCTTCCATTAATGGCGATAATAATAAAACTCCGTGTTTTGCAGGTTTAAAAACAGTTGTATTCCCCATAATTAAAGCAGGAATCAACAATGCAAAAGTTTCATTTAAAGGATAATTATAAGGACCTAAACATAAAACAACTCCTAATGGTCCACGTCTAACATGAGCATAAACTCCACTATCTTTTTGAAATTTAGCAGAATCACGATCCATTTGTTTGTAATCTTCAATAGTATCGTAAATATACTCTATAGTTCTGTCGAATTCTTTCTGTGAATCTGGTAAAGATTTACCAATTTCCCACATTAATAATTGTACAACCTCATCTCTTTTGGTTTTCATTTGCTCTGCAAACTCTTCCATACAAGAAATTCTGTCTGCAACACGCATTGTTGGCCATAAACCTTGCCCCTTGTCATAAGCTCTATAAGCCGAATTTAAGGCTTCAATAGCTTCGTCTCCAGTTAAATTAGGTACAGTACCTAACAATGTTGGTTTGTATTTTTCTGTTGATGAAATAGTAGAATATACTTCAGAAAATTCTCCTTTCCATTCTTTTAACTCTCCGCTTACTAAATATGTCTTTTGATGTTTTAATTCCGAAATTTTAAACTTTTCTGGAATTTCTTTGAAATTGTTTTTCATTTGAAATATTTAAATTTTATACAAAAATTTGAAATAATTTTATCTAACGAAATTAGCGAAAAAGAATGTAAGAAATCCTTTCTGCACTTTAAATTCACGAAAACCTTTGCGCAAACAAGTCTTAGTTTGCATTAAAAATCAACATCAAAAAAAAGAAAAAAAACTTTTAAATTACTCTAAAAAAAGTCTGTAAAAAACTAGAAATATGTACTTTACACTAAAATACCATCAACCTAAAAATTAAATTATTTTTTTAAAATAAACTTTCTAGAAGAACTTTTATCTGTTCCTGGAAAATCTTTAGGCAACTCTTGAGTAACTTTTCCTTTAGCAGCCCATTCTGTACCTCTTTGTAATAAAGTAATTAAATCTACGGATGAAAAACCGATTTCATCATGCCCTAAAGTGGTATGAAAGATTCTCCCCTTCTTATATTTAATCGTCATTACTACTGGTTCTTTTTGACCAGAATCTAAAGGTTTTTTAGTTGATACTGCAGTTGCTAAAATTTTTACATTTTCAGCTGGCCCTCTTAAATATGCATAACATTCATCTGCAGCGTGCATCCATTGTTTTGGGAAACCTTTTGTTATAGGATGTTTAGCATTGTACGTTGTTATTAAAAATGCTTCTTTTTTGCCATGTGCACCTCCACTTCCTGAAGTGAAGTCTTTTATTACTTTATTATTTTTATCTACATATAAATACGGACCATGTTTCTCGGTTCTACCTCCCCAACCACCTATTCCAATCATTTTATTATAGGCCAACCAATTAGGAAAACAGTTATCAGCTGCATGAACACTCACAAAACCTCCACCTTTTCTAACAAATTTCTCGAAATTTGCTTGAGTTTCTTCTGGCCAAGGAGCTGCTTTAAATCCAAAATTTGAAATAACTACGTCGTATTTAGCAAAATCTGGACTAAAATCTGGATCTGTTTTAGGTTTTCCTTCAACTCCTTCAGAAACATTTGCATAAGATAACCAGTCTTTTTTAGACGTACTATTAAATAAGTATTTTGTTCGTGCAATATCTACAGCAAACAGTTCTGTTTCTTCTAAATATTGTTTTATCATTATCGTTGATTTTGGCCAGATAAAATGGTTATTTTGACCATCAACAATCAAAACCTTTATCTTATTATTCTGTCCAAAACACGATGTTAAAGCAATAATACTTAAGGTAAAAAATAATTTAAACGTTTTCTTTTTCATAACAATCTTTTTCATATTTAACCTTAATCTTCTAATTCTCTTATCCAAATATTTCGATAACTTACTCTGCTATTATCTCCATGATCTTGCAGTAATAAAGGTGCTTTACTATGTGATTTGTAAGGAGGAGTTCCTCTGTAAACAGTTGGTCCTTCTAGAACTACATTATTATGAATTAAAATACCATTATGTAAAACTGTAAATGTTGCTTTTCTAACTACATTTCCATCTTTATCAAATTTAGGCTCCATATAAATAATATCGTAAGTATTCCATTCTCCACTTTTAACAGAAGCCATAGCCAAAGGAATTGCTCTTTTATATAAAGACCCAACTTGGCCATTTACGTAAGTATCATTATTGTTATTATCTAATACTTGAATTTCATAACGGCTCTGTAAAAATATTCCACTATTGGCCCTACTCTGACCTTTTCCTTTAATTTCTGCAGGCGATTTCCATTCGATATGTAATTGAATACTACCAAAAGACTTTTTCGTTTTAATATTACCTGCTTTGTTTTTCACAGTCATACTTCCATCCGAATTTAAAATCCAAAGTTCATCAGATTTCTGTGGATTTGCGTTTGCCCATTCATCAAAATTAGAACCATTAAAAAGTACAATCGCATCACTTGGAGCTTGATTGTTATCCGCAGGCATTACAACAGGAGGTTTTGGCTCCCAAATTTCAGTAAGTTTTGGATCTACTTTATTATTTTGAGCAAAGGCTACTGATGAAATCAAAAAAAAGAAAAGAATTTTTCTCATAATTAAATACCTAAAATATTCTTTAACTGTTGCTCATCAATTGCACCGCCAGCAAAATCATCAAAAGACTTTTCTGTAATATCTATTATATTTTTTTTGATAAAAGATGCGCCTTCTTTTGCACCTTGTTCTGGTGATTTTATACAGCATTCCCATTCCATTACAGCCCAAACATCGCAATTGTATTTTGTAAGTTTAGAGAATATACTTTTAAAATCTACTTGGCCATCGCCTAAAGATCTAAATCTACCTGGTCTATCTTGCCAATCTTGATAACCACCATAAACTCCGCTTTTACCTGAAGGATTAAATTCGGCATCTTTTACGTGAAACATTTTTATATGTTCATGATAATAATCGATGTATTTTAAATAATCGAGTTGTTGCAATACAAAATGACTTGGATCGTATAAAATGTTTACTCTTTTATGATTTCCTGTAGCTTCTAAAAAACGCTCGAAAGTAACACCATCGTGCAAATCTTCTCCTGGATGAATTTCATAACAAACATCTACTCCATTTTCATCAAAAGTATTTAAAATAGGTTCCCAACGTTTTGCCAATTCTTTAAAACCCATATCTACCAAACCAGCAGGAGCTTGTGGCCAAGGATACATTGTATGCCACATTAACGAACCCGAAAAAGTTCCATGAGCATTTAAGCCAAAATTCTTACTAGCAATGGCACAGTTTTTTAATTGTTGCACTGCCCATTCTGTTCTTTTTTTAGGATTATTTCTACATTCTTCTGGTGCAAAACCATCGAACATACTATTGTAAGCAGGATTTACAGCCACTAATTGCCCTTGTAAATGCGATGCTATTTCTGTAATTTCTAATCCGTGAGCATTTACAATTCCTGTAATTTCATCGCAATATGTTTTACTTTCTGCTGCTTTATCAATATCGATTACTCTTTTATCCCAAGCAGGAAGTTGAACACCTTTATAACCTAAATCAGCAAACCATTTACACAATGCATCTAAAGTATTAAATGGTGCTTCATCACCAGCAAATTGGGCTAAAAATACTGCAGGTCCTTTTATTTTTTTCATAGTTTTAATCCGTTAGTAATTGATAAATTATTTTGATTTTTCTAATTCTTCTAAAGTCCAGTAATCTTTTCTTTTATTACGCTGTCTTGTTTTCCCTACATCTCCCCAACTACTTACAGCATCTTCATCATTTAACTCTCTAATGTAAGTTAGTACATCAGCTATCCATATATTTTCATTATCCTTTAAAGGCATCATAACTCCGTAATCTACACCATCAACTTCGCCAATTAAACCGTTTAAAACCAATTTAACTAATTTGGTTTTATCACCTTTTACACGTTTACTACCTATTAAAGTTGGTGCAACTAAAGAACCATCTTCTTTAGGCAATCCTTTTAAATCTGGCCCATGACAGGTGATACACAATTGATTGTAAATATCATATCCTCTTAAAACACTTGTTTTACTTGGCTTATCTTTAATTCTGATTTTTAATGCATTTAAGACTTCATCATCTTTCTTTAAACTTTCTTTTGTAGAATGTGCTATTGATATGTTTTCTTCATATTTTTCTTGAAGCTTTTTTAATAAGGATGTAGATTGCTCTGTATCATTATATCTTAAACTTAAAGCCAATTGATTTACAACTTCTACGGATGCATCTTTTGCTAAAACTTCAAAGTAATTAAACAAATCAGTTTCTCCATTTTCAATAAATCTTTCGCTTAACCTAATGGCAGTTATTCTAACTCTTGGATCTTTATCAGAAAATTTTTCTATGATTAACTCTTTATCAACTTCACCTAAACCTTCTAATGTCCATAGTGCGTGAATTCTTTCTAATCCATAATCTTTAGAGTCGTCACCAAACCATTTTTGTATAAATCCGCCTTCATTATCTCTACTTAATTCTTTTAAATCAGGAATAATTGAAAGATCTTCTTTTAAAATGATAAGCTTCTGAGCAGTATTTCTATGCCATCCATTTTTATGACCTAAATATTCAATTAACTCTTTAGCACTTTTATTTAACAAGGTTGGATTTTGATCAGGCTCAAAATCTTCGTGAACAATTCTATAGATTCTTCCTTTACCAATATTTTTATCTAATTTTTTACGTTTTATAACTGGTCTTATTGCACTTCCTTCTCTTGTCCAATTACTTTCTTGAATAATTCCTCTATACATATCTACTACATATAAAGTTCCATCTGGCCCGGTTTGCGACCAAACAGGTCTAAAATTTAAATCTGTAGAACCTAAAAACTCTGTTTCGTGATAAGCATTCTTTAAAACTTTTAATCCATTATCATTGGTAACTTTTGCTCTCCTGATAAATCTACCAACTGGTTCTGGAATAAATAAATCGCCATACATATTACTTGGTAACTTATGCCCTCTAAAAATTTCTTGACCTGCAACTCCCGTAAAATGATTTAATGTACCATCTTCTTTTAATCTTCTTGGACCACCTTGAACATCTGGTGTACCCACAATTGGCCAAGTTATATTAAAGCCTTCTTCTAAACGTTCTTTAGGACTAAAATCTCCATATTGTGCAGGTTGCCCAAAACCATAAGCAGGGTTTTCTCCTCCAGCAGTTGAATAATACATAATACCCATATCATCTTGAGTTAAACCCCATTGACCTCTTGGCATATGACTTATCTTTTCTGATATTACTGTGTCTTTTTTAAACTTAAATCGAACAGGATTATAAGTGGTATACACGTAATTATCTAAATTCCACAATAAACCACTTTGCTGATGTTCTAAATTACCACCTCTTCTAGCTCCATAACCATACACTCTTTTCTTAGTATCTGCAACTCCGTCTTTGTTGGTATCCTTATAAAACCATAAATCGTAAGAATCGGTTTCATTTACAACTAGCTCTCCATCACCAAGAGGTAAAATCATTCTTGGCAACATTAAACTATCAATAAAAACAGTGCTTTTATCCATTTTACCATCTCCATCTGTATCAATTAATTGCTTAATTTTACTAATTGATCTTTTTGTACCTGTACCATCAATATCTTGCATATAGGTATTCATTTCTGCAACATATAATTTTCCATCTCCATCCCAAGCAAGGGTAACAGGCTCATCTATCATTGGCTCACTTGCTACCAACTCAATTTTATAACCTTCTGGTAAATAAAAAGAATTTAAACTTTCTTCTGGTGATTGAAAAGCCGAAGATGCTTCTTTTACAATTTTAGGTTTTACATATTCTTTATCTATATAAACCTTTTCTTTTTTACTGCAACTTACAGCGAGTATTGTAGTTGCAATTAAAGCAAGCTTGATATTATTTTTAGTTTTGTATTTTAACATTCTATATTTTAAAGAGTTGTCCAAGCAGCGTTATTTTTATCACTAGAAACAGCAGCATAAATAAACTGCATACCTCTAACACCATCTTTTATTGTTGGGTAATCTGGTTTTTCGATAATCTCATTATTCTTTACAGCCATTAAATGCGTTGCGAAGTTTTTATATATCGTTGCAAAAGCTTCTAAATATCCTTCAGGATGACCAGCAGGAATTCTAGAAACATTTAAAGCTTCTGGATATAAATCATTCCCATTTGGCGTAAATATTTTTACAGGCTCTTCTAACCAATGTGTTATTAATTCATTCGGATTTTCTTGATGCCACTCTAAACTTCCTTTTTTACCATACACTTTAATCGCTAAATTATTTTCTTCGCCCAAAGCAATTTGAGAAATAGACATTGTTCCTTTTGCGCCATTTTCCATCCTTAATAATAGGTTTCCATCATCATCTAAAACTCTATCATCACCAAAAACACCTAAATCTGCAGCAATTTCATCAATCTTTAAACCTGTAATATATTCTACTAGATTTTCTGCGTGTGTACCAATATCACCTAAAGCACCTCCTATTCCAGATTTTTTAGGATCTGTTCTCCAAGAAGCCTGTTTTTGCCCTGTTTTTTCTACGGATGTTGATAACCAACCTTGTAAATACTGAACTTGAATTTTTCTAATTTCACCCAAATCTCCATTAGCTACCATCGCTTTTGCTTGTTTAACCATAGGATGACCTGTGTAATTATGCGTTAATGCAAAAAGCTTACCCGATTTTTTTTGAACTTCCTCTAACTCTAAAGCTTGCTCTATAGTTAAAGTCATTGGTTTATCACAAACCACATGAAATCCATTTTCTAAGGCTAATTTTGCTGGTTCAAAATGCATATGATTTGGAGTAACAATAGCAACAAAATCCATTTTAACATCTTCAAGAAGTTGTTTTTCTGTTAAAATCATCTCTTTAAAACTAGCATAACATCTATTCTCTGCTAAAAACAAATCTTTACCAGATTGAATTGATTTATCAGCATTACTACTAAATGCACCACAAACTAAATCGATCATTCCATCTATAGCTGCTGCTTTTCTATGCACATCACCTATAAAAGAACCAATTCCTCCACCAATCATTCCCATTCTCAATTTTCTACTCATTTTCTACGTCTTTGCTATTTTATTTTTTTTATTCATGTAAAAGTTTAATCCTAAAAAGGCGACAATTAAAATTGCAGGCAAAATAGACATTGTTCTTAATGCCTCATTTACACCTTCATTATCCATTAAATTTCCCATTATTGGCAATACTAAAGAAACAGAAAACATACCTGCACCACCCATTATAGATAGACCTAAGGCGCCTGTTTCTGGTAAATATTCTGCAACAAAACCTAACATTGTTGGCCAAAAGAAAGTAACACCAACAGCAAAAATACCTGCAGAAACAAAAGTCATTCCTCCAGAAGTTATGGTTAATAACCATAAACCAATAAATGTAAAAATTGCTGAGAACAATAACATTCCTGATGGTTTTAATTTATGAATTGCCCCACCTGCAAACAGCCTTCCTAAAGCCATAATTCCGTTTATAAAAGCTAATACTAATAAAGGCACAGCTACTGTTTCTTTTAAAAGTGATTCTATTCTTTGTGTAGTTCCTAGTTCTGATGCTGCTGTTAAAAACATACAAAAAACCATAAATAAAAACAGAGGTTTACCAATACTCGAAAACATTTTTTTATTTGATACTCCCATTTGTACTCTTTCTGTAACAGGAAATTTTTGACCGAAAAACATTACTCCATAAATAATTACTGGTACAAATAAAGTACCAACCATAATTTGCCAACTCAAACCTAAAACATCCATAACCAGCCAACCTACAATTGAACCAATTACAATACCACCAGGAAACCAAACGTGAAAACGATTTAACATTTTGGTTTTACTATCAGAATACATAGATGTTATTAAAGGATTAAGTGCTGCTTCTACAAATCCATTTCCAATACCTACAAATAGTGTTGCTATAAAAAGTGAAGTCATTGAATCTGCCATAATTGTTAAAACAATACCAACAGCATGTGTAATAAAAGCGAACCAAGTTATTTTTTTTATCCCTAGAAAATCAACTAAAGGACCACCAATAATCATTGCAATTGTAAAACCAAAAAATGCAGGTGCAAATGCATAACCAATTTCTTCTAATGTTAAACCGACACCTTCTTGTCCAAAAACGGTTTCTAATCTTGCTCTAATTGCAAACGTCATTGCAGTAGTAATTAACGCTAAACAACTCGCTAAAAATAACCTGCTTTTATTAATATTCTCCATAATGTAATTATTATTAATTTTTAAAAGTGATTATTTTCTCTATCAAAACAATTAGGATTAAAAAAAATATCCTTTTGGAAAATTAAATAATAAAAAAACATTAGATGTTTATTTTTATTCAGTGAAAAAAATTAAACAAATAATAATAAAGTTAAAATGTAGTGTTTTTAAGATTTTAAAAATCTAGTTTTATATTGATTTGGCGAACATTTTTCGTGCTTTTTAAACACTGTAGAAAAATACTGACTTGTTGCAAAACCACACATATATGCAATTTCTGTAACCGTTAATTCTGGCTGTTTTTCTAGTATTTTTTTTGCCATTTCTAATCGCTTAATACTAAGATATCTCATAGGCGTTAAATTTGTAAGCTGCTTACAGTGATGTGTAAATCTTGTAAGACCAACTCCTGCAGATTGCGCCATTTTTTCTATAGTCCAGTTTTCTGACACATTTTTATCTAATTCTTTTAAAAAGAATTCTACACTTCTAGAACTATCTGTTAACGCCTCATTTAAAACAATATCTTCTGTTTTTAACAAGTCTAAAATTAAGATTAATAAGTAATTAATCAGCAAACGAATTCGAGAAGCATTACTTCCATTATCATCTGTATTAATAGCTGTATTTATTCTTTTAAAACAAGCTCTAACTCTTTGATCTGCTTTTAAAATTGATTTTTCATTGTGCCTTAAAATCATTGTTAACTCAGCTAAATCTGTATCTGTTAAAGTTATCCAATCTGGCCAAACCCAGTCTTGATGAGGTCTACGGACGCCTAAATCTAAAATTACCCAATAAAATTTTCCCATTCCAATATTTGGATTTCCAACTTTATGAGCTTCCCAAGGACGTGTAATCGTTAAATAATTTGGTGTTAGCAAAACCTCTTTACCTTCTTGTGAATATGGCATAGAACCAGATTCTAAAAAATGAAATTCTATACCTTCATTTCTATGCCAATCTAAACCCCAATCTTGAGGCTCGTTGGCATCCCAATACCCCATACTATTCAAACCAAGCGTGTTATCATCTAAACGATCTCCTGGATAAGAATGTCTAGCCAATGCTTTAAATTTTAACTTTTTTCGATCAAAAGCATCAATAAGTGGCAAACAAGTATCTACGTGATATACAATTCCGTCTGCTTTATAAGGTTCTATCTTAAAATGCTCTAACACTTCCATAATCCGTTTTAATTTTATTTGAATTTAAAAAAATACACATCGAAAAAAATCACATTCTTTCTTTGTATTATTTTCGCTTCTTTTATCAATTTATTTTGATGAAATTTAAAGAGTAAAAATCAACCAAAAAATAGATAAATTATTAATGCTTATAAAATTACAAAATTAGAATTAAACAAAATATAATGTTCAAAATTTTTCAATGAATAAATACACACATTATAATCGTTCTAAAATATCATATTTGTACTTTTCGATTAAAAATACTTTAAATGACTAACCCAAAAATTAAATTTGCTTTTTTATTCTTTACATTCCTTAGTTTCTTGTCTTATGCACAAGTAAAAATTTCTGGAAAAATTGAAAACAACAATCAAGAACCTATAGAAAATGCTGCTATTCTGCTAAACCCTTCAGATAAAGCTACAACATCTGATGCATCAGGAGAATTTACCTTTAATAATATTACATCTGGCAACTATAAGGTTTCTATCTTAGTTTTAGGTTATAAAAAATTAATACAAGAAATAGAAGTTAAAAATGTAGATTTAAATTTAAACTTTACTATTGAAGTTGATGTTTTAAATTTAGAATCTGTAGTAATTACAGGTACTTTTGACCCAAGGTTAAGTTTAGAGTCTAGTACATCTATAAGTGTTTTAAATCAAAAAGACATTCAACAGAATTATCCACAAGGAACTGCAAGTTTATTACAAAATATTTCTGGAACTTTTACAGATACTTCTGCAGGTGAAGTGTACACCAAAGTATATACAAGAGGAATTTCTGCTTCTGCAGAAGACGATATGGGTTGGTATTATGTTTCTTTACAAGAAGATGGTTTGCCTGTAAGTTTAATTCAGCATTCTTATTATAGTCCAGATTTATTTCAGAGAGCAGATTTAATGACAGAAAGAGTTGAAGCGATTCGTGGTGGAAGTTCTGCAATTACAGCAATGAATGCTCCTGGTGGAATTTATAATTTTAAATCGAGAGGAATTCAGCAAGAATTTGGAGGACAAATACAAGCTTCTAGAGGTTTTCAAGGTGGTGATAATGCTATGGAAAGAATTGATGCTGTTTTAAGTGGCTCTTTTGGAAACGATTGGTTTTTTAACATTGGTGGTCATTACAGAAGAGATGATGGAGCAAGAGATGCTGATTTTAAATTCAGTAAAGGAGGTCAATTAAAATTTAATATCATTAAAAAAACAGACAAAGGAAGCTTTAAATTTTATGGTAAATTCTTAGATGATTATACCAATCGTTACACAGGTGTTGCAGCTACAAATTGGGATAATCCTACAGCTGCTTTTGGTCAAGATTTTAGAAATACTTCTTTGTTAATGCCCGATTTTGATGGTAGCATTCCTGATGGAAGAAACCTTGCCAATAATGGTAAAATTAATTTTAATCCATCTCAAGGAGTTTACGCAAAAGACATTGCTTTTGGTTTTGATTTTTCTAGAGAATTTGGTAATAATTGGTCAATTAAAAACAACTTAAAGTATTCATCAAAAAAAGCAAATTGGCAAACTTCTATTAGCAACGCTTTTGTTTCTTTAAGCAATCCTTTAGCATATTTTATAACTGGCGCACAGTTTCCTGTTGGACAAATCGTTTTTAATGATGCGCAATCTGGTGCAGAAGTTGCAAGAGTAGATAATTCTGGAATTCTTACAGGCCAGCCTTTTCAATACATTAGTGGTTCTTTACCAAATGATGCAATTATGGGTACTTCTGCTTGGTACAAAGACAATAATTCTGATGAGTTTATGAATCAATTAATCCTTAGAAAAAAGACAAAAAAACACGACATTAATTTAGGTTCTTCTTTAGGTTATGCAAATACAACACATTTTACATCTGGTACTTTTGGCTTTGTTACTTATGAGCCAAGTCCGAGAATGTTAGCAGTTACTTTAGAAAATCCAGGGCAACCTACAATAGCACTTTCAGATAGCAATGGTTTAAGTAATTATGGTGGATTATTCTTTGTAAATGCAGAAGCAAAAGTATTACAATTGGCTGCTTTTGCAAACGATCGTTGGTCTATTTCTGATAAAATTCACTTAGATTTAGGTTTACGATATGAAACAATAAATCATAAGGGTAGTAAAGATCGTTTTGCTCCTTTTTCTCAAAATGGAGGTATAGATGGCAATGCTACTACTGATTATGATAATGGTGTTTTAACCTCTACAGGAGACCAAGATAATTTTGATTACAATTATAAATACTTGTCTTATTCTGCTGCAATTAATTATAAAGTTGATGAAAATACCGCCATTTTTGGAAGATTTTCTAAAGGAAACAAAGCACCAGAATTAAACTATTATTTCAACAATTTTTCTAATGTGCCTATCAACCAAAAAGGAACAATTCAAAAAGTAATTCAAACTGAAGTTGGTCTTAAACTTAATGCAAAGCAATTTGCTTTTACGGGTACTGCATTTTGGAGTAAATTAAAAGACGTAGGTATTGCAAATTTTGAATTTGACGACTCAAATAATAGCATTTTTTACACGCCAATTCTTTTCAATTCTTCTGATACTTATGGTTTTGAATGGGAAAGTGTTTATACGCCTTTCAATTTTTGGAAGTTTAGTTTTAATGGAGTTCTACAAAACCCAAAAGCTACAGATTGGAAAATTTACGATGCAGCTGGTAGTGTTGATACTTCTGATGATTCAGTAATCGACTATTCTGGAAACACACTTCCTTTTAATCCAAAGTTAATGTTTAATTTAGGAACTGATTTTCAAAAAAATAAAGTTTCTGCATTTTTAAAATGGCAATATTTAGGTAAAAGACAAGGTAATGTTGCTAACGGATTTGAATTAGCAAGCTACAGTGTTTTTAATTTTGGTACGGGTTATAAAATCAACAAAAACTTATCTGCAAATTTAATGGTTACCAACCTTTTTAACTCTGATGGTTTGGCAAACTTTTTTGGTGATAATAGTTTTGGAGCTAATGCCAATGGAGCAACCCCAGAGTTTGTTGCTGCAAATCCGGATGATAGTTTTATCGTTTTCCCTGTTTTAAGAAGACGCTTATTGTTAAAGTTGAATTACAGCTTCTAATTAACGATAAGTTCCTAATATTAGAACATTTGTACATCTCGAAACAAGGTTGTTTATATACTTTTAATCCGAACTAAAGACATATTAACAACCATGAGAAAATTTATGCTTTTGTGCAGCCTAATTTTACTAATTGCTTCTTGTAAAAGAGAAGAAGTAAAATTCTCTCAAGCTGCAGTAAAAAAGGAAATGAAAAAGAAAGCTAAAAACTATTTGCCATTTACTCATATTGAGCTAAATGATCTTTCTGGATTTAAACCAACAGGTAAAAACTGGAAAATAGTTGGAGATGTAATTGCAGATCGTACAAAAAGAAGAACAGTAACTTCTTCACCAGGCTCAGGTATACTTCTTAATACTAATGATGCCAAAAAAAATAAAAACCTTTTTACTTCTTTTGATCATGGCGATATTGAACTAGAATTAGATATTTTGGTGCCTGCACAATCAAATTCCGGAATTTATTTTCAAGGTCGATATGAAGTGCAAATCTTTGATAGTTGGAATAAAAAGCAGCCTAAATATGGAGATATGGGTGGTATTTATCAACGTTGGAACAAAACAGCACCAAAAGGAAAAGAAGGTTATGAAGGAACATCACCAAGAATAAATGCAGCAAAAGCACCAGGTCTTTGGCAACATTTAAAGGTTATTTTTCATGCACCAAAATTTAACAAACAAGGCAAAAAGATAAAAAATGCTTGGTTCGAAAAAGTTTGGTTAAATGGAGTTTTAATACAAGAAAATGTAAGCGTAACTGGTACAACTCGTGGAGGTGTAAATACAAACGAAAAACCTAGAGATCCTTTAATGATTCAAGGAGATCATGGACCAGTTGCTTTTAAAAATATTAAATACAAATTATACGAAGGCAATAAATTTAAATTAAGTAGACTTAAAAGAGCTGAGTATAAAAGCGTAAAAAACAAATTAGAAAATTTAGATACTTTTCCGCTTGTTAAATCAGAAAAAACAAAAACATTTACACTAGCTGATGTTACCACTAAGAAAGACAAAAAAATGATTATTTATACAGGAGTTTTAGAAATTCCTGAAACTGGTAAATATCTTTTTGATGCGCACAATGGTGGTGTTTCTCAATTATTTTTAGATGATAAATTATTCATCAATATGAGAGGTAGCAATATGCGAAATGCCTACATTAAAACAACTCAATTAAAGAAAGGTAAAATTCCTTTTAAACTGATATACAATCAAAATGCACCTTGGAAACGTGGTTTTACTTTAGAAGTAGAAGGGCCAGGAATGCAAAAATATTCGTTGCAAGAAAATGCAGATTGGATGACCAATGATTTCGATCCGCTTAAAGGAATAATTATAGAACCTAAAGATAAACCTGTAATGCAAAGAAGTTTTGTGGCTCACAATGGCGTAAAACACACACATTGTATTTCTGTGGGTACACCTCAAGGCGTGCATTATTCTTACAATTTAGCTACAGGATCTCTATTAAAAGTTTGGGATGGCTCTTTTTTAAACACAACCCATATGTGGTTATCTCGTGGTTACGAACAATTAGGAGAACCTATAGGTTTTAAAGTCTCTTTACATGGCGATTTAGAATTTGCAAAACTTGAAAATGAAAATACACTTTGGCCAATTCCTTTGCCAGAAAACAAAGGTTTTAAGCAATTAGGCTATGAATTAAATGAAGACAGAATGCCAACTTTTTCTTACGAAATAGATGGTACAACAGTAACAAATAGTTTTACAATTCCAGAAGGCAATCGTCAATTAAACAGAACAATTACCACTTCTAAAGCTAGAGATTTATGGTATAAAATTGCAGAAGGAGAAAGCATAAAAACTTTAGCAAACCAAACTTATATTATTAATAATGAAAGTTATTATATCGATTTTTCTGCAAATAAAGATTTAACTCCGATTGTTAGAACAGTAGATGGTAAAGACGAATTAATCGTTAAAATACCAAATGGAAGTAACACTATTAACTACAGTATAATCTGGTAACCAAAAACAATTAATCATGCAAAAATTAAAAACAATTTTAGTAGTAGCACTAGTTTTATGTATTGATCAAGTTTTTTTTGGTCAATCTAAATCTATCAAAGAAAAAGAAGCAGAATTTTATAAAATAGTAGATGTACCCATTCCTGCTGATGTTAAATTAGAAGTAGGTGGTTTAGCGTTTACAGATGATGATAAATTAGGCGTTTCTACAAGGCGTGGTGAAGTTTGGTTGATAGACAAACCTTATGGACAATCGCCAAAATACAAGCTATTTGCTAATGGTTTACACGAAGCTTTAGGTTTAGCTTATAGAGAAGGTAATTTCTATTTATCTCAACGTGGTGAGTTAACAAAATTAGTAGATAAAAATGGAGATGATGAAGCTGATCTTTACAAAACTATTTTTTCTTGGCCTTTATCTGGTAATTATCACGATTACTCTTATGGTCCAAAATTTACAGAAAATGGAGATATGATTGTAACTCTAAATTTATCTTGGCAAGGTGGAGGAAAAAGTACAGTAAGATGGCGTGGTTGGATGTTAAAAATAACTCAAGATGGTAAAATGACACCAATTGCAACAGGCTTAAGATCTCCTGCAGGATTTAACATAAATCCAGAAGGTGATATTTTTTATACCGAAAACCAAGGAGATTGGGTTGGTTCTGGTAGGATGACGCATTTAGAAGTTGGTGATTTTGCTGGGCATCCAGAAGGTTTAAAATGGAGCAACGATCCATTATCTCCTTTAACTTTAAAACCTGAAGACATTGAAGATAACTCTGGTTTAACATTATACGAATATTCTAAAAAAGAAAAAGAAGTAAAAGCACCAGCAATTTGGCTTCCACACACCATTTTGGGTATTTCTACTTCAGATATTTTATATGATACAACCAAAGGTAAATTTGGTCCTTTTGAAGGACAACAGTTTATTGGAGATCAAGGTCACAGTAAAATTATGCGTGTGTATATGGAAAAGGTAAATGGTGTTTATCAAGGTGCTGCTTTTCCTTTTAGAGAAGGATTTTCATCTGGAATTTTAAGAATGATTTGGGGTAGTGATAATAGTATGTTTGTTGGTATGACAAGCAGAGGTTGGGCATCAACAGGTAAAAAAGAATACGGTTTACAACGTTTAGAATGGACAGGTAAAACGCCTTTCGAAATTAAAACAATGAAAGCTCAGAATGATGGTTTTGAATTAGAATTCACAAAACCTATCAACAAAGAACAAGCAGAAGATGTTTCTAATTATAATATGGCAACGTTTACTTATAAGTATTATAAAACGTATGGAAGTCCAATTGTAGATCAACAAAAAGCAATGATTCATAAAGCTGAAGTTTCTGAAGATGGTTTAACTGTAAAACTTACTGTTCACGGAATGCGTTTAGGATTTATTCATCAATTAGAAATTCCGAAATTAACAGCTAACACAGGCGAAAAATTATTACATAAAAAAGCCTATTACACGTTAAATGAAGTTCCTGGTGGCGAGTTAAAATCGGTGCAAATGGAAATGAAAAAATCTGACAAAAAAATCGAGCAACCAAAACGAACTACTTCTATGCCTCACGAATGGGGAGAAGCTGGCGCAGATGAAAAAGTTACCATTGGTACAATACCTGGATTAAAATACGATGTAGAAGAAATTACCATAAGCAGAAACAGAAAAATTGAATTAACATTAAATAATAATGATGATATGATTCATAATATTGTAATTACAAAACAAGGCAAGGAAACACCTTTAAAAGTTGGTGAAATGGCGCTTAAATTAGGTCTTGATGGTCCAGATTTAAACTATGTTCCTTTTAGTGATTTAGTAATTGCACATTCTGGAACTGTTGGCCCAGAAGGTTCAGAAACGATTTACTTTACATCGCCAAGTAAAGCTGGTGAATATTGGATAGTTTGTACTTTTCCCGGTCATTCATTTACAATGAGAACCAAATTAATTGTAAAATAAATTAATATTCTTGTAATAAAAAAAGGGCGATAACTTTAAAAGTTATCGCCCTTTTTTTAGGTTTTATAAACTTAGTTTTTCTTTACGATAAACTTACCTTTCATTAAAGCATAATGCCCAGGAAAGCTACAAATAAAATCGTAAGTTCCTGCAGCTGGTGCATCAAATTCTATTGTTGTAGATTCACCTCCACCAATTACTTTAGTATAAGCAACTACATCTGCTAACGCATCTTGTGGCACATAACCTGTTTCTGATGCTGCAATAGCTTTCATTGCAAAACCAGAAACATCAACACCTTTTTGTAAAATCACAATATTGTGTCCCATAGATTTTGCTGCCATTTTACCTGTATGGTTTAAAGTAAGAATTACTTTTTGCCCCTCAAAAACAGTTAATTTGCTTTTGTTGAATTTCATTAAATCATTACCAGAAATACCAAGTTTTTTTTCTTTCGGAATTTCTTTTTTAACCTCTTGCTTTGTTACTGTTTCAGTTTTCTCTTCTTTTTTCTTATCGCTACCACAATTTATAAATAGTGTTGCAGCAAAAACCATAACCAAAGTACGTTTTATCATCTTCATTTTTTTTTATTTTATCATTTTTATCTTGTAAAAATACTAAATAACACTTACAAAATTGTATAAATTTATTCAATGAAAGAAAGTGAATCTCTAATTTAAAAACTCTAAAATTAGACTAAAAATTGAAAAAGGTCTGGTTTATCATTTAAATAATCTCCAAAGAAATTATTAGCCTTCATTCTTTTAATTAAAGGGTTCAAATCTTTAGATGATTTTAATTCTAAACCAACAACTGCAGCACCTTTAATTCGGTTGTTTTTCTTGGTATACTCAAAATGTGTAATATCATCATCAGGACCTAGAATATCAACCACAAATTCTTTTAAAGCACCTGCTCTTTGAGGAAATTTTATTATAAAATAATGTTTTAAATCTGCGTAAACTAAAGCGCGTTCTTTAATTTCTTCTGTTCTGGTAATGTCGTTATTACTACCACTTACTACACAAACTACATTTTTTCCTATTATTTCATCAGCAAAAAAATCTAAAGCAGCAATACTTAAAGCGCCAGCAGGTTCTACAACAATTGCATCTTTATTATACAGATCTAAAATTGTTTGGCAAACTTTACCTTCTGGAACCGTAATTATTTTATGCAAGTTTTGCCTACAAATAGCAAAATTTAAATCGCCCACTTTTTTAACAGCGGCACCATCTACAAAAGGATCTATAGTTATTAAAGCTGTGTTTTTTTTATTATTGATGGATGTTAGCATTGCTGGTGCACCTTCTGGTTCTACACCAATTATTTTAGTTTCTGGAGACAACAATTTAAACACAGAAGATAAACCCGATGATAAACCTCCACCACCAATTGGCACAAAAACATAATCGATCTTTTTACTGGTTTGTTCTAAAATCTCTAGACCAACTGTTGCTTGCCCTTCAATAACTTTTTCGTCATTAAAAGGATGAATAAAGGTTTTATTTTTAGCATCGCATTCTAGTTTTGCAGCGTTAAAGGCATCATCAAAAGTATCGCCACCAATTACAATTTTTATATACTCTTCACCAAACATTTTTACCTGATTAATCTTTTGGTTTGGTGTTGGTGATGGCATAAAAATAGTACCTTTTATCTGCAATAATTTACAAGACAAAGCTACACCTTGAGCGTGATTTCCTGCACTTGCACAAACAATTCCGTTTTGTTTTTCTAAATCACTTAAAGAAAACATTTTATTATATGCTCCTCTAATTTTATAAGAACGAACCACTTGTAAGTCTTCTCTTTTAAAGAAAATATTTGCATTAAATTCTTTAGAAAGATTAAAGTTTTTGCCTAATGGTGTTTTAGAAGCAACACCTTCTAGATTTCTGGCAGCCTCGTTTATCTTTTCTAAACTTGGTAAGTAAATTGATTCTGTTTGCATTAATCAAATGTAAAAAGAAAACCTGTCAAATTTTTTAATTCTGACAGGTTTATTAAAAAAATTGGGGGATAATTTTTTAAGCAGATTTTATTACTTTCATTGCAGTCATAGAAGCTCTTAATTGCTCACCTACAATTTCTACAGGATGATTTCTAATAATCTTATTAATTTTAATTAATTCTTGGTTATCAACGCCATTTTCTGAGCTAAAAGATTTACCAATTACGTTTGTAGAAACTGTTTTCATAAAATCAGTTAATAATGGTTTACAAGCGTGATCGAATAAATAACAACCATATTCTGCTGTATCAGAAATTACACGATTCATTTCTGCTAACTTCATTCTTGCAATTGTATTTGCAATTAACGGAGTTTCATGTAAAGATTCGTAATATGCAGAAGCATCAATAATACCAGACTCTGTCATTGCCTCAAAAGCCAACTCAACACCAGCTCTTACAAAAGCAACTAATAAAGTTCCGTGATCGAAATATTCTTGTTCTGGAATTTCTTGTTCTGTAATTGTTTGTTTTTCAAAAGCAGTTTCTCCTGTTGCAGCTCTCCAAGTTAATAAATTTACATCATCATTTGCCCAGTCTTCCATCATCGTTTTAGAGAAATGACCAGTCATAATATCATCCATATGTTTTTGGAATAATGGACGCATAATGTCTTTTAATTCTTCTGATAAACGAAACGCTTCTACTTTTGCAGGATTAGAAAGTCTGTCCATCATATTAGTGATACCTCCATGCTTTAACGCTTCAGTTACAGTTTCCCAACCATATTGTATTAATTTTGCAGCATAACCAGGTTCAATACCTTCTTCTACCATTTTATCAAAAGATAAAATTGCACCAGTTTGTAACAAACCACATAAAATGGTTTGCTCTCCCATTAAATCTGATTTTACTTCAGCAACAAAAGAAGATTCTAAAACACCTGCTGTATGACCACCAGTGGCAACAGCATAAGCTTTTGCATAAGCCCAACCTTTACCTTCTGGATCATTTTCTGGGTGAACTGCTGTTAATGTTGGCACTCCAAAACCTCTTTTAAATTCTTCACGAACCTCAGAACCTGGCGATTTTGGTGCCACCATAATTACCGTTAAATCTTCACGTATTTTCATACCTTCTTCTACAATATTAAAACCGTGAGAATAAGATAAAGTTGCGCCTTTTTTCATTAATGGCATTACTGCATTTACAACATTTGTATGTTGTTTATCTGGCGTTAAATTAATAACTAAATCTGCAGTTGGCAACATTTCTTCGTAAGTACCTACGTTAAAATTATTAGATGTTGCGTTAATATAAGATTGTCTTTTTTGTTCGATTGCTGCTGGTCTTAAAGTATAAGAAATATCTAAACCAGAATCTCTCATATTTAAACCTTGGTTTAAACCTTGTGCTCCACAGCCCACAATAACTATTTTCTTGCCTTTTAAGGCGTTTACTCCATCTTCAAATTCTGAAGTGTTCATAAAACGACATTGCCCTAATTGTTCTAGCTTTTGTCTTAATGTTAATGTGTTAAAATAATTTGACATTTTTTTAGTTTTTGTTTTTGATTTAAGCAAAAAAGGCGAAAGTAGCTTCGAGTACTTATTAATTACTTTACAACTATTTTTGACATCTTTACTCTTTATAATCTGTTTTTAGTTGTTATATTTTTCTAATAATGAAGATATTTTCATTTCTTCTTTAGTTATTGCAATTAAACCCGATCTTGTATATTGCATTATTCCAAAAGGACTTAACTTATTGTATAACTCTACAATTTCTTCTTTTTTCCCTGATTTTTCTAGAACAAAGAATTCTTTGTTTACGGTTACAATTCTAGCATTACTCTCTTTAATGATATTCTGAATTTGGCGTTCTTCGAATAACAATTCTGATTTAATTTTAAACAAGCCTGCGATTTGATAAATAATATCATCTAAACTATGGTAATATGCTTTTATTACCTCTACTTGTTTTTCTATTTGACCAATAATTTTTTTAATACCTACCTCATTCATATTTACAACAATAGTAAACTTAGAAACGCCTTCTATTTCTGAAGGAGAAGTATTTAAACTCTCTATATTGATGTGTCTTCTTTGGAAAATTGCAGAAATCCTATTCAACAATCCAATGTTATTTTCTGTATATACAGATACTGCATATAGTTGTTTTTCTTCTGTACTCATTTATTCTAGTCTTATGTCTGAAACACTTGCTCCTGATGGAATCATAGGAAATACATTATCTTCTTTCTCTACACAAACCTCTAAGAAATACGCTTCTTTACTTTGCATCATTTCTGCAACAGCTTCTGCCAATTCTTCTCTTTTTGTAACTTTTCTTGCTTTAATATAATAACCTTCTGCAATAGCCACAAAGTTTGGATTAACCATTTCTGTGGATGCATAACGTTTATCGAAAAATAATTGTTGCCATTGTCTAACCATCCCAAGAAAATCGTTATTTAAAACCACCACTTTTACAGCTGCTTTTTGCTGAAAAATTGTACCCAATTCTTGAATTGTCATTTGGTAGCCTCCATCACCAGAAATAGAAACTACTTCACGTTCTGGAGCTGCCATTTTTGCACCAATTGCTGCTGGCAAACCAAAGCCCATTGTTCCTAACCCACCAGAGGTAATATTACTTTTTGACACATTAAAATCTGCATATCTACAAGCAATCATTTGATGCTGACCAACATCACTTACAATAGCAGCTTCACCTTTACTTTGAATGTTGATTTCTTTCAAAACCTCAGCCATTGTTAAACCTTCCTTTGTAGGATATAAATCATTTTTGATTACTTTTTCGTACTCAATATCATATAAATCTTTAAACTTTTGATGCCATTCTTTATGAGAATTTTCATTTAATAACGGTAATAATAAGTTTAAGCTTGCTTTTGAATCACCTAAAACAGCAACATCTGTTTTTACGTTTTTATCAATCTCTGCAGGATCAATTTCAAAATGAATTACTTTAGCTTGTTTTGCATAAGTTGCTAAGCTACCTGTAACCCTATCATCAAAACGCATACCTATCGCTACTAATACATCACACTCATTAGTTAGCATATTAGGTGCATAATTACCATGCATACCAACCATACCTACGTTAAAAGGATGCGAAGTTGGTATTGCAGAAGCCCCTAAAATTGTCCATGCAGCAGGAATACCTGCTTTTTCTACAACAGCTTTTAATTGCTCTTCAGCATTTCCTAATATTACTCCTTGCCCCCAAACAATTAGTGGTTTCTTTGCACTATTAATTATTGCTGCAGCTTCTTTAACTTTTTCTATATCTGTATCTGGTACTGGTTTATAACTTCTTATTTTTGTACATTTTTGATAAGAAAAATCAAACTCATCAAATTGTGCATCTTTAGTAATATCTACTAAAACAGGACCTGGCCTACCACTTTTTGCTATATAAAATGCTTTTGCTAAAGCTTCAGGAATATCTTCTGCTTTGGTAACTTGACAGTTCCATTTTGTAACTGGTGTAGAAATACCTACAATGTCAGTTTCTTGAAAAGCATCTGAACCTAATAAACCAGAAGGCACCTGACCTGTAATACAAACCATAGGTGTTGAGTCTATTTGTGCATCTGCAATACCAGTTATTAAATTGGTTGCTCCTGGACCAGAAGTAGCCATTGCTACACCTACTTTTCCAGAAATTCTAGCATAACCTTGAGCAGAATGCGTTGCTCCTTGTTCATGACGTGTTAATACATGATGAATTTTATCTTGGTATTTATACAATTCATCGTAAACTGGCATTATTGCTCCTCCTGGATATCCGTAAAGAATATCTACTCCTTCTTCAATTAAACACCTAACAATTGCCTCGCTACCAGAAATACGCTCTGTAGTTTTAGTCAATTTTTTTTCTGATTTTATGGTTTGTGTTTCCATATTTTTGTGTTTTAAATACCTACAAAGTTTTTAAAACCTTATAGGATATCTTGTGTCTTTTTTATCTTGTTTGTTGATTTTATAAAATATTACAAATCAGTAACACATCCTTTAGATGCAGATGCAACTGTTTTTGCGTATTTATATAAAATCCCTTTTTTATGTTTTGGTTCTGGAGCAACCCATTTTGCTTTTCTTTCTGCTAATTCTTCATCAGAAATTAAAACATTAATCGAATTATCTTCTGCGCTAATTCTAATTTTATCTCCAGTTTCTAAAATACCTATTGTACCTCCTGATAATGCTTCTGGTGTAATATGCCCAACTACAAAACCGTGAGTACCTCCAGAAAAACGACCATCTGTAATTAAAGCTACAGATTTACCTAAACCTGCTCCCATAATTAACGAAGTTGGTTTTAACATTTCTGGCATTCCTGGACCTCCTTTTGGTCCAACATATCTAATGACGACTACATCTCCTTTTGCTACTTCTCCATTAGATATACCTGTATTTGCGGCTTGCTCACCATCATAAACCACAGCTTTACCTTCAAACAACAAACCTTCGTTACCAGATATTTTTGCAACAGCACCTTCTTCTGCAAGGTTTCCATATAAGATCTGTAAGTTCCCTGATGATTTTAAGGCTTTATCCGTAGGGAAAATTACATCTTGGTCTTCAAATTCCATAGCTTCTACATCTGCTAAATTCTCTGCTAAAGTTTTACCAGTAACAGTCATACAATCGCCATGTAAATATCCATTTTCTAATAAATACTTCATAATTGCTGGTGTACCACCAACTCCATGCACATCTTCCATTAAGTATTTACCAGATGGTTTTAAATCTGCAATTAACGGAGTTCTATCAGAAACTCTTTGAAAATCTTCTAAAGTAAATTCGATATCAGCAGCGTGGGCAATTGCTAAAAAGTGTAATACTGCATTTGTAGAACCTCCTAAAGCGTTTACCAAAGCAATAGCATTTTCTAAAGACTTTTTAGAAATAATATCTAAAGGTTTTAAATCTAATTCCAATAAGTTCTTTATGGCTCTTGCGTGTCTTTCTGATTCTGATAATTTATTCGGATTTTCTGCAGGAATAGATGAATTGTAAGGTAATGCAAACCCCATACACTCAATAGCAGATGCCATTGTATTTGCAGTATACATACCCCCACAAGCACCAGCTCCTGGAATAGATCTTTTTATAATTTCTCTGTATTCGTCTTCTTCGATTTCTCCAGCAACTTTTTGTCCTAAAGCCTCAAAAGCAGAAACAATATTTAATTTTCTGCCTTTGTAATTACCAGATGCAATTGTACCTCCATACATCATTATTGATGGGCGATTTAAACGCAACATAGACATTACAGCTCCTGGCATATTTTTATCACAACCTACAATAGCAATTAAACCATCGTAGCTTTGTGCATTCATTACAGTTTCTATAGAATCTGCAATAATATCTCTAGAAACTAGTGAGTAATTCATACCAGAAGTACCCATAGAAATACCATCAGAAACACCAATTGTATTAAAACCTAAACCGACCAAATCTGCAATTTTACACTCAATCTTGACTTCTTCTTTTAGTCTATTTAAATGCATATTACAAGGATTACCATCGTAACCAGTACTCGCAATTCCTATTTGCGCTTTTTGCATATCTTCGTCAGATAAACCAACTGCATACAACATTGCTTGAGATGCTGGTTGAGATTCGTCTTGTGTTAATCTGCTACTGTGTTTATTTAGTTTCATTTAATGATTTCTTGATTTTATTGACTAAATTATTCTATTTCTCTTTTTTTGTTACATTAAATTCAATTGAATACTTGAATTTCAGTTGTTTAAAATAACATTAATCTTACTGATATACAGTAACTTAACCTTATTTAATTATGATACTCAATTATTGAAATAAATGCAATAAAAAACCTTCCGTTTTTAAAGGAAGGTTAAATTTTATTTTTATGTTATAAATACCACTTCCTAATCAATTCGTAATAATTACGATGACGTTTAAAACAGTAATAATATTTAAAATTTGTTTTTTCATTTGTGATTCAAATATTTAAAATTTTTATTTAAAAATCCTAATTTTAAATTGAATTTAATTAGATGATGGTACTCTGACCCATATGAATATTCTTAAAATTCATATTACTATCATCTTGATTTGTAATATAATCTGCAATAAAATCACCTACTTTAGACGTTGTTGTTGCATTCTGAATTTTGCGTTTAATATCTTTAGTTGTAATACCTAATGCTAACGATTTTTCTACTGCTCTTTCAATTGCATCTGCTTCTTCATTTAAACCTAAATGTTGCAATAACATTCCCGCAGATAAAATTGATGCTAATGGGTTTGCTAAATCTTTGCCTTTTGCTTCGAAATAAGAACCGTGTATTGGCTCGAACAACGCATTTTCTTCACCAATTGATGATGATGCAATTAAACCTTTAGAACCACTAATTACACTTGCTTCATCAGAAATAATATCGCCAAAAAGGTTTTCTGTAAGAATAACATCAAACTGTTTTGGGTTTGTAATTAATTGCATTGTTGCGTTAGCTACAAACAAGTATTCTAAAGTAATCTCTGGATATTCTTTAGCAATTTCAGTAACAGTTTTACGCCATAAACGCGATGTTTCTAACACATTAGATTCATCAACTAAAGTTACTTTTTTCTTTCTTTTCTGTGCAGCTTTAAAAGCTAAATGTGTAATTCTTGTAATTTCATCAACAGTATAAACAGAAACATCTGAAGCCATTTTACCATCTGCGCTTACCTCTTTTTTACCAAAATAAATTCCGCCAGTTAACTCTCTATACACTAAAAAATCTGTGCCTTTTATTACTTCTCTTTTTAATGGTGAATTATGAATTAAATTATCATAAGCCTTTACAGGTCTTACATTACAATATAAATCTAATTCTTTTCTAAGCTGTAATAAACCTTGTTCTGGACGAATTCTAGCTGATGGATCATTATCGTATTTAGGATCACCAATTGCACCATATAAAATAGCATCAGAATTTCTACAAATATCTATAGTTTCTTGAGGTAATGGGTAACCCGTTTTTTCTATAGCACAAGCTCCTAACAGCGCTTCTTTGTATAAAAAAATATGGTCGTAAGCTTCTGCAACAGCATCTAATGCTTTTTTTGCTTGATCTACTACTTCAGGACCAATACCATCTCCAGGAATTACAGCTATAGTATATTTCATAATTCTATTACATTTAAGCCATTGCTATTTTTGATGTTTTATTAACTTCTTTCATTATTAAATGAATATCATCATCTTTTACTTCTTTTTGCTTATCAGCAGTTTCTAAAAATGATGTATAAGCAGTATCTAATTGAACCTTAGTTAATTCGTAACCAATTTTTTTAGCTCTATAAGCCAAAGCAGCTCTACCACTTCTTGCTGTTAAAACAATTGCACTTTCTGTAACACCAACATCTTCAGGATCCATAATTTCGTATGTTTCTCTGTTTTTTATTACTCCATCTTGATGAATTCCAGAACTATGTGCAAATGCATTTGCACCTACAATTGCTTTATTTGGTTGCACAGGCATTCCCATACTTTCACGAACCATTATACTTGTATCGTATAATAATTTTGTATTGATAGAAGTTTCTAAATTTAAATATGGATGTTGTTTTAACACCATTACAACCTCTTCTAAAGCTGTATTTCCTGCTCTTTCTCCTATCCCGTTTATAGTACATTCTATTTGACGAGCTCCATTAATAACACCAGAAATTGAGTTTGCTGTTGCCAAACCTAAATCGTTATGACAGTGGCAAGAAAGAATTACATTTTCTATTCCTTTTACGTTTTCACGCAAATATTTCATTTTTGCACCATACTCTTCTGGTAAACAATAACCTGTTGTATCTGGAATGTTTAAAACAGTTGCACCTGCTTTAATAACCTCTTCACATACTCTTGCTAAAAACTCATTATCTGTTCTACCTGCATCTTCTGCGTAAAACTCTACATCTTCCACAAAAGATTTTGCATAAGATACAGCTTTTACAGCTCTTTCTATTACTTTTTCTCTTGTTGAGTTAAATTTGAATTGTATATGAGAATCACTAGTACCAATACCAGTGTGAATTCTTGGATGATTTGCAAATTTTAATGCTTCTGCTGCTACTTTAATATCGTTTTCTACAGCTCTAGTTAAACCACAAACTGTTGCATTTTTTACAATTTTAGCTATTTCTGAGACAGAAGTAAAATCTCCAGGACTAGAAACAGGAAAACCAGCTTCAATTACATTTACACCTAGTAAATCTAATCTTTCTGCTATAACCAATTTTTGATTAGTATCTAACTTACAGCCAGGCACTTGCTCTCCATCTCTTAAAGTTGTATCAAAAATTTGAACCTTATTATCTTGCATAATTTGTAAAGATTATCTTTATATTTAATCAAATGTATATTAATGAGATTAAAATAAATGGTTATTTTTACAGTTCAGTACGATTTCTAATATACTTAGCTAAAACACAAGTATTTTATAATCAGTAATTTATGAGTAAAACTACTACATCAGTCAATAATCAAAACGATGCTCTTTTTATATTAATCAAGTCTTTAACCAAGTCTGAAAAGAGGCAATTCAACTTATATGTTGGTAGATTAGGTGGTAATATTGACGCCAAGTTTTTTTCGCTTTTCAAGTTCTTAGAAAAGCTAAAAATCTATGATGAAAAAGTAATAATTAATAGCGGAATTGTCTCCAAACAACAACTATCAAACTTAAAAGCTCATTTATATAAACAGATTTTAATTAGTTTACGTTTAAATCCTGCTCATAAAAATATTAGAATTCAAATAAGAGAACAACTTGATTTTGCTACAGTTTTATATCAAAAAGGATTATACAAACAGAGTTTAAAATTATTAGATAAGGCTAAAAATTTAGCTTTAGAAAACGAAGAAAAAAACATTGCTTACGAAATTGTTGAACTAGAAAAAGTAATTGAAACACAATACATTACAAGAAGTTTAAGTAATAGAGCAGATCAACTTTCTGTGCAAGCAAAAACGCTAAGCCAGCAAAATGTAATTGCCAGTAAATTATCTAATTTATCATTACAACTATATAGTCATTTATTACAAAATGGATATGTAAAAAACAACGAAGAATTAGAGTTTATTAACCAATACTTCCATAAAAGATTACCAAAATACAATTTTGAAGATTTAGGTTTTAGAGAAAAATTATGGTTGTACAAATCGCATTTATGGTACAGTTTTTTAACTCAAGATTTTTTACAGAGTTATAAATACGCCAGAAAATGGGTAGATTTATTTAAAGAAGATAAAAAACATATTTTACAACATCCTGTTTTTTATTTAAAAGGGATAAATTATCTTTTAGAAGCATCGTTTTTTGTAAAAAAGAAATCTACATTTAAAAGAGAGCTAATCGCTTTTGAAGAGGAAATTGAGCAAAATACAATTCCATCGAATACAAATACAGAGCTTTTAATTTTTCAGTATTTGTATGCTAATAAATTACACTTACATTTTTTAGAAGCTACTTTTTCTGAAGGCGAATATTTAGTAGAAATCATCAACCAAAAAATACAAGATTACAGAAATAGATTAGACAGTCATTATATTGTAATGTTGTATTACAAAATTGCTTGTTTGTATTTTGGGATGGGTAAAAACGAATTATGTATTGCTTATTTGCAAAAAATAATAAAATCTAAAAACTTAAGTTCTGCAGAAGATTTGCAATGTTTTGCTAGAATTTTAAATTTGATTGCACATTATGAATGTGGATTAGATTATGATTTAGAAAGACAGTTTTTAGATACTTATAAATTTCTTCTAAAAATGGAAAATCTACAAGAAGTTCAAAAGATTTTCTTAACATCTATTAGAGATTTGAGTGATGTTTTTCCTCACGAAATAAAAAATGAGTTTAAAAAAATACACACTAAACTGCAAAAGTTTGAAAATCATCCGTATGAAAAAAGAGCATTTTTGTATTTAGACATTCTATCTTGGTTAGAAAGTAAAATAAAAAACAAACCTATTGCTTTGATAATTAAAGAAAAATCAAAGAAATAAATTATACATTAAATTATTATTAATTATTTTGATAATTATTACGAACATTACATTTTTTAATAATTTTCTTAAAATAATACGCATCAAAACCCATCAAAATAAATAATACTTCTATTTTTGTGGTGTGAATCTTTCTAAATTAAATACAAATTCTTCTAAAACTACTTCTGTAGTATGTATTTCTATGAACACCATTATTCGCACATCAACTACAACTATTACCCTTTAGGGGTTCTGCTATATACATATTACCTAGGTTATTTATTGTTTCGTACAAATCGAAATAAAAACTATAAAAAAATTACAAACTATTTATCAATTTAAGATGAAAGTATTAAAATTCGGAGGCTCTTCAGTAGCCAATTCAGAAAAAATAAAACAAGTTTTAAGCATTATTGCTAAAACATCAGAAGAACAAAAAGTAGCAGTTATAGTATCTGCATTTGGTAAAACAACAGATAAACTTTTAGCAGGTGCTAATGAAGCTTTAGAAGATATTACAGCTGCAAAAGAAATTTTAGAGTTAATTAAAGAATTGCATTTTAGAGTAATTGATGATTTAATTATCAAAAATAAAAAAGAAGTTACTGAAGAAATCACGTATCTATTTGATCGTTTAATTTCTATTTACGAAGGTATTTTCTTACTTCAAGAATTATCCAACAAAACATTGGCAAAAGTTTCTAGTTTTGGAGAAAGATTATCGTCTTACATTATTGCAAAAGCTGCAAAAGAAACTTTAGACGCAACTCATAAAGAAAGTAGAGATTTAATTATTACTAATGATGAGTATTTAAATGCGCAAGTAAATTTTGAAGTTACTAATAAAAATATTGCAATATTTTTTCACGACAACCAACATAAAATTACAGTATTAGGCGGATTTATTTCTTCGAATACAGCAGAAGAAACTACAACTTTAGGTAGGGGTGGTTCTGATTTTTCTGCTGCTATTTATGCTGCTGCTTTAAATGCTGATGAATTACAAATCTGGACAGATGTAAGTGGTATGTTTACTGCAAATCCTAGAATTGTAAAACAAGCGTATCCTATTGCAGAAATCTCTTACGAAGAAGCAATGGAATTGTCTCATTTTGGAGCAAAAGTTTTGTATCCGCCAACAATTCAACCAGCTTTACGTAAAGAAATTCCGATTAGAATTAAAAACACTTTCGATCCTGAAAACTTCGGAACTTTAATTTCTAACGATCCTGAAAATGGAAATGAAGTAAAAGGAATTTCGCATATAGAAGATATTAGTTTAATTACCTTAGAAGGTGGAGGAATGATTGGTATTCCTGGTTTTTCTAAACGTTTATTCGAAGCACTTTCTGTAGCTAAAATTAATGTAGTTTTTATTACGCAAGCCTCATCAGAACATTCTATTTGTGTAGGTGTTTATGATGCTGATGCAGAAAAAGCAAAAACTATTTTAGACGAAACTTTTAGTATAGAAATTTATAGAAAAAAGATAAAACCAATTATTGTAGAAAATGATTTGGCAATTATTGCTGTAGTTGGCGAAAGTATGAAAAACTACCAAGGTTTAAGCGGACAAATGTTTAGTGCTTTAGGTAGAAATAATGTAAATGTTAGAGCAATTGCCCAAGGTTCATCAGAAAAAAATATCTCTGCAGTTATTAATAAATATGATGCTAAAAAGGCATTAAATACTTTACACGAACAATTTTTTGAAGAAAGAACCAAACAGTTAAACTTATTTGTAACTGGAGTTGGTAATGTTGGCGAGCGCTTTTTAGCACAATTACATCAGCAAAAAAAATTCTTAATAGAAAACTTAAAACTAAATATTAGAGTTATTGGTATTTCGAATTCTAGAAAAATGGTTTTTGATGATGCTGGAATTAATCTAGAAAACTGGAAAGATTTATTAGAAAACGGAGAGCCAACAAGCTTAGATAATTTTTACATAAAAGTAAAAGAAGCTAATCATAGAAATAGTGTTTTTGTTGATAATACAGCAAACCAAGCAGTTTCTGAGGTGTATGAAAAATATTTAAAAGACAGTATTTCTGTAGTAACTTGTAATAAAATTGCTTGTGCTTCTAGTTTTTATAATTATAAAAAATTAAAAGAAGTATCAAAAAAATACAATGCTTCATTCTTATTCGAAACGAATGTTGGTGCAGGTTTACCAATTATAGACACATTAAAAAACTTAGTGAATTCTGGTGATCGAATTCATAAAATTCAAGCAGTTTTATCTGGTAGTTTAAACTTTGTTTTTAATAATTTTGATCAAAGTTCAACATTTCATAATGTTGTTGCTCAAGCTCAAAAAGAAGGCTACACTGAACCAGATCCAAAAATTGATTTAAGTGGTGTAGATGTTGCTAGAAAAATTTTAATTCTTGCTAGAGAAAGTAGTTTTAAAATGGAGTTAGAAGACATTAAAAAGAATGCTTTTTTACCAGAAGAAGCCTTAAACACAACAAACAATGATGATTTTTATGCTGCTTTAACAAAGCACGAAAATCATTTTCAAGACATATTTAAACAAGCCAATGACAAAGATTGTCGTTTAAAATATGTAGCAGAATTTGTAGACGGAAAAGCAAATGTTGGTTTACAACACATACCTGCAGATCATCCTTTTTACAATTTAGAAGGTAGTGATAATATTGTGTTATTTTTTACAGACAGATACCCAGAAAATCCTTTAATTATAAAAGGTGCAGGTGCAGGTGCAGACGTTACTGCTTCTGGTATTTTTGCTGATATAATTAGAATTGCAAATAAATAAGTAAGCAGTGTTCAGTAAACAGTAATTAACTGATACTTGAAAACTATTTACTCCAAACTAAAAAAAATGGATTATTTAAAAATATTTTCTCCTGCAACAGTAGCCAACGTTTCTTGTGGTTATGATTCTTTAGGTTTTGCTGTAGATGCTATTGGTGATGAAATGACATTTACCAAATCACCAAATTTAGGGGTAGAGATAACGAATATAACAGGTGCAGATTTAACTTATGATGTTGATAAAAATGCTGCAAGCGCTGTGGTTCAAAAAATATTGTTAGAAGCAAATGCAGATTTTGGCGTACAACTTACTATTCATAAAGGTTTTTCTCCTGGAAGTGGATTGGGTAGTTCTGCTGCAAGTGCTGCTGGTGCTGCTTTTGGCGCAAATCAATTATTAGGCAATATCTATTCTGAATTAGAACTCACAAAATTTGCAATGTTTGGAGAAGAAGTTGCTTGCGGAAGCGCAATTGCAGATAATGTTGCAGCTGCAATTTACGGTGGTTTTGTATTAATTAGAAGTTACGAGCCATTAGAAATCATAAAATTGCCTGTACCCAATGAATTAAGATTGGTAGCCATTCATCCGCAGATAGAAATTAAAACCAAAGACGCTAGAGAAGTTTTACCAAAAGAAATTCTTTTAAAAGATGCAGTTACACAATGGGCAAATGTTGGTGGATTAATTTCTGGCTTACACTCTAATAACTATAATTTAATCAGTAATTCTTTAGTAGATATTATTGTAGAACCTTATCGTAAAAAGTTAATTCCTTATTTTGATGAAGTAAAGAATGCTGCTATAGAAGCAGGAGCTTTGGGCGCAGGAATTTCTGGTTCTGGACCCACAATTTTTGCACTTTGTAAAGGTGATGAAATTCAGAAAGAAGTTTATAATGCCATCGAAAAAAGT
Source organism: Polaribacter reichenbachii (assembly GCF_001975665.1). NCBI lineage: Bacteria > Pseudomonadati > Bacteroidota > Flavobacteriia > Flavobacteriales > Flavobacteriaceae > Polaribacter > Polaribacter reichenbachii. The sequence goes on along the minus strand of NZ_CP019419.1, from coordinate 1,720,099 downwards.
TACAGAGATAAAGGAATTGATTTTGAACTTTACGCATCCAAAGTAAATCCTGTAGGAATAAAAATAATTTAAAAGCAATATGCTTTAGGCAATATGTTTAAAGCAATTTGTAAACTCTGCCTATTGCATAAAGCTTAAGGCATAAAGCAAAAAATAAAATGAACTATTACAGTTTACACCATAAATCACCAAATACAACTTTTAAAAACGCTGTTGTAGAAGGTTTAGCAAAAGATAGAGGAATCTATTTTCCAGAAAACATTACACCTTTATCAAAAGATTTTATCGATAATATTTCTGATTATTCCAATCACGAAATTGCTTTTGAAGTTATCAAACAATTTGTAGGTAATGAAATACCAACAGATATTTTAAAAGAAATTATTGCAGAAACTGTTTCTTTTGATTTTCCTGTAGTTAAGGTAGATGATAACATTGCAACCTTAGAATTATTTCACGGACCAACAATGGCTTTTAAAGATGTTGGTGCAAAATTTATGGCAAAATGCTTGGAGTATTTTAATAGAGATAATCGTGATGAAGTTACTGTTTTAGTTGCCACTTCAGGCGATACAGGTGGTGCTGTTGCCAATGGTTTTTTAGGTGCAAAAGGTGTTAATGTCGTTATTTTATATCCTTCAGGAAAAGTAAGCGATATTCAAGAAAAACAGTTAACTACTTTAGGACAAAATATTACAGCTTTAGAAGTAGATGGTGTTTTTGATGATTGCCAAGATATGGTAAAAACTGCTTTTTTAGATGAAGAAATTTCAAGAACCTTAACCTCTGCAAACTCTATAAATGTTGCACGTTGGTTGCCACAAATGTTTTACTTTTTCTTTGCTTATAAAGAATTACACAAACAACATAAAGATCTTGTTTTTTCTGTACCAAGTGGAAATTTCGGTAATATTTGTGCAGGAATTATGGCGCAAAAATTAGGTTTACCCATTAAACATTTTGTTGCATCAACAAACGTAAATGACACTGTACCTAATTATTTAGAAGACGGAGTTTACACACCAAAACCATCGAAAGCAACAATTTCTAATGCTATGGATGTTGGTAACCCAAGTAACTTTATTAGAATTAGAGAATTGTTTAATAATGATTTAGAAACTTTAAAAAGTGCTTTTTCATCATATAGTTTTACTGATGATGAAACTCGTGCCACAATGAAAAAGATCTATGAAAATTCGGGTTATATTGCAGACCCTCATGGAGCAGTTGGTTACTTAGGTTTAAAAAAACACGGATTAAAAGAAAACGAGTTTGGTGTATTTTTAGAAACTGCGCATCCTGTTAAATTTTTAGATGTTGTAGAAGAAACGTTACCTGTAAAAGTTGAAATTCCGGAGCAAATTAAAAAAGTAATTGACAATAAAAAAGTGGCTATTAAAGCTGCTTCTTATGAAGATTTGAAAGCATATTTAATGAAATAATTTTAATATTTAAACACTTGCAATTAACTTATATCAATATTTAAAGTGATTACTCAAAATGATAAATAAAGATATAAGTTAATTGCAAGTAGATACTGTTAGAAAATCTAATTTTTAATTTTTGAACCGTCTTTTTTTGAATAAACATCATCATTAAAATTAATTTTTGATGTGTTTTTCAAAACTACCTTTGTACTATCTTTTGTAATAATTTTCACATTATTTAATGTCCAATTTTCGCTGTAATTAATGCTACCAGCTGTTTCTGCAGATATAGAAACATCATTTAAAGTAAAATTTTTTATAATTGATTTTTCCATACCGTTTACATTAATGGCTTTTTTAGCACCTTTGACGTTAACATTATTTATGGTAATATTTTTAAAAGTCGGTATTCCTTTTTCTGGTTCTACCTTTTTTAGCATCTTTTTCCAATGAACTGGAATTGAATCAGGGTTAAACTCTTTTGGTAATTTAGAGTAACTATAATTTGGATTCCAATTCATCGAAACTTCTATAAAGGTTCTTACAGTATCCATCTGAATGTTTTCCATATAAATATCTTCTACTGTTCCTCCTCTATTGGTTGCAGATTTAATATTTAATCCATTTTTAGTACCTAAACCCTTAATATTAGAAACATATACATGACGTATACTCCCAGAAGTCTCGCTTCCTAAAGTAAAAAGACCTGCACCTTGCCTTGCAATACAATCTTTAATAACTACATATTCTGTTGATTTGTTTACACGTTGGCCATCCCAATCTCTTCCTGCTTTTAAACAGAAATTATCATCATTACAATCAATATCACAATTCTGGACTAAAATCCATTTAGAAGAATCAATATCAATACCATCAGTACTAGGCCCATGACCTCCAATATTGTTTTGAATTAATAAACCATCAACTGTTATATACTCTGAATATAATATTTGTACCGTCCAAAAACCTGCTCTTTTAATGTTTAAATCTTTAACAAAAATATTTTTAGAATTAGATACTAAAACAGTTCTTGGTCTTTTTGCATCGTAGTCTACAATCCATCGTAAGCCTCTTGGTTCGTAGTCATTTTTTCGTAAATCCCAATAATAATCCCAATGTACTTTTCCTTGTCCATCAATAATTCCTTCACCTTCTAGAGAAACATTTTTTTGATTTCTAATATTTATTAAAGCTGCAGGCCATTCCATTTCTATACCAGCAATTCTTGTATCTATTTCTTTATAATCTTTTATATTTTCACTTCCTTTAATCTCAGTTCCTTTAGGAATAATAAATTTAATATTACTTTTAATAAAGATAGAACCCGTTAAATAAACACCTGGCTTAAAAGTAACAATCCCTCCTCCATTTTTAGAACATTCATTAATTGCTTGTTGAATAGCATCTGTGTTCAATGTTTTTTCATCTCCTTTTGCCCCAAAATCATTTACAAAATAAGTCTTACTTTTTACAGAAATATCTTGCGAGCCTACTTGGTTTATCCAATCTGGTTTAAAGGTAATATTTCTTGATTTTTTTTCTCGACCACAAGAAATAATTAGTAAAGCAACTAAAATTAAGTTTAAATTTTTCATAAAAAAACAAAGTTATTTAAAAATAAAAGTACTTTTAGTTTTTAAAAAAAGTGTCCTGTGCTTACGGGTTTTTTATGTAAAAATATAAAACCATCATAGTACAGGATAGCATTTTATTAGCTTGATTTTACTTTAGTAAAATATGATAACAAAGATTTTTTTTAAAAATATAGTATTTATTTTAATAGGTATGTATCAGTTTTTAGGTGTTGCTCAAAACAATGCCATAACTTTTAATTTTGATAAAAGCAATTCACAATCAACACATACTAATATTCAAAATTCAATAATTTATTCTAATAATTTAGGTTATGGGTTTGATTTTAATACTGGTGATAATGCACAATTTAATGGAACTAACTTATATGGAGAAGAAAACGTATATTTTTCTATAAAATTACCCGAAGGTAATTACCAAATTGACATTACTTTTGGAGGTAGTAAAGCATCATTATCAACAATAAAAGCAGAATCTAGAAGACTCATGGTAAATCAATTATTTGTTGATGCAAACAAAGAATTCACTAAAAGTTTTACGGTAAATGTAAGATCATCAAAAATTAATGATCATCAAAAAATTAAGCTAAAAAAGAGAGAACTTCTACACCTTAATTGGGATAACAAATTAACCTTAGAATTTCTAGGAAATTTTGCAATAAAAAATATTAAAATAACACCTGTTAACAATGCCAAAACCATTTTTTTAGCAGGAGATTCTACAGTAGCAGATCAAGATTTAGAGCCTTGGGCATCTTGGGGTCAGTTTTTTACAAATTATGTAAACAGTAATGTAGTAGTAGCAAATTATGCATCTTCAGGTGCTTCGTTAGGTTCTTTTAAAAATAGAAATCGTTTCGAAAAAATATTATATTCTCTTAGAAAAGATGATTTTGTTTTTATTGAATTTGGTCATAATGATGAAAAAATTAAAGGAGAAGGAAATGGTGCTTGGGGTTTATATATGAATTTACTAAAAGAATTTGTTACAAAAATTAGACAAAAAGGTGGAATACCTATTTTATGCACACCAACACAAAGAAGACTTTTTTACAACAATGGAAAATTAAAACCAACTCATGGAGAATTTCCTGATGCTATGAGAAAAGTTGCTGAAGACTTAGATGTTTATTTGATTGATGTAACAAAAATAACCACAAAAATGTATGAAACTTGGGGTATAGAAAATTCTAAAAATGCATTTGTACATTATGCCGCAAATACTTTTCCAGGACAAACAACAGAACTAAAAGACAATACCCACTTTAATAGTTTTGGTGCAAATGAAATTGCAATTTCTATAGTTCAAACAATTAAAAATTTAAACTTACCTATTTCTAAATTACTAAAAAAAGACATAAAATACTACAATGAAAATGATCCACACAATTTTAAAAACTGGACATTACCAATTAGTGCAAAATTTGAAAATACAAAACCAGATGGAAATTAAAAGATATTTAATCATTTTTATTACTTTGTTTTTTTCTATAACAGTATTATCTCAAAAAACAGAAATAATATATTTATCTGGTAAAGATTTTAAAAACCCTGTACAATGGGATTTTATGTGTACTAATGGTATGAATAGTAAAAAATGGACAACTATAAACATACCTTCTAACTGGGAATTGCAAGGTTTTGGAGAATATACTTATGGTAGGTGGTACAAAGAATTAAATCAAAAAGAACCAAGTAAAGAAGAAGGTTTTTACAAATATCAATTTAAAGTACCCAAAGACTATAAAGACAAAAATATTACTATTGTTTTTGGTGGTGCTATGACAGATACACAAGTAAAAATTAATGGTAAATCTGCAGGCGAAATTCATCAGGGTGGTTTTTATGAATTTAAATATGATATTACTTCTTTAGTAAATTTTGATAAAATAAATCTTTTAGAAGTTCATGTTGCAAAACATTCTAGTAATAAATCTGTAAATGCAGCAGAACGTAAAACAGATTGGTGGTTATTTGGAGGTATTTACAGACCTGTTTGGTTAGAAATTTCTCCTAAATCTTTTATAAAGCATATAGCTGTAAATGCTAAAATGGATGGTTCTTTAAGCGCAGATATCAATTTTGAAAACATACCTAAAAACCCAACTATTGAAGCAACGATTGTTCCTGTTAATGATGATAAAAAACATGAAACAAAAACGATAAAATTAAAAGTAGATAAAAATTTCCAAAAGATATCAACGAAGTGGAAAGATGTAAACACTTGGGATCCTGAAAACCCCAATATGTATACCTTAAACTTATCATTAAAAAATAATGGTAAAACTATTCATACGTACTCAACTAAAATAGGTTTTAGAACCCTAAAGTTTCTTAAAAAAGATGGCATTTATCTGAATGATAAAAAGATTATTATGAAAGGAATAAGTAGACATAGTATTTGGCCAGAATCAGGAAGAAGTACAGATAAATCTATTAGTATTCTAGATGTTAATTTATTAAAAGACATGAATATTAATGCTGTTCGTTTTCATTACCCAGTAGATAAACATTTTTTAGAAGTTTGTGATTCTTTAGGTTTGTTAGTTTTAAATGAACTTGCAGGTTGGCAAAATGGATATGATACAAAAACAGGAAAAAAGTTAATAAAAGAAACTGTTCAAAGAGATGTAAATCATCCTTCTGTTATTATCTGGGATCATGGAAATGAAGGGGGATGGAATGAAGAAAATGATGCAGTTTTTCATCAATATGACCCTCAAAAAAGAATTGTAATACATCCTTGGGCAGATTTTAATGGTTGGGACACACATCATTACCCTACTTATTTAACTGGTATGCATCGTTTTAATAATGGAGAAAATGTTTTTTTTCCTACAGAATTTATGCATGGAACTTACGATAATGGAATTGGTGCTGGTTTAGAAGACTTTTGGAATCGATACAAAAAAAGTCCGCTTTTTGCTGGAGCATTTATTTGGACGATGTTAGACGAAGCTGTTTTAAGAACAGATTGGAAAGGAGAAAAAAAGTATGATTCTAAAGGCAACTTAGCTCCAGATGGCGTTTTAGGGCCACATAGAGAAAAAGAAGGAAGCTTTTTTGCTGTAAAAGAAATTTGGTCTCCAATTCAGTTTAAACCTAAAAAAGTTACCTCAACTTTTGATGGTTCTTTTTTAATTAGCAACGAATATCTTTTTACCAATTTAAGCGAATGTAAATTTGAATATAGAGTTTTAAAGACTGATAATTCGGTTTTATATACCCACAATAAATCAAAAAGTATTGCATCAAAAAGTATAAAAAGTATAAATATTGAACCTGGCGAAACAAGAAAAATTAAATTTGATTTACCTACTAACTTTTTTGAAGGAGATTGGTTAGAAATCAAGGCCTATGATAAATTTAATAGAGAAATTTATACCTGGACTTGGCCCATTCATGAGGCTAAATATTTTACCAAAAAACTTTTTTCTTTTAACAAGACTAACAATAAAGTTAGTATTTTAAAACCGGGCTCAAAGGTTATTTTAAACAGTAACAGTGTTTCTGTTTCGCTAGATGTTTTAACAGGCCTTATAACAAACATTAAAAATAAAAAAGGTAATATTCCTTTTAAAAATGGACCTAAGCCTATTGGAATGAAAGCTAAAGTACTAAATTTTAAAACCGAAGAATTTAAAGATTCTGTAGTTTGTACTTTTAACTATTCTGGAGGAATTGATCATGCAAAATGGACATTATTTAATGATGGACGTTTAAAATTAAAGCTAATCTTATTAAAAAATGCAGGTAGAACAAATGGTTTTGACGGAGCTTTTTTTGAAGGACAAATAAATAAATTTGGTGTAACATTCGATTTTCCAGAAGAAGGTGTAACATCATTTAAATGGTTAGGAAATGGCCCTTATCGTGTATGGAAAAATAGAATTCCAGGAACAGAATTTGGACTTTGGGAAAAGAGTTATAATAAGACAATAACTGGAGAAAGTTTTGAGAATTTAGTATACCCAGAGTTTAAAGGATATCATGCTAATTTTATTGCAGGTAATCTTAAAACAGAAACAGGAAATTATAAATTTTTTAGTGAAAACGATCATTTATTTTTTAGGTTATTTACGCCTGATTTACCTAAAAACTCAATTTCTAAAACATTCCCGCAACCAAAATTTCCTACAGGTAATATTTCATTTATGTATGAAATACCAGCAATGAGAGCTTTTAAACCTATAGAACATCAAGGACCAGAAAGTCAGCCTACAAATATTAGAATAAAAAAGGGAGATGATGGAATACCAATGACTTTATGGTTCGATTTTAGAAATAACTAACTCAATATTATAGAATGAAAAAACTACAAATTTTATTATTTTTTAATATTATAATATCAATTATAAGTTGTGATAATAGTAATAATAATCAAAAACCAATTTTTTACACTGTTGGAGATTCTACTGTAAAAAATGGTAAAGGAGATGGTTATGGAGGTCTTTGGGGTTGGGGAGATTTTTTAGAGCAGTTTTTAGACACTACAAAAGTTTCTATAGAAAATCATGCTTTAGGTGGCACAAGTAGCAGAACATATCAAGCCTTGGGGTTGTGGGATAATGTGTATAATAAATTAAAAAAAGGAGATTACGTTTTAATACAATTTGGACATAATGATAATAGTGCTGTAAACGATACAATTAGAGCTAGAGGAACCATTAAAGGTATTGGAAACGAAACAGAAGAAATAGATAACTTGATTACAGGTGTTCATGAAATTGTGCACACCTATGGTTGGTATATAGAAAAAATTGTAAAAGATGCTAAATCAAAAGGTGCTATTCCTGTTATAATGTCTCCAATTCCTAGAAATGTTTGGAAAAACGGAAAAATTCCTAGAAACAATACTTCTTACGGACTATGGGCAAAGCAAATTGCAGATAGAAATGATGTTACTTTTATCAATTTAAATGATAAAATGTCTACAGAATTAGAAAGTTTTGGAGAAAGTAAAGTTACAGGCACGTACTTCTATAAACGAGATCATACGCACACCTCTGCAAAAGGTGCTGCTATGGCATCACAAATAATTGTAAATGAATTAAAAAAATTAAACAATTCTATAAATAAATATTTTTTAGATGATGTTGATATATCGTTACCTAAAAAGCAAAATATTTTCTTGATCGGAGATTCAACAATGGCAAATAATGGAAACGAAAATGCCGTAGGTTGGGGTGTTCCATTTCCTGAATTTTGTGATACTATGCAGGTAAATGTTATAAATAAAGCTAGAGGTGGCAGGAGCACTAGAACATTTATCTATGAAGGTTTGTGGAATAATGCCAAAAAAGATTTTAAAGAAGGAGATATTGTTTTTATACAATTTGGACATAATGATGCTGGCAATATTGATAAAACCAAATTTAGAGGCTCTTTACAAGGTATTGGAAATGAAACACTACAAGTACAAAGAGATTCTATTGTTGAAACTGTACATACTTTTGGCTGGTATTTAACAAAAATGATACAGGATACAAAAAAATCTGGTGCTTTGCCCGTAGTTTTAAGCTTAACTCCAAGAAATGAATGGCCTAATGGAACTGTTGAACAACGCAAAGAGACTTATGTAAAATGGGCAAAAGAAGTAGCAGAGAAAGAAAAAACGATTTATATTGATGTAAGCGATTCTGTTGCTAAAAAATATCAAGAACTAGGAAAAGAAAAAGTAAAAGATTTTTTTCCAAAAGACCACACACATACTGGTTTAAATGGAGCTACATTTACAGCTAAAACAATTGCAGAAATTTTAAAAAAATCTAAAGAGATTGGTTTAAGGGGTGTTATATATTTAGATTAAGTGTACTTAAATGGATTACCTTTTTAAAGGCTATTTAAGGTTTTTAGCTTTGAAAAATAATTTAAACTGCTTTTGCTAAAATAATATTATTTATTTTCTATTTATTTAAAATACATCTAGACTACAAGAGTTTTTTTTCTGCATTACAGTTATTTAGAGCAGCTAGAATATAGATTTTATTATTCTTCATACTTTAAATAATCTTTGTATTAGCTGTGCTTATTTGATGACTATACTCAAAATTAGTGTTAAGAAATTTAATTTAACCTCTTAATTGTTTTTATAAAAACAAAAAATTGACTCAAAAAAAATCGCCTAAAAATTAGTTTTAGGCGATTTCAATTTTAATTAATTAAAATTTATTTTATGATAATCTTTCTGGTTGTTGTACCAACTTCAGTTTTTATTTTAGCAAAGTAAATTCCTGAAGTTTTATTTTTAAAATCTACAACTGTACTCGTATTATTAATGTTTTTTTGAGCAAAAATAGATTTACCAATAATGTTAAACACTTTTATTTCTTCAATTAATTTATCTCCTTTTATATATACTGTTCCATTTGATGGATTTGGATATACAGATAAATCAGATAAAAATTCATCATTAACACCAGCTGTTGCACTTGTTATTTGAATAGGTACAGAAACTAAGCTATTATAATCAAATCCATTAGCTGGTTGTGAACTGTTTGGACGACCTATTTTAAAAGAAACATGAGTCATACCAGTAGCATCAATATCATCTGGTTTTATATCACCTTTCTTTACCAAATGATAAACTACACCTTTGTTACTCCAAAATACTCTAGAGCCAGGAGTATCTTTTGCTCTTCCTGCTAAAGCTGAAACTTCGTTATATAGTACTTCACTTATAAAACAAGGATAACTTGCCCAATTTATAGTATCATCTCCAGTTTTTGCTTTAATTGCATCAACAAATAATTGATAAGGATCTGTTGGGTAGTTTGTACTTGGAGCTAAACCAATTACTAAAAGTGCAGTTTCGTTTGCTTCATTTTCATATACTCGTGTTAACAAACTCATATCATCATTAATAACGTCTTGCACAACCCTTGTAGGAGAAGTTTCATTTTCTATATAAACTGTAGGTATAGCTCTAGAAGAATTAAAATCAGTACCATCATTCATAATAACTTTTATAGAATATGATGTTGGTACACCCACTTCAAAAGCTCCATCTCCAGTATAACCTGTAGATGAATTAGTATCTTCTGTCCAAACTTGAGAATCGTCTTGAAAAACAACAGTTCCTGTAAATCCAGTGGTAATTACTTTGGCTATTCTTGTTCTACCATTAACTCTATTGTCTCCATATGATCTATAAATGTAAACTTCAGCTATATCAGATAATGCCCCTGCATTTTCGGTTATACTAACAGTTAAGGTAACCCCAGTTGGTGTTGCTCTAGTTGTGTACTCTGCATTAAAAACAACTCCTAAGTTGTCTTGAACTGTATTAATTGTCTGTGATAATGCTATTAAAGGTAGCATTGCTAAAAAAAAGATAATGTAATGTTTTTTCATGATGTTAATTATTAATTTAGTTAAAAAAATGATTTTAAAGCAAGATGATTTTTAGAAAATACCATCTTGCTTTTTCTTAGTATCCAGGGTTTTGTTGGTATAGACCTTGTTTAATATTCATTTGAGAAAAAGGAATTGGATATATCAATTTATCCTCAGTAACTGTAATATTTTCATTAATACTTGCAAACCAAGTGTTCATTTCGCTCACTGCCATCTCAGATCTAACTAAAAAATGCCAATACAAACCCTCTCCAACAAATTCACTTCTATATTCTTGTTTAAGTGCTTCTAAAAACTCTTCTTTGGTTGCTCCTATATTAATATCATTTAAACCTGCTCTCTTTCGCAATTCATTTAAACTATTAACTGCTTGCGCATTAGGTCCGTTGTTTTTTAAGTTTAAAGCTTCTGCTTGCATTAGATATATACTAGCAGGTCTAATAATTGGATAGTTATGTGGCCAATCTAATCTACTCAACATACTAGATATTTTATCTTTTTGAAACCATTTTTTTATATAATTATCTTGTTGTTGCAAAAAGAAATTATTTGTATAAATAGTATCAACACTTGCTTCATATCGTAAATCGTCTTGCTTGTTAAAGGAGTCTATTAAGTTTTCACTTGGTCTAATTTGTGGCACACCTCCACTAAAAGGAAATTCTAAAAAATTACTTGATAAGAATAGCGATGGAAAAACTGCACCAATACCAGCAGCACCAGAAATATATTGAACTTCAAAAATGGAGTATGTATTATCATTTTCAGATTTAAATAATTCAGAGTAATTATTTGACCAATTAAAGGCAGGAGTACCCTTTTTTAAAATTAAGTTTTCAAAAAGCGATATTGCTAAATCTAACTTACTGGTATCTTTTGTTGGAAAGCTACCCCAAGTTAAATATAATTCTCCTAGTAAAGCTTGTGCAGCACCTTTTGTTGCTCTTCCAGCTTCATCTGGGTAGTTTTCAGCTAATTTTTCTACGGCAATTAATAAGTCTTCTTCTATAAATTTATAGACTTCTTCTAATTCTGATTGACCTAATTGAGCGCCTTCATCTGGAGAAAGTGTTTCTTTTACTATAGGAATTCTACGAAAAACTTTTGCTAAATTAAAATGAGCATAAGCTCTTAAAAACCTAGCTTCACCTTCACTTTTAGTATTTAACTCTTCATTATCTAATTGTAGCTCTTCTATTACCTCTAAAACTTTATTGGCTCTTGCAACTACAGAATAACCAGATTGCCAAGCGTCTTCTATAGTATTCATTACTTGGGTTACGTTAAATCTAGAAATATCTACTGGATCTCTTTGAGCATTAGAAATACCAAATGATATATTATTAGATCTAACTTCACTTAAGTTGATATTAAAAATTTCTGGAAATGCTCTTAATTCTGAATAGATTCCAATAACTGCAGATTCTAAGTCATCCTCATCTTGAAAAAATTGAGTACTATCAATAGCATTTGGATTTTTTAATTCTAAATAATCTTCACTACAAGAAGCAAAAACACTTGCAATTATGATTATTATATACTTTATATTCTTCATTGTATTCGATTTTTATTAAAACTGTAAGTTTAAACCAAGTGTGTAAGTAGAAGCTAAAGGATAGCCTCCATAATCTCCTCCATTAGTATTTAAAGCTTCTGGAGAAAACCCAATAGCATAATTATCTTGCATAAATAGGTTGTCAGCTGAGAAGTATATTTTTAAACCATCTATTCCTTTAAATAATGTTTTAGGTAAAGTAGCAGAAAGTGTAATGTTTTTAACTTTCCAATAGGTGGCATCATACAACCATCTAGAATCATATAAACCAGAAGTGGTTCCATCTATTCTTGGTGTTACACCATCTCCTGTGTCTGTTTCTGATCTCCATCTGTTTTGCCAATGAGAAGGTCTGTTATGTAAAACAGCTCCTGAAGGATTATCGATTGCTCTTCCTAAAAGACCGTAAACTTCTCCTCCTTGTTGCCCTTGTAATAAAATTGATAAATCAAAAATTTTATAACTAAAAGTATTGGTTATACCCCAGTAAAAATCTGGATTTGGATTACCTACAATAGTGATATCATCTTCATTAATAACTCCATCATTATTTACATCTCTGTATTTTACATCTCCAGGTATAGTATTTGTTCTTGATGGTGAATTATCTACATCTGCTTGATTTTGATAAACTCCAATTGCATCGTACATATAATAAGAAAATGCTGGAGAGCCTACTTTATGTATTTGTGTTCTATTTTGAAAACCTGTTGGAATAGGTGTATTATCTGGTCCAAGAGATTCAATTTCATTTTTGTTATGAGAAAAATTTAAATTAGTACTCCATTTAAAATTATCATTGCTAATGTTTTTGGTATTAAGTTCTACCTCAAAACCAGTATTTCTCATATCTCCGATATTAGCAAAACCACTTGAAAAACCTGTTGTTAAAGCTACAGGAACATTTAATAACATTCCAGACGTTTTCTTATCGTAATAATCAAAAGAAACAGAAAATCTATTTCTTAAAAACCCCATATTTAAACCAAAATTATGAGATATAGTTTTTTCCCAACCTAAATCTGTATTCTCTATACTACCTACAGCATTACCAAAAGCCAAATTATTATTAAAAGAATAATTAGATGTTGCTATATTCCCGAAAGCTCTATACCAAGGAATACTATTATTACCTGTTTCTCCAAAACCATACCTTAATTTAAACATGCTAATAGCATCTAGATTAGACATAAAGTTTTCTTTATCTATTCTCCAACCTAAAGAAAATGAAGGAAAAGTACCCCAAAAATTATTTTTACCAAATCTAGAAGATCCATCTGCTCTTATACTTCCAGAGAATAAATACTTATTATCATAGCTATAATTAACTCTACCAAAATAGGATAGTAATCTATCTTCAGAAAATTGATAAAAACTATTTCTAACATTTGAAGTTGTTTCATTAAATGTAACCAAAACATCATTGACTATTTGATTGTGACTTTGGTATGATCTATCTAACCATCTAGATTCTAATGCACCACCTATTGTAGTACCTATATCATGCTTTCCAAAACTCTGGTTATAATTAATAATACCTTGTACAACATATTTGCTATCTCTTCTTGAATCAAAGCGAGCATCACTTCTAGATCCTTCTGGATCATTAGTATTTCTATTTGTTATACTTGTTGGTATGTATCGATGAAAACTTTTTGAAGCACCATAATATGAGCCATCTATACTAGTATCAAAATTCTCATTAAATTTATATTTTAAAGAAACATTAGACCTTATCGTTAAAAGCTTTTCTTGTTGAAATAATTCTCTCATATATGCAACAGGACTTGTTGTTGAACCAGCCCATTGATATGTTTGATTTGGGTAAAAACCTGTATTTATACCTACACCAGATTCTGTAATAGGCGACATTTGAAGTGCATAATGAACTTGTGCATCTTTACCTGTTACCCTACCTCCATTATTTTTCTGTACTGTTGGTGATAAGTTTAAAACTAAGGATAGCTTATCATTTAATTTTATATTAAAATTAGCTCTTAAATTAAATCTGTTTAAATCAGTATATTTTACAATTCCTTCTTGATTTAGTAATGTACCTGACACGTAAAATTTAACTTTATCTGAACCGCCAGTAGCAGATATTTTTTGTTCATGTATTTCTGCTGCCCTGAAAAGAGCATCCTGCCAATCAATATATTCTAAACCAATTCCTGTTTCCCATCTTGGATCAGACATATAATTTGTGTTTAGAGATCCTCCAAGTTCACTTAAACGAAAGTCATAGCTATCTGTTTCTCTATAATCTAAACCTCTACTAACCCCAAGATTAACCCAAGCTTTATTTTTTACTTCCCTATTAATATCTATCCACTCCTCAGCATCTAAGAGATCGATTCTTCTTTCAAGTGTTTGTATACCAGAATAAACATCTACTTTAAATTTAGTTTTACCCAATTGACCTCGCTTCGTTGTAATAATTACAACACCATTAGCACCTCTAGATCCATAGATAGCTGCCTGAGAAGCATCTTTCAAAACACTAATGGTTTCTATATCGCTAGGCGCAAGGTCAACTATATCATCTGCAGGGAAACCATCTATAACGTATAATGGTTCTGTACCTGCACTTATAGAGGTTCCACCTCTAACAGAAACTTGTATTGGAGCACCTAAATCTCCAGAAGTTGCTCTAACAGAAACTCCTGCCAATTGCCCAGAAAGCGCTTGTTCTACCCTTGTTACAGGTCTGTTTTCAATTGCCTCACTATTTATTGAAGAAACAGCACCTGTAACTGTATTTTTCTTAGCAGAACCGTAACCTATTATAACAACTTCTTCTAATTGACTTGAATCAACAGCTAACGAACAATTAATATAATCAGAGCCATTTATATTTATCTCTTGAGTAATAAAACCTAAATAAGAAACAATAATAGTTTTAGCTTCTTTGGTTATGTTTAGAGTAAAAGCGCCATCAAACCCTGTATATGTTCCCAGTTTAGTTCCTTTTACCATAATTGTGGCACCTGGCAAAGGCTGGTTATCTTCTGCAGAAACCACTTTTCCTTTTATCGTTATTTGAGAAAAAGTAATAAAAGCATAGAAGTTAAAAAGGACTATAAGTAATAATTTTCTATTTTTCATTTAATGTTAAGTAGTTTAAGTAATCGATTACACAAATATAATTCTATAAAACACTTCTACTATCCTGTGCTATACTGCTATAAAAATTGCAAATGATTACTACAGGAAAGAACAGGATAGAAAACTATTTACATAAGAGTATTTTTAATTTAAATTTTGAATTTTATGAAAATTAAATTATTTTTTTTGTTGTTTGTTTTACAAAATACTTTTTGTTGGTGTACAGATTTTTATGTTTCTCCTAATGGTAATAACTCGAATAACGGAAGTATTTCTAGTCCACTTGAAACAATTCAGCAGGCTCAGGAACTAGCAACTTCAGGAGATACTGTTTATATAAGAGGAGGCTCATATAATATGAGAGAAGATCAAATAGCTAGATATAATAGCATTTGGGCTTATGTTACTGAATTAAATAAAGATGGTATTAATTATTTTGCCTACCAAAATGAAAGACCCGTTTTTAATTACAAGAATATAAAACCTGCAAATAAGCGTGTATTTGCTTTTTATATAACTGGAGATAATATTCATATTAAAGGTATAGATATTACAGGAGTACAAGTTACTATTACAGAAGGAAATACACAGTCTGAATGCTTTGAAATAAATGGTGGCAGCAATAATACCATTGAAAATGTAAATATGTATGATAATATGGCTATTGGTGTTTATATAATAAGAGGTAGCAACAATCTTATATTAAATTGTGATGCTTACAGAAATTATGACCCTATTTCGCAAAACGGAACAGGAGGAAATGTTGATGGTTTTGGAGCACACGTTAGAAATGGAGATAAAGGAAATATATTTAGAGGTTGTAGAGCATGGTTAAATAGTGATGACGGTTTTGATACTATAAACTCAGGAGAACCTGTTTTAATAGATAATTGTTGGGCTTTTTATAATGGTTATTCCTCAAATACTGGAACTCTAAATAATTTAGTTAGTCGTGGAGATGGAAATGGTTTTAAAATTGGGGGTTATGGAAAAGGAGGGACTCCTTTTTATACGTTATTGGATCGTTATGCGCCAATTCCTAGAAATACAGTTCAGTTTTCTGTAGCTGTTGGCAACAAACAAAGTGGTTTTTATGCAAATCATCATTTAGAAGGTAATAATTGGTATAACAACACAGCTTATTTAAATAAGAGAAATTATAATATGCTTAATTGTAAAGCACTAAATTCTACAGATTTTGCAACAGATGTAGATGGTTGGAATCATGTTTTGGTAAACAACCTTGGGTTTGGCGCTACTACAGCAGAATTAACAAATATTGATAAACCAAGATGTACTTTAAACAATAACTATTTTGATCTACCTGTTACTGTAAATTCTTCCGACTTTTTAAGTACAGATGTTAACGAATTAATAACAGCAAGAAAACCTGATGGAAGCTTACCAGATATTAATTTTTTAAAATTATCTCCTTCTAGCGATTTAATTGATGCTGGTTATGATAACGGATTTACATACAATGGGTCTGCACCAGATTTAGGTGCTTTTGAATCAGGTCAGGCATTAAGTACAGAAAGCTTTTCGACTAATTCAAAATTTATGAATTACCCAAATCCTTTTAAAAACGAAACAAAAATTGTTTTTACAACTATAGAAAACGAATCAGTTACTTTAACTTTATATACTATTTTAGGAGTTAAAGTTTTAGAATTACCATCGAAAAAATACCTAAAAGGAGAAAATTCAATAATTTTACAAAGAGGTAATTTAAAAAATGGAAATTATATTTTAGTTTTAAAAAATTCTAATAATAAAAGAAAAACTAAAATAGTTTCAATTGAATAAATTTCTTTAAAGCAACAAAAAAAGACACTATAAAAAGTGTCTTTTTTTAGCTTTTTTACACAACTAAGACATATTTAAGAAAGATAAAAAACTTCTGTTAAAGGCATTTCAATAGGAGAATTACCTGTGTTTGTTTCCATAATATCAGCCATATAAGCCCACCATTTTTTTACTAAAGGATGACTGGGTAAGTAAGAAAAGTTAAAATCTTTACTTATTTTTTGAACAGCAAAAAGCGTTAGAGTTTCTTTATCTAAAAAAATACTGTAATCTTTAATACCACTTTCTGATAATAAGTTTTTTAATTCTGGCCAGATTTTATCATGTCGTAATTTATATTCATTTTCAAAACCTGGTTTAAGTTTCATTTTAAAAGCATTTCTAACAAAATCATTTTCCATCTTTAAATTGGTTTAAACATATTACCCTAATTCCTTATTTACAGTTTTATCATCTTTAGAAAATTGATTTTCTAATAAAAGCATCATCTCTTTTGTTTTAATACTATCCTTATTAATAATATTATTTTTTTCTTCAGGATCTTTATCTAAATTGTAAAGTTCATAATTGGCTTTTGAACCATCTTTTTGTCTTTTTCTAATAATTTTATAAGAATTATGAATTAAACTTTCCTGTTTATGACCTCTTACATAAATATCATGTGTTGTTTTAAAATTTGCATTTTTAATGGTTTTCCAAACATCAACACCTTCTACATCTTTTGGTATTTTAGCATTAATTAAATTTAAAATTGTAGGCATTATGTCAGAAATAGAAATATAGTTATTGTTTATTTCTGGGTTTAAATGGTTTTTCCAATACACAATTGCAGGAACTCTAATAGCACCTTCGTAATTAGAGGCTTTCCATTCTTTTAATGGGTAATTACTTCCTAAAACATCATTAGGGCCATGATCTCCATTATATTGATTTTTAGGAAACCAATCTTTCATAGCTCCATTATCACTCATAAAAATAATTATAGTATTTTTTTCTAAATTTTGTTCTTTTAAAATTTTTAATACTTTACCAATACTGTTATCCATATGAGTCATTGCTGCAGCAAAATCTCTTCTAGAATCGTTTTTAATATTATTTAAGTAAGGGGTTTTCCACTTATCTTCTTCTTGTAAAGGAAAATGAGGAGCGCTATATGCCAATTGCATATAGAAATTTTTTGAAGACTCTCTTTTATTAGAAATCCAGTCAATAGCTTCTTCAGTAACAAGATCTGTAGTATGACCTTCTTCTTTAAGCATTAGATCATTTCTATACCAACTCTCATCTCCATTTTTATATTTGTGTGTATATTGATCAATTTGCCCGTGTAAAAATCCGTAGGAATAATCAAACCCGAAAGCATTAGGTCCATTTGAAATATCTAAACCTAAATGCCACTTACCAAATAATGCGTTTTGATAATTTTTTTTATGCAAAACTTGGGTTAATGTTGCTATAGAATCTGGCAATGTTTTTTTGCTTTTTCCACTAATAGGAGCCACAATTCCTATTCTGCTTGCTGGCATTCCTGTTAAAAGAGAAACACGAGAAGGAGAACAAGTTGGATTCACATAAAAACGATTTAATTGAACACCGTTTTTAGCTAAAAAATCAATATTTGGAGTGTTAATTTCTGAACCATTATAACCAACATCATTCCAGCCTGCATCATCTGCAATAATGATTAAGATATTCGGATTGCTATTTTTTAAACCTTCTTTTTTGCATGAAGAAAAAAATAAAAAAATAATTAAAAATTTAAAAATGATTCCGTTTCTTTTAAAATTAGATTTTATTATTGATTTCAATCTTATTATTTTTTAATTTGAATTAAAATATCTGTATCATTATACTCTTTTGGTGAAATTACTAACACTCCATTTTTATACACATCAGTAAGTGTAATATTTTTACCATTAATGGTAACTTTTTTTGGCTTTTTAGCAAGATGAAATTTAGCAGTATAATTTATTTTTTTTCCTTTATAAATACCTTTAGTTTTATGGATATTAAATTTTATTTCTGATTTTAGAACTTCAGATTCGAGAAGAGTAGTATTGTAATTCCCTTCTTTATATTGTAGGGTTTTACCATCATCATTATAAATTGTAAACGTATTTGAAGCGTTTGGGTAAATGTCTAATGTTAACTTAGAAATTTCTTTTTCACCAATATATTGAAGCGTTTCTTGAGTTGGTATTATAGCACCTTCTTTGATGAAAATAGGCAATTTATCTAATGGACATAAAACACTGTAGTGTTGTTTGCCTTGATAAATTTTACCTGTCCAATAATCTGTCCAAGTTCCTTCTGGTAAATAAACAACTCTTGTTTTTGCTCCTTTTTTAGTAACCGGACAAATTAAAAAACTTTCTCCTAACATGTATTGGTCTGTAATATTGTATACGTTTTCATCATTTTGATAATTTAAAACCAATGCACGCATTAAAGGAGCTCCTGAAATATGATTTTCATAAGAATGGCTATACAAATAAGGTATTAAACTGTACCTTAAATCATCGTATTTTTTAAATATTTTAAGGGCATCTTCTCCATAATTCCAAGGTTCTTTATAATTAGGATGTTCCATACCAAACAAATGTGCTATTGGACTTAAAAGACCAAATTGTGTCCATCTGATATACAATTCTGGATCTGCTACATGCTCAAAACCACCCATGCAATGTGCCCAATTGCTAACACCAGAAAGTCCTATGTTTAAACCTGCTTTAATTACAGGTTCAAAATACTGCCACTCACTTGGCCAGTCTCCAGCAAAAATAAAAGGATAGCGTTGTATGCCTGCAAAACCTTCGCGTGTGTTGTTCATTCCTCTTATTCCATTATAATCTTGAAACTTTTCGTAAGCTGCTTTTGCATAAGCTAAAGGAAAAATATTATGTAAGGTTTTAATTTTATCACCTTTTGGACCAGTTTTGTTACTTTCATTTGCTTTTCTCCCAAAAGCACTTCCTTCGTCGGTTTTTAAAAACATAGCACCTTGTTTAGCCACAAGTTTTACGCCATTTTCAAACCACCAATCCACGGCTTTTTCATCAAAAAAATTTACAAATTCACCTGGATTATCTTTCTCAGGATATACAAATCCTTTTTTTCTTGCCTCATCTAATAACCTTAAATTTTTACCATTATCAAATCTTGGTCTTAGGTGAATACCAACCATATTTAGATTTAAATCGTATAAGTCTTTAAACATTTTTTCAGGATCATCAAATGTTTCTCTCCATTCAAAAGAGGTTGCTCCTTTGCCTCCATTTTCGCCAAAAATTCGCCAAGTAGAATCTAGATGTAAGACATCTAAAGGGATTTTTGATGATCTAAATTTTTTAACAAGATTTACAACATATTCTGTAGATGTTTTTTCTTCATGTCCCCAAGTTCCTCCACTGTAAGTTCCTACTTGTAAGCCTAGAGCAAATTTTGGTAAAAGCGGAGATTTACCTGTTATAGATGTATATAGGTCTAAAATTGTTGAAAAATCGGGACCATACATAAAATAGTAATCTAACTCACCACCCTCTGCACTAAATGAATACGTTTCTTTAGCAGTATACCCCATATCAAAAGTAGTTGGGTTTGAGTTATGAAAAAAAATACCATAACCATTAGTACTTATAAAAAAAGGAACTGGGCTATAGTTTGCTTCAAGTACGTTGTAAGCACCTATAATGTGGGGCAATCCAATTCCTCTACCAACATCTAATGTTACTTTTTTACCTCTTCTATCTAAAAAATCCATTCGCTCTCCAAATCCAAAGAAATGTTCGTTTTCTTGCAAGTTTTTATATGAAGTTATTTTTTTATTATTTTTAATGCTTCCATTTTCATTATCTGAAGTAAGTAGTTTTCCTTTTTTATCGTAGAATTCAATTTTAAAAGGATTTTTATTAATATGTAAATCAATTTTAGTTGTGCTAATTAGTACTGAATTTTCATTGTTCTCTAATTGATAATTAACGTTTGGCCAATTATATTTCGTAACCATCCAAGGTTCATTTTCCTCAAATTCACCATCCCAAGCAGTTCTAATTCTAACAATTGATGAAGAGCAAAACTCTAAAATAACTGTAGTATTTTCTGTTTGTATTTTTACTTCATTTTCTTTTTGAGAAATAATTTTTTTAAATGAATTAAACTTTGTCTGAGAAAGAGTAAGTGAAGAAATTATAATAAGGCAAAAAGTTGTAAAAAATTTCATAAAATAGTTGAATTGAAAACTCTAAAATATTTTAAATTATTAGTGTTTGTATCCTGTGCTATGCTGACAGAATTTTCAATTTTATACTACCAAAACAGCATTTAATTCTAAATTTGACAGGACAGCACAGGACAGGATTTTTATTCTATAAACATATTTTTGCCTTAAAATTTTAAGGCATTTAAATTAAATTTAAACTAAATGAAAATATATAATTTTGTACTTTTTCTTTTTACTATTATATTATTTTCTTGCTCTACTAAAACTATCAAAAAGATTCCTGTTTTAGAAACAAGTAAAGAAAGTTCATTAGCTAATATTTGGATAGATGCAGCTACAAATCATAAAATTGAAAAAATTGTAAAAAGAGAAGGTAACAATAGAAGTTTTTATTTTCATAATAATCCTTTTTATAAATCATTAGATGGCAAAGACGATTTAATGATTTTTTCAGGAAGTGTTTCTGATGGAAATCAATTTTTCTCTGTAAATTTAAGAACAAATCAAATAGAACAAGTTACATATAAGAAAGGTAGAAAAAAAGGTGAAATTTTAGGATCCAAAACTAGAAAGGTATTTTATATGATTAATGATAGTGTGTTTTATACTCATTTAGATACTAAAAAAACAGAGTTTATTTATAAGTTTCATGATAGTGTTATTGGCTCAATAACTAGTTTAAATGCAGACGAAAAACTTTTAGGAGGTGCATTAATTACTAAAGAAGAAAATGAAATTCTTAAAAAAAATCCTAAGAAAACAGGTTATTTTGATAAAATTTACGAAGCTAAATTAGAAAGAAGCTTAGTTATTTTAGATGTTAACTCAAAAAAACTAGAACAAATTTACTCAGAGAATGCATGGTTAAATCATATTCAATTTTCACCAACAAATCCAGATGTCTTAATGTATTGTCATGAAGGGCCTTGGCATAAAGTAGACAGAATTTGGAATATACATATCAAAACAAAAGAAAACAAACTCATTCATAAGAGAACAGTAGAAAGAGAGATTGCAGGTCACGAATTTTTTAGTCCTGATGGAAATACCATCTGGTACGATTTACAAGTTCCAAGAAGTGTAACCTTTTATTTAGCTGGTAAAAATATAGAAACTGGTAAAGAAACGAGATATGGATTAAAAAGAGACGAATGGTCTATCCATTATAATATAGCTCCAGACATGAAAACTTTTGCTGGTGATGGTGGAGATGAAAGTCAGGTAGCTAGAGCAAAAGATGCAAAATGGATTTACCATTTTATACCAAAAAATGATAGTTTAGCTGCCACTAAATTGGTAAATATGAAAAACCACAATTATGATTT
The DNA here is from genome assembly GCF_001975665.1 of Polaribacter reichenbachii. Lineage (NCBI taxonomy): Bacteria > Pseudomonadati > Bacteroidota > Flavobacteriia > Flavobacteriales > Flavobacteriaceae > Polaribacter > Polaribacter reichenbachii. The sequence continues at coordinate 1,697,714 of NZ_CP019419.1, read as the reverse complement.
AGAACCAAATATTCATTTTACACCAGATGGAAAACAGCTAATTTTTAGAGCAAATTTTGAAGGATCTACACAGATATATAGGGTAAACCTTCAAAAAGAACAATAATCTTTATGATGTTAAAAAAGAGTTTATTTATTTTATTAGGATTGTGTATTTTCATTTCATCCTGTTCAAAAAAACAAGAAAACACCAAAAATGTTTTTTCTTTTAAGAGCACAAAATCTCAAGCAAAACCATGGACACGTTGGTGGTGGATGGGAAGTGCTGTAGATTCTGTAAACTTAAAACAAAACTTAATCGATTTACATAATGTAGGAATTGGAGGTGTAGAAATTGCGCCAATTTATGGTGTTAAAGGAGAAGAAGACAATTTTATTGACTATCTCTCTCCAGATTGGATGAGAATGTTAAGTTATACCACAAAAATTGCTGATAGTTTAGGCATGGCTGTAGACTTAACATTAGGTACAGGTTGGCCTTATGGTGGACCTCAAGTTACTCAAGAATTTGCAGCTACTAAACTTATTACTCAAAAATATACTGTAAAAAAAGGAACAACTTTTAATCAAGAAATTAGTGTTAATGAACCAAAAGATAAAAAAACGGCTGTTTTAAATAGTGTTTTAGCTTTTGGAGAAAATGGAGTATATAAAGAGTTAACTTCTTTTGTAAAAAATAATACCATCCAATTTGAAGCAAAAGACGACAACTATACCCTTTATTTTGTATTTACAGGAAAAACAAGACAACAAGTTAAAAGAGCTGCACCAGGAGCAAAAGGTTTTACATTAGACCATTATTCTGAAGAGGCTTTACAGAAATATGTAACTCCTTTTGATGAAGCTTTTAAAAATTTTGATGGAAAAATTCGTTCTATTTTTAATGATAGTTATGAAGTTTACGGTACTGATTTTACTCCTAACTTTTTTGAAGCTTTTAAAAAATATAGAGGGTATGATTTAAAACCACATTTACCACTCTTATTAAACTCAGAAGAAACAGAAGAAGGTAATAGAGTAAAAGGAGATTATAGGCAAACTTTATCTGATTTGTTATTATATAGGTTTGATAAACCTTGGACAGAATGGGCAAATAATAATGGATTTATGTCTAGGTTACAAGCTCATGGTTCACCAGGAAATTTAATAGATTTTTACGCTTCTGCAGATATTCCAGAATGTGAAACATTTGGCTCTATGCCTTACGATATTAACGGTTTTAGAAGAGAAAAAGAAGATATTAGAGAAGGAGATGCAGACCCTGTTATGTTAAAATTCTCATCTTCTGCAGCTCATATTGCTGGTAAACCATTAACATCTTCAGAGACTTTTACCTGGTTAAGAGATCATTTTAAAACGGCTTTATCACAAACAAAACCAGAAGTAGAAGATTTATTTTTAAATGGTATTAATCATATTTTTTTACACGGAACAACTTATTCACCAAAAAGAGCAGTTTGGCCAGGCTGGAAATTTTATGCCTCTGTAAATTTTAATCCAAATTTAGGATTAGGAGAAGATGAAAATGCATTATTTAGATACATTGAAAACTGTCAAAAATTATTACAATCTGGAAACCCAGATAATGAGACCTTATTATATTGGCCAATTTTTGATGTATTAAATTCACATTTAAAAGGCCAATTATTCTTTCAATTTAAAATACATTCTTTAGATGAGTGGCTTCATAATCAACCCTTTTATTTAACAACAAAAAGCTTACTACAAAAAGGTTATGGAGTAGATTTTGTTTCAGATAATTTTATAGAAAATGCAAAAGTAAAAAATGGTGAAATAATATTACCTGGTGGCAATTACAAAAGTTTAATTATACCAACTTTAAAAAATATTCCATTTGCTACAGCCAAAAAATTAATAGAATTAAAAAATCAAGGAGCAAAAATTATATTCCAAGATATTCCTAAAACTGTACCCGGTTTTAAGGATTATAAAATAAAAACAGAAGAATTAAAAAAGCTATTTAACTTAAATAATATATCAAAATCTAAAGATATTTTTTCAGAATTAAGTACAGCTAATATAGAACCTGAAACTTTAGTAAAAACAGGTCTTAAATATATTAGAAGAGACATTAATGGAGACAAGATTTATTATATTGTTAATCACACAACTCATGATATAGATAAATTTATTCCAATCAATACAAAATCAGAATTGATTGAAATTTTTAATCCTAATTTATCCACTTCTGGTATAGCCCAAAGCAAAAAGGTTAATAATAAAACAATGGTTAAAGTTCAATTAAAATCTGGCGAATCGTTATTTTTAAAAACAACGAATAGCACTAATCTTAAAAATTGGGAGTATTTTAAAGAAGAAACAATTTCTTATCCTATAACTGGAAAATGGAATGTAACCTTCTTAAAAGGCGGACCAGAATTACCTTCTAATCAAACAATAACCAATTTAAAATCTTGGACTTCTTTTAATGAAAATTCAGCAAATTTTTCTGGAACAGCTAAGTATGAAATCACTTTTCTAAACCCTAAAGAAAACCAATCTAATTGGCTATTAAAATTGGGAGATGTTAGAGAAAGCGCAAAAGTTTGGATTAACAATAAATTTGTTGGAACACTTTGGTCTAATCCTTTTGAAATTAATATAGGAGAATTAAAAAAAGGTAAAAACAAATTAACTTTAGAAGTAACTAACCTTGCTGCAAACAGAATTAGAGCTAAAGAAATGCGAGGTGAAGAATGGAAGAATTTTTATGAAATAAATATGGTAAATAAAGATTATCAAAAGTTTGACGCCACAAAATGGAGTCCTATGCCTTCAGGAATTTTAGGACCAGTATCAATAACTCCTTTAAAAGAAAATTAAAATGAAAACACCTATAATCTGTTTTATTTCTCTACTATTATCATTACAAATAGTAAACTCTCAAGAACTTCCAGATAAAAAGGAAGTGCTTCAACAAATGCAACTTGCAAATAAATACTTTATGAACAAGTGGCAAGATGTTGGTAAAACAATTATCACCAATAAAGAAAGACCTAGTAATATTTGGACTCGTGGTGTGTATTATGAAGGGTTGATGGCTTTATATGAAATTTATCCAAAAGAAGAATATTATAACTATGCATACGATTGGGCAGAATTTCATAAATGGGGTTTTAGAAATGGAAATGCCAATAGAAATGCTGACGACTATTGTGCTGCCCAAACCTATATAGATTTATACAATCTAGAGCCAGATGCTAAAAAATTAAAAAACACGAAAGCTTTAATTAATATGCTATTAAATACACCTCAATTAGACGATTGGTCTTGGATTGATGCTATACAAATGGGTATGCCTGTCTTTGCAAAATTAGGTGTGTTAGAGAATGATAATCGTTATTTTGAAAAAATGTATGATATGTACATATATACTAGAAATAATCATGGCGATAATGGTTTGTATAACCCAAAAGATGGTTTGTGGTGGAGAGATAAAGATTTTGACCCACCTTATACAGAACCTAATGGAGAAGATTCTTATTGGAGCAGAGGAAATGGATGGGTAATTGGAGCTTTGGCAAAAGTGCTTTCTATTATACCAAAAAACACTCCACACAGAGAGCAATATATTTTAGACTTACAATCTATGGCAGAAGCTTTAGTACCTATTCAAAGAAAAGATGGTTTTTGGAACGTTAGCTTGCATGACTCCAATCATTTTGGAGGGAAAGAAACATCTGGTACCGCACTTTTTGTGTATGCAATGGCTTATGGTGTAAATAACGGTATTTTAGACAGAAGTAAATATTTACCCGTAATTCTTAAAGGATGGCAGGCTATAACAAAAGAAGCATTACATAAAAATGGCTTTTTAGGTTATTTACAGTCTACAGGAAAAGAGCCAAAAGACGGTCAGCCATTATCATATAATAAAATTCCAGATTTTGAAGATTATGGTTTAGGTTGCTTTTTACTTGCTGGTTCAGAAGTGTATCGTTTAAAATAAAAATAAATGTCAAAAAAAAACATCTTTAAGGTTGTATTCATTTTCTTATTGGTAAATCATTTTAATGCTCAAGAAAAAGCAATTAAGCTGTGGAAAAATGTTCCAAATGAAATTAAAAATAAATCATATTCTCAAGAAATTAGATTAAACGATAAAGGACAAGCTACAGGAATTAAAAAAGTTACAGATCCAACTTTACAAGTTTTTTTAGTTGATAATACTAACAATAATAATACCGGAGTTATAATTTTTCCAGGTGGTGGATATTCTGTTTTATCACATATTAAGGAAGGTTATAAAATTGCAAAATGGTTTAATTCTATAGGCATTTCTGCTTTTGTATTGCATTACAGATTACCTTCTGATTTAATAATGCAAGATAAATCTATTGGTCCTCTGCAAGATGCACAAGAAGCCATTAGAAAAGTTCGAAGAAATGCTAAAAAATGGAATTTAGATCCAAATAAAATTGGTGTTATAGGTTTTTCTGCTGGAGGTCATTTAGCCTCAACAATTTCTACTCATTACAAAGACTCCGTTTATAAAAATGACGCAATTAGTGCAAAACCAGACTTTTCTTTACTTATTTATCCTGTTATTTCTATGGAAAAAGGAATAACACATCAAGGGTCTAAAAACAAATTATTAGGTAATAATCCATCAAAAGCTTTAATTGAAAAGTATTCTAATGAAAAACACATTACAAAAGAAACTCCGCCAACATTTTTAGTTCATGCTACTAATGATAAAAGTGTATTGGTAGAAAATAGTATACAATATTATTTAAAATTAAAAGAGAATAATGTTTCTGCAGAAATGCATCTTTATCAAGATGGTGGGCATGGTTTTGGTTTGGGCAAAAAAGGTACGCATACAAATTGGCCAAATGAAGTGGAAAACTGGTTAAGAGAAAAGTCTTTACTACCTAAAAAAGAGATTTATATGTTTTCGTATTTTAAAGGAAATGGAGAAGATGGGTTACGATTAGCGTATAGTAAAAACGGATATGATTTTATTGCTTTAAACAATGATAAATCTTTTTTAGAACCAAAGGTTGGTAAAGACAAATTAATGAGAGATCCATGCATTATAAAAGGTGATGATGGTTTATTTCATATGGTTTGGACAGTAAGTTGGACAGACAAAGGTATTGGCTATGCATCATCTAAAGATCTAATTAATTGGAGCAAACAAAAGTTTATCCCAGTAATGGAAAAGGAAAATGCAACAAGAAATACTTGGGCTCCAGAAATAACTTATCAAGCATCAAAAAAAGAATATATGATTTATTGGTCGAGCACTGTTTTTGGTAAATTTCCAGAAACTCAAATTACAGAAGACCAAGGTTATAATCATAGAATATATTATACAAAAACCAAAGATTTCGAAACCTTTACAGAAACAAAATTATTATATGATCCAGGGTTTAATGCCATAGATGCTTCAATTCAAAAAGACGGAAATAGATTTATAATGTTTTTAAAAGACGAAACTAAAAAACCTATTCAAAAAAACTTAAAAGTTTCTTTTGCTAAAAAAATAACAGGTCCATATACTAAAGCTAGCAAAGCAATAACTGGTAATTATTGGTCAGAAGGCCCTACAGCAATTAAAATTAAAGGAAGTTGGATTGTATATTTTGATAAGTATAGAGACCACAAATATGGTGCTGTAAAATCATTAGACTTAAAAAATTGGGAAGATATTTCAGACCAAATATCTTTTCCAAAAGGCGCAAGGCATGGTAGTATTTTTACTATTTCAGAAAAAGAGTTTTTAAACCTACTAAAGCAGTAAAATTATAAAGAAGCTCTATCAATAAAATTAAAAGGAACTTTTAAATGTCCTTTTTCTTTATTTAAAATCATCCTGGCAGAAATTTCGCCCATTTTCTTAAAATCAGTCGATACTACTGTTATACCTAATAACTCTTTTAGAGGTGTATCATTATAAGAAATTATACCAATATCTTTACCTAGTACTAAGTTTTCTTCTCTAGTTCTTTTTACTAAGGTTACCAAATCAGATTCTTCAATAGTTACAAATAAATCCCCTTTTTTTATAATCATATCTTCGTAAACCTCTTCAAAAAACTCAAAATCTATATTGTACTCAAAACAAAACTTTCTAAACCCAAATAAGATTCTTTTCGGATAAGGATAAACGGTTTTAGTTGGATAAAATAAAATAAGATTATTATATTTTTTCATTTTAGGATAGGCTTCTTTTAAAGCATAGTAAATGTCGTTTTCAAAATCTTGAAAAACCTCAATGTCACCACCTTCTATACCTTCTTTAAAGTTATCTAAAATTACTAATTTCTCTTTTGGTATTTTTTTTAATAATTCTATAACTCCTTCTGTGTAACTAACATGTTTACCTCCATCAAATTTAAAATGAGGCATAATTACAAAGTAATCGTATGCAGATTTACTTTTATTTAATAAATTTAAAAATAAAGACTCATCACAATGATAAATTTGAAGATCAGTATGAGCATTAGTTCCAATATTATCAATAAAAGAATTGTAAATTTTTAATTTATACGAACTTAACTTATTTACTAAGAATAAAATGTTAATCTTAGAAATTAATTTTGTTCTAGTAATGTAATATCCTTTACCTTTTATAGAAGAAATTATATTTCTTTCTTTTAAAATATTGTAGGCTTTTTCTACGGTGTCTCTAGATAAATAAAATTCTTCACTAAATTTATTTATAGAGGGTATTCTTTGATCTATAACTAAATTCCCATTCGAAATATTTTGAATAATTACATTTACAATTTGTTGGTATTTTGGTATTCTTGAATTTTCATCAATATTGATAAAACTGAACATATAAATATACTTTTTATAAAAATGACATTAAACAATGTAAAGTAAAGTAATTTATATAAAATAACAATGATTTTAGCCTCTGAGTCTTTAATAATTAATTAAAAAACTTTACAGCGGTACAGTACAGGATAGGATAATATATCTCTTCAATTATGTTTGTTTCAAAATTCACTAACTAAGTTTATGAAAACAAGTACAAAGAAATTCAAATACGTAGATTACTTGTGGGATCAAGAAAAAGCAGATGCATTAGGAGATGATCAAGTAGCATTATTTTTATACCGTTCTAACATTTTAGGAGCAGATTTAAGAATCACAAATTATGGTGGTGGCAACACAAGTTGTAAAACCATTGAAAAAGACCCATTAACAAATGACGATGTAGAGGTAATGTGGGTAAAAGGATCAGGAGGTGATATCGGAACTTTAAATAGAGCAGGAATTGCTGGACTCTATACAAGTAGATTACGAGACTTAAAAGAAGTATATCAAGGTTTATATGACGAAGATAGAATGGTTGGTTTGTTTAATCACTGTATTTTTGATTTAGACAGTAAAGCGCCTTCAATAGACACGCCCTTACATGGCTTATTACCTTTTAAACATATAGATCACCTACATCCAGATGCATTAATTGCGGTTGCTGCTGCAAAAGATAGCGAAAAAATCACAAAAGAAATTTGGGGAGATTCTATGGGGTGGGTTCCTTGGCAAAAACCAGGATTTGATTTAGGTTTACAATTAGAAAAGTGTTTAGCAGACAATCCCGGAATTAGAGGAATTGTTTTAGGTTCTCATGGATTATTTACCTGGGGTGATACTTCTTACGAGTCTTACATCAACAGTTTAGAAGTAATTGAAATGGCTTCTGAATATATTGAAAAGAAAATAAAAGAAAATGGTGAGGTTTTTGGCGGTCAAAAAGTAGAAAGTTTACCTGCTACAGAACGTAAAGAAAAAGCAGCACAATTAATGCCTTTATTAAGAGGTTTGTGTTCTTCAGAAAATAGAATGATTGGTCATTTTTCTGATACCGATGTTGTTTTAGAATATATTAATAGTAATGATTTAGAGCGTTTAGCACCAATGGGAACTTCATGTCCAGATCATTTCTTAAGAACTAAAATTCAACCTTTAGTATTGTCTTTAGATAAAAATGAAGATCTTTCTGATTCAGAAGCAATCCGTAAAAAATTAGATCCTGCTTTTGAAAAGTATAGACAAGAGTATGTAGATTATTACAATACTTGTAAAAAAGAGAATAGTCCTGCAATTCGTGATGCAAATCCTGTAATTATTATTTATCCAGGAGTAGGAATGTTTAGCTTTGCAAAAAACAAACAAACAACAAGAGTTGCAAATGAATTTTACATCAACGCAATCAATGTAATGCGTGGTGCAGAAGCTATATCTGAGTATACATCTTTACCAAGACAAGAAGCTTTTAATATAGAGTATTGGTTATTAGAAGAAGCAAAATTACAACGTATGCCAAAAGAACTACCATTGTCTAGAAAAGTAGCCTTTGTTACTGGAGCTGGTGGTGGAATTGGTAAAGCAATTGCAGATAAATTAGCAGCAGAAGGCGCTAATATTATATTAACAGATATTAATGAAGAAAGCTTAATTTTAGCAAATAAAACTTACAAAAGAGATGTTTCTGGTTATGCAGTTTGTGATGTTACTAGTACAGATTCTATTGCAAGTGCTTATAAAAAAGCAATTTTAGAGTTTGGTGGTGTAGACATAATTGTACACAGTGCAGGATTAGCCATTTCTAAGCCTTTAACTGATACTACTGATAAAGATTGGAATATCTTACAAAATATTTTAGTAAAAGGTCAATTCGATTTGGCAAAACAATCTGCAGCCATAATGCGTAAGCAAGGTCTTGGTGGTAATTATATTGCTATTGCAAGTAAAAACGGATTAGTTGCTGGTCCTAACAATGTTGCTTACGGAACAGCAAAAGCTGCACAACAACATATGGTTCGTCTATTAGCTGCAGAATTAGCAAAAGATAAAATTAGAGTAAATACAGTAAATCCAGATGGTGTTATTGTAGGAAGTAAAATTTGGGAAGGAGCTTGGGCAGAAGGCAGAGCAAAAGCCAATGGAATTACTGTAGAAGAATTACCAGCATTTTATGCAAAAAGAAATTTATTAAACGAAATTATAACACCAGTAGATATTGCAAATGGTGTATTTTCTCTTGTAGGAATTTTAGATAAATCCACAGGAAATATAATTAATGTAGATGGTGGAATGGCAAATGCATTTGTAAGATAATCTAAAAATTAAGATTATTTTTATTTTAGCCTGCCATGAATTATTCCTCCATTTTGTGGCAGTTTTATTAAATTACAATTTATGAAAGTAACAAAACAACATATAGAAGATGAAAATAAGAAAAATATTTCTTCTCAAGAAAATGGTTTTAAGTTTTTATCTGATACATTAGCATTAAAAGGGCATAATGTAAATGCAATTTTATCTAAGTTATCAGAATTTCAAGTAGCAATTCCAAGTTGGGCTTTAGGTGCTGGAGGAACACGTTTTGGAAGATTCTCTTTTTACGGAGAACCATCAAACTTAGAACAAAAATTAGAAGATATAGGTATTTTACACACCTTAACACAAACTGCAGGTGCTGTTTCTTTACATATTCCATGGGATATTCCTTCAGATTATAGAGCTATAAAACAGCAAGCAGATGCGTTAAAAATTAAATTTGATTCTGTAAACTCAAATACCTTTCAAGATCAAAAAAACGAAAAAGAAAGCTATAAATATGGTTCATTAAGCAATATAAGTCAAGCAGTTAGAGACCAAGCTATTCAACATAATTTAGACGTAATTAATATCGGAAATAAACTAGGTTCTAAAAGTTTAACAGTTTGGTTGGCAGATGGGTCTTGTTTTCCAGGACAGAATAACTTTCAAACAGCTTTTCAAAATACTCAGAATAGTTTAAAAGATATTTATAAAAGATTGCCAGAAGACTGGAAAATGTTAATTGAATACAAGCCTTATGAGCCTAATTTTTATAGCACTGTAATTCAGGATTGGGGCACATCTTTTATGTTAGCAAATGAATGTGGAGAAAAAGCATTTTCTTTAGTAGATTTAGGACATCACTTACCAAACTCTAACATAGAGCAAATTGTATCTATTTTAATGTTAAAAGGTAAATTGGGTGGTTTTCACTTTAATGATAGCAAATATGGTGATGACGATTTAACAGTGGGTAGCATTAAACCTTATGCATTATTCTTGATTTTTAATGAGTTAGTTTACGGAATAGAAAATAATCCTCAAAATCCAGATTTAGCGTGGATGATAGATGCAAGTCATAATGTAAAAGATCCTCTAGAAGATTTAATACAATCTTTAGAAGCAATTCAAGAGGCCTATGCAAAAGCTTTATTGGTAGATCAAAAAGCATTAAAAACAGCACAATTAGAAAATGATGTAGTAAAATGTCAAGAAATTTTACAGGGAGCATTTAGAACAGATGTAAGACCATTATTAGCAGCTGCAAGATTAAAAACAGGTGGTGCAATAAATCCATTAGAAAGTTATAGAAATTTAAAAATAAGAGCAGGTTTAATTACAGAAAGAGGAAAAAATACAGTAGCAACTGGTTTATAAAATTTAGTTATGGCGCAAAGAGTTACCGCAATTTTTGATATAGGTAAAACAAATAAAAAGTTTTTTCTTTTTGATAAAAATTATAATGAGGTTTACAGAGAGTACACTTCATTTAAAGAAATTGTGGATGAAGATGGTTATGCTACAGAAAATTTAGAAGCATTACAAAACTGGTTAAAAGAAGTTTTTTATCGGCTTTTAAATAACAAAGATTACATTATAAAAGCAATTAACTTTTCAACCTATGGGGCTAGTTTAGTTCATTTAGATGAAACAGGAAAAGTGTTAACACCTTTGTATAATTACACTAAAGAAATTGATACTCATTTAGTAGATTCTTTTTACAAGAAATATGGTCCTGAGTTAGATTTAACAAGAATCACAGGCTCACCAAAATCTGGTTTATTAAACTCAGGAATGCAATTATATTGGTTAAAAAAAACAAAACCAGAAATTTTTAAAAAAATCAAATACTCACTGCATTTACCTCAATATTTAAGTTACGTTTTTACAGGAATTCCAATTAGTGATTATACAAGTATTGGCTGTCATACATCCTTATGGAATTATGAAAAAAGTGACTACCACAGTTGGGTGTATAATGAGGAAATTCATAAAATTTTACCTCCTCTTATTGCTACAGAAACGAGTATTAATATGAATTATAATGGCAAAAGGATTAAAGTTGGGGTTGGTATACATGATAGTTCTTCAGCACTCATACCTTATGTAAGAAGTGTAAAAAAGCCTTTTATTTTAGTATCTACAGGAACTTGGAGTATTGCATTAAATCCGTTTTCAGATGCTCCTCTAACCACAGAAGAAACAGCAGCAGGATGTATCAATTACATGAGAATCAATGGAAAACCTGTAAAATCATCAAGATTATTTTTAGGTAACGAATACAAATTACAAGTAAAAGAATTGTCAAAAAAATTTAATGTAGATATAGATTATCATAAAACAGTCGAATTCAATTACAGTACTTATTTAGAAATTATCAAAGAATTTCAGTACTGTTTTAAATGGAAATCTTTTTCTGATAAGAATATGCCTACAAAAACGAAATATTCTTATAATACTTTTGAGTATGCTTATCATCAATTAATGATAGAATTAGTGCAGTTACAGGTTAAAAGTATTAAGAAAATTGCAAATACACATGATATAAATCGTTTATATGTAGATGGAGGTTTTACCGACAACGATCTATATATCAAATTATTATCTCATAATTTAAGAGAAATGAAATTAAGAACAACCAAAGCCTCTTTAGGTTCTGCATTAGGAGCTGCAATAGCCATTTCAGATACTAAATTAAATTCTAAATTTTTAAGAAAGAATTACGCATTAAAAAAGCATGTTCCCTTTATAATTAAATAAAATGGTAAAAAAAGTAAATTTAATCCATCCTAGAAATCAAATCACAACAATTATAGATCGTATTTATAAAAGAGGAATGACCACTACTTCTGGGGGTAATATTTCAATTATAGATAATAATGGAGATATTTGGGTTACACCATCTGCTATAGATAAAGGTTCTTTAAGAGCATCAGATATTATTTGTGTAAAAAAAAACGGCACAATAATAGGCAAGCATAAACCATCTTCAGAATTTCCTTTTCATAAAGCAATTTATGAGGCAAGACCAGATATAAAATCTGTAATTCATGCGCATCCTCCTGCCTTAGTATCTTTTAGTATTGTACGTCAAATACCAAACACAAATATTATTTCGCAAGCTAAACACATTTGTGGACCAATTGGGTATGCAAAATACAGGTTACCAGGAAGTAATGATTTAGGAACTGTAATTGCAGATGAGTTTAATAAAGGTTATAAAGCCGTTATTATGGAAAACCATGGTGTTGTGCTGGGAGGAAGCGATTTAACGGATGCTTACGAACGCTTTGAAGCTTTAGAATTTTGTGCAAGTACTATTTTATACGGAACCCAAATAGGAACTCCTAAATATTTAACAGATAAACAAATCAATGAGTTCGAAGCGCAAGCGACTGGTGTATTACCAGAAATGGATTCTACAGAATATCAATCGGATGAAGTAGAAAAACGTCGAGAAATTTGTAAGATTGTCCAACGAGCTTGTCAGCAAGGTTTAATGATAGGTTCTTACGGAACAGTCTCTATGCGCTGGAAAAATAATAACTTTCTAATTACTCCTACAGCTGTAAATCGATGGAATTTAGATTTAGATGATATCGTTCAAATTAAAGATGGCAAAAGAGAAGCAAAAAAAACACCAAGCAGAGCCACATGGATTCACCAAGAAATTTATAATAGAAATCCAAATGTAAACTCTATTATCATGACACAGTCACCATATTTAATGGCGTTTGGTGTAACTGGCAAATACCTAAATGTGAGAACAATTCCTGAAAGTTGGATCTTTTTACAAGATATAAATGTCGTAAAATATGGAAATCATTTTAGAAAAAACAACAATTCAGAAATGGTTGAGAACTGCTCAACAGCTTTGATTATTGAAAATGATTCTGTTATTATTACAGGAGACAAATTATTACAAACTTTCGATTATTTAGAAGTGGCAGAGTTTAGTGCTAAATCTATTGTTTTAGGAAATTCACTTGGAAATATGGTTCCTATAAACGATGATCAAGTAGAAGATTTAAGAAAAAAATTTTTATCTTAAGAATATATTATGGATATAAAAATAGACAGTCGTTATCCATCTATTGATGATTTACGCAACAAAGCAAGAAAAAAAATACCAAAATTTGCTTTCGAATATTTAGATGGTGGTTGTAACGAAGATGTTAATTTAATTAGAAATACATCAGAATTAAGGGAAGTTCAATTAAAACCAAATTATTTAAAAAACCACAAAGGTTCATCTACCAAAACAACTTTATTTGGGATAGATTATGATGCGCCTTTTGGAATAGCACCAGTGGGTTTACAAGGATTAATTTGGCCAAACTCACCAGAGATTTTAGCAAAAGCAGCTTTTGAACACAATATACCTTTTATACTAAGTACGGTTACTACAACAAATATAGAGAGAGCTGCAGAATTAACAGAAGGTAAAGCTTGGTTTCAATTATATCATCCAACAGAAGATTCTTTAAGAGATGATATTATCAATAGAGCAGCTAATGCAGAATGCCCTGTTTTGGTTATTTTATGCGATGTTCCTAGTTTTGGATTTAGACCAAGGGATATCAGAAATGGTTTGGCAATGCCTCCAAAAATGAATCTTAGTAATATTTTACAAGCTTTTGGAAGACCCCATTGGAGTTTACAAACTTTAAAGCACGGTATACCAAACTTCGCAAATTTATTACCTTATATGCCTAAAAATTTAGACCTAAATCAATTAGGAAAATTTATGGATCAAACATTTTCTGGTAGATTAAATGAAGAAAAAATAAAGCCTATTCGTGATATGTGGAAAGGCAAACTTGTTTTAAAAGGTGTAGCTTCTCATTATGATGCAGAACAAGCTATTCGTTTAGGATTAGATGGAATTATCGTTTCAAATCATGGTGGTAGGCAATTAGATGCAGGAGAATCTACAATTAAACCTCTAACTTCTATTGTAAAAAAATATGGAGATCAAATAGAGGTGATGATGGATAGTGGAATACGTTCTGGAGTAGATGTAGCTAGAGCTTTAGCTTCTGGAGCCAAATTTACATTTATGGGTCGTTCTTTTATGTATGGTGTATCTGCATTAGCAAGTAAAGGAGGTAACCACACTATTTCTTTATTAAAAACAGAATTACAACAAGTTATGGAACAAGTCTGCTGTGAAAAAGTTTCAGATTTTCCAAATCATCTAATTTAAACTTCCAAAAGATATATATATGAGTCAAGTAAGTATAGAGTCAGACCAAATAGAAGAAATTGCTGGAGGTGAATTTGAAAGGGAAGCAGTTCCAAAATCTAAATTAAAAGGTTGGAAAAATTTTATTGGCATGTATGCTGGTGAACATGCTGCAGGAACCGAATTTATGATTGGGCCACTTTTTCTTACTGCTGGTGTAAGTGCTTTCGATTTAATTATTGGTTTATTATTAGGTAATTTCTTAGCAGTTTTAAGTTGGCGTTTTTTAACCGCAGAAATTGCAGTTAAAAACAGATTAACTTTATATTTTCAATTAGAAAAAATTTGTGGAAAAAAATTGGTAACCGGCTATAATTTAGCAAACGGAATTCTATTCTGTTTTTTAGCAGGTTCTATGATTACAGTTTCTGCAACAGCAGTTGGTATTCCTTTTGATATGCCTATGCCAAAGTTAGATGATACACTACCAAATGGAATGACTTGGGTTATTATCGTGATTGTAATTGGAGCTGTAATTTCAATAATTGCAGCACGTGGTTATGATACCGTAACAAAAGCAGCAAACTGGATGTCTCCAATTATTGTTTTGGCATTTATTGCTTGTGGTATTGTTGCTTTAAATCAGTTGGGTGTAGATAGTTTTTCTGATTTTTGGAATATTTGGGGTGAAGGAACAGAACCTTTTCCTGGGCAAACAAAATTTACCTTTTGGCATGTAGTTATTTGGTCTTGGTTTGCTAATGGTGCTATGCATATTGGAATGTCAGATTTATCGGTTTTTAGATTTGCAAAAGAAGCAAAAGCTGGTTGGACTACTGCAGCAGGTATGTATGTTGGCCATTATATGGCTTGGATTGCAGCAGCTCTTTTATATGCAGTTTACTTAAAATCTCCAGAAGCATTAGCATTTTTAAATAACGGACAAGCACCTCCAGTAGCTCCTGGGCCAATGGCATACAATGCAATTGGTGTTTTTGGAATTATTGCTGTAGTTTTAGCAGGTTGGACAACTGCAAACCCAACTATATACAGAGCTGGTTTAGCTTTTCAAGCAATTTTACCAAAATTATCAACAGCAAAAGTTACTATTTTAGCAGGTGCAATTGCAACAATTGCTGGTTTATTTCCTGCATTTGCGATGAAACTTTTAGGCTTTGTAGCATTATATGGATTTATATTAGCCCCTTTTGGAGCCATTATTGTCTTTGAACATTTCTTTCATAAGAAAGCCGGAATTCTTAAAAATTACGCAGAAACTACGAATATATCTTTTAACAAATCTGTGTTTTTTGCTTGGGCTATTAGTTTTAGTGTTTTTTACTTTATATCTATTCAGTTTGATGTTTTTTTATCCTTTGTAACGCTGCCATCTTGGTTGCTTTGTGGAGTTTTATTTTTAATTTTTAGTAAAAAATATCAAAAGTAAAGTTATTAAAATCATGAAGTCTCTATTTAAATTATTGTTTTTAGTAATACAATTACCAATTGAGTTATCTAAGGCGAAAAAAAGAAAAACAAGAGATAAAATAAAAAGTATTCTAAACATTTTTTTTTCTTTATAAATTAAGTTTTGTATAAAAGTTTAACCCAAAAAGAACGAAGTCTTTTAAATGAATTAGCTACAAATTATAAAAAAAGGAGAATGAATAAATTCAATGAAGTAATGTTCAAGTTTTATTGATCATAATGCAAAAGATTTTCAAAAGTTAAAAAAGACCAAAAAGTTAGGTCTTAAGGATTCCCAACATCTGAGACCTTTCTTGAGATTTATTTCTCCGAGAGAAAAAAAAGGTTTAAAAGTTTACATCTAAAGCTTGCTTCTAGAATTGCAAACATAAATAAGAATGATATTTATAATTCTTTAATAAAGAATACTGAATTCTACAAAAAAATAAAAAGTCTTAAGCCAAAATCTAGTTCTGGTAGTAGATAGTAGAGAAGTTGTAAACGCAACATCAAATTAGTCTAAAGAAGCCTATGTGGTTTTAATTTAACTAACTTCTACTATGTGGTTTTAAATCTAAAACCAATTACTAATATCATGAAAATTCATAATTGTGTTTAAATATAAATAGTATATTTGTTTGTATAACAACCTTCAAGGTAAAATTATTTACTTAAAAAATGTAATTAGGGTTGCTAAAAAAGAATCCCTTTCAAACTTAATGTCTAAAAGGGATTAAAAGTTGCTTTTGTTGGCCTACAAGGACTCGAACCTTGAATGTCGGTACCAAAAACCGGTGTGTTACCAATTACACCATAGGCCAATGCTTCTTAGCGGATGCAAATTTAATGCAATCTTTTAAATTTGCAAACATTTTTTTATAAAATTTATTTTTAACAAAGATTTATGAGGATTTCTTTACTTAGAAAAACAATTAGAACAAGCTTTTATTCATAATTATTAGTAAATTCGCCCACATACAATTACCTGCTATTTATGACACCAGCACAATTTAAAAAATGGAACATCATTCTTGGATGGATTACATTTGCTATTGCCTTAATTACATACACGTTAACCTTAGAACCCACAGTTAGTGCCTGGGATGTAGGTGAGTACATTTCTACAGCTGTAAAATTAGAAGTTGGGCATCCACCAGGAGCACCACTTTTTCAAATGTTAGGTGCATTTTTTGCAATGTTTACTTCAGACAATACAGAAATTGCAAAAATGGTAAACTTTATGTCTGCTTTAGCAAGTGCATTTACCATTTTATTTATGTTCTGGACAGTTAGTAATTTAGCAAAAAAACTGGCTGCTAAAACAGGAAACATATCAAAAGCAAAACGAATTGCTATTCTTGGTAGTGCTTTAGTAGGTTCTTTAACGTATACTTTTTCTGATAGTTTTTGGTTTAGTGCGGTTGAGGGTGAAGTTTATGCAATGTCATCATTTTTAATGGCATTATTATTTTGGCTAGGTTTAAGATGGGAAAGCGAAATAGATACACCAAGAGGTAATAAATGGCTGGTTTTAATCAGTTTTGTTGTTGGTTTATCATTTGGTGTTCACATTCTTTCGTTGTTGGTTATCCCAGCAATTGTTATGTTGTATTTCTTTAAAACTTACAGAAACATCAACCTAAAAACTACAGCAATCGCTACAGTTTTTTCTGTGTTTGTGTTAATGTTGGTGTTTAAATTTATCTTCCCATTTACATTAAAATTCTTTAGTGCATCAGAGTTATTTTTTATCAACTCAGTTGGTTTACCTTATAATTCAGGAAGTATTATTGCTGCAATAATCTTAGTAGCTTTATTTTTCTTCGGATTAAAATACACCAGAAAAAAGCGAAAATTAACGGCTAACACATTAATTTTATCGTTACTTTTTATAATGATTGGTTTTTCTTCTTGGATGATGTTGCCAATAAGAGCCAATGCAAATACTACGATTAACGAGAATAATCCTTCTAGTGCACGTGAATTATTGGCTTATTATGAGCGTGAACAATATGGAGATGCCAATGTTTTTTACGACACGTATTATTCAAATACATACAGTAGAGAGCAAGATGCTACAAACCCAACTAGAGATGATAAACCAAAATATGAGAAAAAAGATGGTAAATATGTAATTGTAAATGTTTACAAAGACGTTTTACCTAATTATTCTGATAAGCACAAGGGTTTTATACCAAGAATGGTAAATCCTGCATCCGAAGAAATGTATAAGAAAATTGCAGGAATCCCTGCAAATAGCAAACGTAGACCCACTTTTGCAGAGAACATTAAGTTTATGGTTAGCTATCAATTTGGATATATGTATGGACGTTATTTTATGTGGAATTTTGTTGGACGCCAAAATGATATTCAAGGACAATTAGATATTTATAATGGAAATTGGATTAGCGGAATTGATGTTATTGACGAAGCAAGATTAGGCTCTCAAGAAATGTTACCTTGGCAATCTTTACTAAATAAAGGACGTAACAAATACTATTTTTTACCACTAATACTAGGTTTAATAGGTTTATTTTACCAAATTAAATGGGATAAAAATAATTTCTTTACGCTATTTTTATTCTTTGCATTTACAGGTTTTGCTATTATCTTTTATACAAATCCTAAGCCTTTTGAACCAAGAGAACGTGATTACGCAGTTGTAGGTAGTTTCTATATTTTTGCAATTTGGGTAGGTTTTGGAGTATTGGCTTTATACGAGTATTTCAAAAATTTGGCAATGCGAAAAAACATCGCAATTATCGTTACTGTAATTTCTTTATTAGCAGTGCCTACATTAATGGCTTTTCAAAATTGGGATGATCATGATCGCTCTAACAGATACACTACACATTTAAATGCACAAGCTTATTTAGAAAGTTGCGACCCAAATGCAATTATGTTTACTATAGGTGATAATGATACTTTTCCTCTTTGGTACATGCAAGAAGTAGAAGGTATTAGAACCGATGTTAAACTGGTAAACACAAGTCTTTTTCAAACAGATTGGTATATAGATCAAATGAAAAAGAAAAGTTATGATGCAGAACCAATTCCATCACAATTAACACACGACGAATACAAATATGGTACTTTAGATGTTGCTTATTACTTTCCTGAAATATTTCCACAATTAAAAGATTCTGTTATAGAATTAGATTATTTTATGAAATGGATTCAAAGTGATAATAAACGTACTTTTTATGATTTAGATGAGGATGGAAACCCTGAGAAAGTATTACTTGCCAACAAAATTCGTATTCCTGTAAACAAAGAAAATGTTTTAAAATACGGAATTGTAGCACAAAAAGATGCTGATAAAATTGTACCTTATATAGATATTACTATTGATAGAGCTTTAGGTAAAAATTCAATTTTAATGCTAGACATTTTAAATAATTTCGACTGGAAAAGACCTATTTATTTTACAGGTGGTTCTAATGCAGACAGCGAATATATTTGGCTAAAAGATTATTTACAATTAGATGGTGTAGCTTTTAAACTAGTGCCTATAAAAACACCAACCAAAATTTATAATGAAAACGGACAATTAATTCGTGAATTAAGTTTATTTGATATTGGTAGAATTGATACAGAAAAAATGTACAATAATGTTAAGAAATGGAACTGGAGAAATATAAACGATGGTAAAATTTATTTGGATGAGCAAACCAAAAGAAACGCAATCTCTTTACGAAATAGCTTAATGCGTTTATCTTCTGCCTTTGCTAAAGAAGGCGACACTTTAAAAGCTGTAGAGGTTTTAGATTTATCTTTAGAAAAAATGCCTATTGAAGATTTTGATCATTATAGTTTATCTATGGAATACCCAGAGATGTATTATAAATTAGGTGAAACAAAAAAAGCTAGAAAAAATGCCGAAGATTTAATTCGCTTATTTAAAGAAAAGCTAGTTTGGTATAGTACTTTTTCTGTTGAAGATTTTGATATGGTTTTCGAAGATTTCGATTTAACTTTTAGATATCTTTATAGAGGAATTATAGATCAAGTTGTACAGTATGATACTGACCAAGAATTTATAAACGAGATACAAGATGAGTTTAACAAAACACTGAGTTTATTTGAACACATTATGCCCAGTGAAGAAGTAAAACCATAAAATATAAAAAAAACCACAAACTTAAAAGTTTGTGGTTTTTTTTATATTTTTTATTTAGTAAAATTTATACGTATTGCTGTACCAAACCAATTAAGGTATTTGCATCTTGAAAACCTGTTTGGCGCCATTTCATTTCACCATTTTTATAAATCATAAAAGTAGGGTTTCCTTTAACACGTAAAGCATCTGCTAAAGTTTCGTTCTTTTTAATATCGATCTTAATTACTTTGGCTTTATCACCTAAAGCAGCAGCAACATCTCTTAAAGTTTGTACACTATTTTCAACCTCATTCCAATCAGCATAAAAGTCGATTAAAACAGGTTTATCAACACTAATTAACTCTCCAAATTTTGTCATATCCTAAGGTTTTTAAAGGAAAAAATTGCGTAAGATTTAAATCTTATGAACACAAATATAATAAATCTAATTAAATAAGCTGATTATCAGGCTTTTTTAAGCTCTATAACAGTAATCTCTGGCCAAATACCTACTCTACCAGGAAAAGCGTGATAACCAAAGCCTCTATTAACGTTTATAAATCTACCAAATTCTTGATACAAACCAGCCCATTGTTTATATACGTATTGAGAAGGACTCCATTTAAAAAAACCAGGAATCTCAATACCCATTTGCAATCCATGCGTATGACCACTTAAAGTTAAATGATAATTAAAATCATCCATTTTTACTTTTTCTTGCCAATGACTAGGATCGTGGCTCATTAATATTTTAAAATCTTCTTTCTTAACATTTGCTGATGCTTTTTGTAAATCTCCCGCCTGATTAAATCCTTTTCCCCAATTCTCTACACCTAAAAGTGCAATTTTTTGTCCGTCTTTTTCTAAATATCGATGTTCATCTAACAATAAATCGAAACCTATTTTCTGATGAATTTCTTTCACTTTTTTAAAGTTATTGGTTTTATCTTCTGGGGTTTTCCAATCCATATAGTCACCATAATCGTGATTACCAAGAATGGCATATTTACCTTCTTTGGCTTCTAATTTTGCAAAAACATCAATCCAACCGTCCATTTCATCAGCTTGATTATTTACAATATCTCCAGTAAACAACATTAAGTCAGATTTTTGCTCATTTATCAAATCTACACCATATTGTATTTTTTCTTTGTTGGTAAAACTTCCTGAATGAATATCTGAAATCTGAGTAATAGTATAGCCATCAAAAGCAGCAGGTAAATCATCAAAAGAAAGCTGATATTTTATCACTTTATAATTGTATTTACCTTGTATAATTCCGTAGATAAAAGACACAAAAGGAATGGCTGCAAGCCCTAAAGCCAATTGAGAAATAAACTTTCTTCTACCTGCCAAAGGTTGTGTTTCTGAACTAGAAAATGCAGAGATTCCTTTTACAATCCATCTATAAACATCTTCGCCAAAAAGCAATAAGAAAAGCACCAATTTCGGAATTAAAAAAGTAAGCAACAAACCCATTGCCATTTGAAATTGTGGTGTTTGCCCATTGCTTCTATCATAAGAAAAAACGGTGATAAAAAAGTTGATATAAACAATACAACTTGCAATTAAAAAAGTAAACCTTAAAAACTTATTTTTAGAAATCGTTTTTAAAGCATTGAATGTGTAAATCTCTAAAATTACTGCAAGAATTGTTACAATTATGAGTGGAATTAACCAACGTAGCATAAAATTTATTTTAAACAAGCAAAGGTAACTGTTAAAAAACGAATGAATTTTAACAACTTGTTAAAGTTTAAAGATGCTTTTTTACTAAAAAAATATCAAAATAAAATTACCTATTCGTTTCTAAAAGTTGATCTAAATTCACACATTTAAAATCTTAAGAACAAGATTCATATCATCAATTTAAAAAAAATTATGGTTTATGATAGATTTTACAATGTAAGCTCAAATTAAAATCAATAGAATATTAAGCTCAATATTATACAGTTTTTTGTAGTTTTATCTTTTTTCAACTCTATACAAAATGGCAGATCAAAAAAGACTTTTTTTAGTAGATGCTTACGCATTAATTTTTCGAGGATATTACGCTTTTATAAAAAACCCAAGAATCAATTCTAAAGGGTTAGATACTTCTGCAATAATGGGTTTTATGAACTCTTTATTAGATGTTATAAAACGTGAAAGACCAGATAAATTAGCGGTTTGTTTTGATAAAGGTGGTAGCGTAGATCGTGTAGAAATGTTCGAAGCTTACAAGGCTAATAGAGATGTTACACCAGAAGCTATAAAAGTAGCTGTGCCTTACATTTACGAAATCTTAAAAGCAATGCACATACCAATTATGGTAAAAGAAGGTTTTGAGGCAGATGATGTAATTGGTACACTTTCTAAACAAGCAGAAAAAGAAGGATTTAAAACCTTTATGGTTACTCCTGATAAGGATTTTGCACAACTCGTTTCTGAAAATATTTTTATGTACAAACCACGTTTTGGTGGTGGTTATGATATTTGGGGAGTGCCAGAAGTACAAGAAAAATTCGGAGTAGAAACTCCAGAGCAAGTCATCGATTTTTTAGGAATGATGGGAGATTCTGCAGATAACATACCTGGTTTACCTGGAGTTGGAGAAAAAACTGCCAAAAAATTCTTAGCACAATTTGGTTCTATGGAAGGCTTATTAGCCAACACAGATCAGCTAAAAGGTAAAATGAAAGAAAAAGTTGAAGCTAATGGAGAATTAGGATTACTGTCTAAAAAATTAGCAACAATTATGTTAGATGTTCCTGTAACTTTTGATGCTAAAGACTTTAATTTAGACGAACCTGATAAAGAAAAAGTAACTGAGCTTTTTAACGATTTAGAATTTAGAAATCTATTAACCAATTTTTTACGAACTTTTAATACTGAAACTACTACAAAAACTGTGGAAACAAGCGCAGTAGAAAAATCAAAAAAAACAGCAGTAAAAGCAGATGGTCAATTCGATTTATTTGCAGCTCCTGGTTCTGGAAGCGTTTCTGAAGAAGATGTTGCTTTAGGTTTTAAAACCATAGAAAACACGAGTCATTTTTATCAACATATAGATACTGCTTTTTCTAGAAAATTATTAATTCAGAAATTAATGGAACAAACTTCGGTTTGTTTTGATACTGAAACCACAGGTTTAAAAGCCTTAGAAGTTGAGTTAATAGGAATTGCTTTTTCTTACGAAGCAGGTAAAGGATATTATGTTTCTTTTCCTGAAGACCAAACAGAAACCAAAACTATTTTAGAAGAATTTAGACCGTTTTTTGAATCTGAAAATATTGAGAAAATTGGTCATAATTTAAAATATGATATTAAAGTTTTATCTAATTATAAAATGCCTGTAAAAGGTAAATTATTTGATACGATGATTGCTCATTATCTAATTAATCCTGATATGAGGCATAATATGGATGTTTTGGCTGAAACCTATTTAAATTATCAACCTGTTTCTATTACAGAATTGATTGGTAAAAAAGGGAAAAACCAACTTTCTATGCGAGTTGTACCTATTGCAGATCAAACAGAATATGCTGTAGAAGATGCAGATATTACCTATCAATTAAAACAACTTTTTACTACAGAATTGGCTTCTGGTAATGTTACTAATTTGTTTAATGATGTAGAATTACCTCTGGTTTCTGTGCTAACTGCTATGGAAATTGAAGGAATAAATATCAATACAGAATTTTTACAAGAACTTTCTGTTGCCTTAACTGATGATATTAATAGACTAGAAAAAAATATTTACGAACAAGCAGGTGAAGAATTCAATATTGCATCACCCAAACAATTGGGTATTATTTTGTTCGAAAAAATGCAGTTGGTGGATAAACCTAAAAAAACCAAAACAGGGCAATACAAAACAGGAGAAGACATTTTATCGTATTTAGCAAAAGACCATAAAATTATTCAAGATGTTTTAGAATATCGTCAATATAAAAAATTACAAAGTACTTATGTAGATGCTTTGCCTAATGAAATTAATCCAAAAACGGGTAGAATTCATACTGTATATGCACAAGCAGTTGCTGCCACTGGTAGATTGAGTTCTAACAACCCAAATTTACAAAACATACCCATTAGAACAGAAAGAGGTCGTGAAGTAAGAAAAGCGTTTATACCAAGAAGTCAAGAATATGTTTTATTAGCTGCAGATTATAGCCAAATAGAATTACGAATTATTGCTGCTTTAAGCGAAGAAGATAATATGATAAATGCCTTTAAAAATGGCGAAGATATTCACGCTTCTACTGCTGCAAAAGTTTTTAATGTTCCTTTGGATGAGGTTACACGCGAACAAAGAAGTAATGCAAAAACCGTAAACTTCGGAATTATTTATGGAGTTTCTGCTTTCGGTTTAAGCAACCAAACCAACTTATCTAGATCAGAAGCCAAAGAATTGATTGATACGTATTATGAAACGTATCCGAAGTTAAAAGCTTATATGTCTGCACAAGTAGATTTTGCAAGAGAAAATGGTTATGTAGAAACCGTTTTAAACAGACGTAGGTATTTAAAAGACATTAATTCTAGAAATGCAATGGTTAGATCTGGAGCTGAAAGAAATGCTGTAAATGCACCAATACAAGGTTCTGCTGCTGATATTATAAAACTAGCAATGATTAATATTTACAATCATTTTGAAAAAGAAGGTTTTAAATCTAAAATGTTATTGCAAGTGCATGATGAATTGGTTTTTGATGCGCATAAAGACGAACTAAAAACCATAGAGCCTATCATAAAACACGAAATGGAAAACGCTTTTAAAATGAGTGTTCCTTTGGATGTTGAAATTGGTTTGGGTTATAATTGGTTAGAGGCGCATTAGATTAAGTTTGAAATCATTTTTTTGTAATATGATAAACTATATTCAGCATTTGATAAGTCTTCAAATATACTTTTCCAATTATTAAAAATAAATAAGGAAAAATAATATTCGTAACTTTTTTTACTCAGACCAAAACTCTTTACAAAATCGTTACTATTACTAAAAACAGCTAATTGAAGGTTATCAACTTTAGTTGGAGTGAAAAAAGTAGAAAATATTGTTAACATATTGTAATTATTTTTTATCATAAATTTATTGAACTGAGCATTTAGAAATTCATCTTTTGTATATATTTCTAAAGTAGAATAAGCATTTTTATATCTAGAATCATCTGAAATACTATTTTTTAAAGCTAAACCATAATTTACTCTTTTTGCTGAAAGATTAAATAATAATTCGAAATTTTCAGGTTCAAACTCTTTAAGAATTAGAAGATATAAAGTTAAATATGTTTCAAATAAAGTACCCTTTTCATTAAAAATAATGTTTGGTAATTTATAGTCTAAATCACTATTTTCTTTTAGTCTTTCAATTATTAAATATTTATTTAAAATCTTTTTTACTCTCCTAGGATTTCTAAAATTAATTTCTGAGAAAAACTTATTTATATAGTCTGCTAAAGTATTGTTTTTGATTTCTGTTTTATTAGGAAAACACCTCTTAATTAATTTATAAACACTATATGTATTTGGCATAGAAAAAGAAATATCAAAAATCTTTTCTAAATATTCATTTGCTTTAACAACATCTCCGTATTTAGTTTTTACTGCTTCTCTAATTGCTTTTTTATCAATGCCACATAGAAAAACTGTTTTTTTACCATAAGTAAAAAAGAGCTTCATTGCAGAAAGTAGATTCAAAATGTTCTCTGGTTCACATCTATCTAAATCATCAATAAACACAATATTGTAATCTGGTGATTTAGGTTTTGTTGTAATTTTATCTTCCCAAGCTCTAAAGTCTGTTTTAAATTGCTCTTTTCTCTCTAAAAAAGATTCTTTGTTGATATTTTTATCAACTTCAGACATATTCAAATTTGCAATAGGTGTTTTTAGTGTAACAGCTTTTGAAAATCCATCTAATAGATTTTTCCCATTTTTAAGAAGTTTGTCAGTTTTTGAATCAGTTTTGCTAACTAAAAATTCTAATAATGATAGGGCTAAATTATTATCACTTTCAAACTCCCAAGATTCAAAGAAAAAAGTATTAAAAGAGCCTTTTAACTCTTTCTGTAAATACTTCATTAAAGTACTTTTTCCACTTCCCCAATCACCATAAATTGAGAATATTTTAATTTTAGAATACTCGTGTTTATTATTTAAAAAGAATGATTTTAGAAGTGTTCCTTTTTCTATGATTCCTATGTAATCATTTTCTGGAGTTAAATCTTCAATTGGTAAATTTGATAGCAGTTTAGACATTTTTCTTTTTTAGTAAAGTTACTAAAATTTAGAGCTTGATACTCATCAAGTATAGAAATTAAAGAACTCAACTAATAATATTATCTTTGATTTTAGAATTAAAAACAATGTCTGTAGAAAAAGCAAATTATCAAAATATACTTGAAGATTTAATTTTGATAATTAAAAAAACGCAAACGCAAGTAGTTGTTCAAGCCAATAGTTCTCTAACAATTATGTTTTGGCAAGTTGGGAAACGAATTAGATCTGAAATTTTAGAAAATAGTAGAGCCGAATATGGAAAACAGATTGTCGTTTCTTTGTCACGAGAATTAACAACTAGTTTTGGAACTAGTTTTAAAGAGAAAAATTTGCGAAGAATGATTCAGTTTTTCGAGAAATTTCCAGATTTTGAAAAAGTCGTTACATTGTCACGACATTTATCTTGGTCTCATTTTTTAGTATTAATTCCATTAAAAACATCAGAAGAAAGAAACTTCTATTCAAAAAATGTATTTGATAATTTAACAAGTGTTAGGGAATTAAGAAATCAAATATCAAAAAAAGTTTACGAAAGAACTGAAAAAGCAGATGTTCAAATTTATGAAAGTAAACAAATAGAAAAAGGAATTTTTAAAGACCCTTATTTACTTGATTTTTTAGGATTAAAAGACGGCTATTTAGAAAATGATTTGGAACATGCAATTTTAAAAGAATTAGAACTCTTTTTATTAGAGTTAGGAAACGGGTTTACTTTTGTTGAACGCCAAAAAAGAATGATAATTGATGATGATGACTATTATTTAGATTTATTATTCTATCACAGAAAATTACAAAGATTAGTTGCAATTGAACTTAAAATAGATAAGTTTAAAGCCAAATACAAAGGGCAAATGGAATTGTATTTAAAATGGCTAGAAAAACATGAAAAGCAAAAAGGAGAAAAATCACCAATTGGAATTATCTTATGTACAGAAGCAAGCAAAGAACAAATAGAACTTTTAGAAATGCATAAAGATGGTATTATGGTCGCAGAATATTGGACTGAAGTTTTACCAAAAAAGCAACTAGAGAAAAAATTGCATCAAGCTCTATTGAATGCTAGAGAAAAAATGGAGAGAAAAAACCTTGATGAATAAAGTAAACAAAAAATGAAACTAGATTACATAGAAAACTATAACGAACTTAATGAAAACTTGGTTCGTTTGTATAATTTTAATAAAGCAGAAGCTATAAAATTTAGAGACTTATTAATTGAAGTTGTTATTCTTAAAAAACAAAAGTTAGATTTAGCTCAAGTTGACTTTATTGAACCTAGAAATTGCAATTTAATTTTGGGTTTATTTAAAACTGACGAAGGAATTTTAACAAAAGACGATTATAATTTTTTCTGTATTTTAACGTTAAAAGGTTTTGAAAATATGATAAAATTGATAGAACCTTTTTGTAAAAGAGAATCTAGAGGATACCAATATTTGTATGATATAGACAATCCTACTGATTTGTTATTTTCACCCTCTGCTAGTTTGGTATAATATATAACTCATTCCTAATTTTGTTTGTTTCTAAAATTTAAAAAACGAACTTAGCTATCTGTAGATTTAACAGAATTAAAATTCTGCGTATGCAAATAGAAGTACCTTTTAAGCAGAAATAGTAAATTATAAAAAACCATTTCGAAATGAATATATTACCAACAAAACAAACAAAAAAGGTTCTAAAAGGTGAAACTCTTCTTAAGCCAGGTAAAATAGCAACTTATGGTTATTTCGTAAAAGTTGGATGTCTTAAAAGCTACACAATAGATAAAAAAGGTAAACAACATGTTTTACAATTTGCACCCGAAAACTGGATGATTTCTGATTTAGAAAGTTTTACACACAAAAAGCCTTCTATGATATGGATAGAGGCCATAGAAGATAGTGAAATATCATTAATTTCTAAATCGGATTTTAATGATATTTCTCGATTAGAAAAACCAGAACTCATAGAAATTGCTATAAAATTCAGAAATAATTTAATTGCCACTAATAAACGTATAATAGGTCTTTTAAGCGCAAACACAGAAGAACGTTATACTGATTTTACACTAACCTATCCTACACTTGTAAAACGCCTTCCGCTTAAACTAATAGCTTCCTATTTAGGTGTTACTCCAGAATACTTGAGCGAAATAAGACGTAAACTATCTAAAAAGTAGCTTTTAATTCATTTCTTAAGGTATCTTATTTTTATTCTTTTTGTTATAACTCAACTTTGTGGTCATAAGTTTTTAATTAGAAAAATATGACAACTCAAAAAACAAACAAAGTATTAAACATTGTATTATGGATAGCACAAGTATTAGTTGCATTAATGCTACTTTGGGGTGGTTATGCTAAATTAGCAACACCTTTAGAAGAACTTTCTAAAATGATGCCTTGGGCAGCAGAAAACCAATCATTACTTACATTTACAGGCATCATTGATGTATTAGGTGGTTTAGGCTTGTTATTACCCTCATTATTAAAAATAAAACCACAATTTACTGTTTATGCTGCTTATGGTACAATGACACTTATGGTTGCTGCTGCAATATTTCACATTTCAAGAGGAGAATATGAAGCTATAGCTATAAATATTATTATATTTCTTATCGCATTATTCGTTGCTTGGGGAAGAACTAAAAAAGCTCCTATTTTACCTAAAATATAAATACTATTAATGAATAACATCAAAGTATATTTTATGATTTATTTTAAGTATTCCATAAATATTAATTACTATGAATTAGTGAAGAGGAAACGTAAACTACGATATACTTATGCAAATACAAGAGAGTTTGCTGATAGATTGTTTATTAAAAGTCTTTACAATGATTCATATAGATTCCTTTTCTAATATAGCATTTACTTTTATATTATGACAGAAAAACCAAAATATCAAAAGAAATTTGCATCGTTTGGTGCTATACATTTAAATAATACAAGTCTAACTCGTTCAACCCATTTTTGGACCAAAATAGTAGGTATGAAACTTAGAGTAAGTAATGATTTATATGCTGAATTTGGTACCACTAAAAAAACACTAGTGGTCGTGCATCAAAGTGCCAAAACTCGATTTCTAAAAGGTTATAGTGGTTTATACCATTTTGCAATACATGTTCCAACCCAAATTGCTTTTGCAAATATGTTACAACGCTTACTTGTATACAATTATCCATATTCTCCTATAGATCATACAATGTCAAAATCTATATACTTAGAAGACCCTGATGGAATTACGATAGAACTTACCTTAGAGACACCTGAACGCTTTTTACGTGTAGTTTCAGATAGAAGTATTGCAATAGAAGATAGTTTTGGTAACATTAAAAGTGCTTCAGAATACCTTGATGTAAAATCGATTCTAAAAGATGTTACAGATACAGCAGCAAACTTACCAATAGATGAAAACGCTTATTTAGGACACTTACATCTTTACGCCAATAATCTAGAAAATTCTCATCTATTTTATAAAGATATTGGTTTTAACACTTTTAATTATTTGCATCAATTTATGTATGCGGATTTAGGAGCTGGTGGAGACTATAAACATAGAATTGCATTAAATTGTTGGCATGGAATTAATAAGCCTTTAGCACCTAATTCTAGTGCTGGTATGCGTCATTTTCATATTAAATTTAATAGTGAAGAAAGATTGAAAAACGCATTGAATAAACTTTCATCTTATGAGGAAAAAGGAGACAAATACTTGTGCAAAGACGCTACAGGAAATGTCTTGCTATTAAGTAAAGAAAAAGTCTAAGGGTATTAATAATATAAAAATTAAGGAAAAAATTACAAGAGAAAGGTTAGCATTTATTTGTAAAGTCTGCCATATTTTAACTTTTGTATTTTAGAACTTTATAAGTTTAAGCTTTTAAACTAAGTGTATAACCGAAGATAAACTTCGATAAATTACCTTATCAATAAACTAAATTTATATTATTTTTTTTACCATAAAAAAATGTGCCCAAGACTTAAATACTTTCTTTTTATTCTAATTGCATTTATCAATTGTAATTCTAATCGTTTGTTTATGAAACAATAATCTTCTTTTGCAGAAAACTTTAACAATCAAGAATCATTCAAAAAAAAAAATAGAAGAATACGCTACTTTTAAAATGAAATTAATTGATGTTGATGGTTTTTATTTGGTAAAGTGGTTCATCAACAATAACTTGGTTAAAACCCTACAAGCAGAAGTAAAGAGTAACATTAAATTTAGAGCACATTGTAGTTTAGAAAATTTACATTTTATGGGAGATTTACCAACATCCACAGAAAATAATGTGCTTTTTGATGCTTTTCAATATCAAGAAACATCAAAATAAAATACACAAAAAAAGGTAGATTTAAAATCTACCTTAGTTTAAAAACTTTTTCTTTTAAAGAGTTCAATTTATTATTGTTTTTCTTTTACAATTTTATCTAACTTTTTAATTTCTTCATTGTACTCCTCAATAGCAGCATCAATTTTCCCTTTTTTAATTTCTTCGTTAAACTCTTCAATTGCTTCTTCGTGAATTTTTATATATTGATTTACAGTTTCGTCTAACTCTTCTTTTAAATCATCAAATTTTTCTGAAAGCTCTTCTAAATTCTCTTTCATTTCATCTCCAGAGGCATCTTGGTCTTCTATAAGTTCTAAATATTCATCTTGAATATCTTCTACATCTTCCATAACTTCTTCAGTTTTTAACCAAGTAGGAATTGTATTTCCTAAGTTTGCAATTCTATAATTCATATTCTGAATTCTTTCTCTAGTTGTAACAAAATCAACTTTTCTTAAGTTAGTTAATTCGTAGTTTACAACTGTATAATCTGCCCAATCATTAAAACCAGCTATTCCTCTAGCATCTAAGTCATATACAATTGGTGTTTCTTTTTCTTTCATTTTATAGGTACGTGTTTTTACCTCATCTTCAGCCAAATCACTTTCCATTTCCACGTCTAAATTATCTTTATCCTTATTTATAACTTCTGCAATTTCTTCTTTGCCTTCCTCCATTATATTGTTGTTATTTTTCTTTGGATTATCACAAGAAATCAACATAAAGTTAGATAATGTTAAAACGATAGCTGCTACCCTTACTGAATTCATATTCATAATTTTCATAATATTTTCTATTTTAAGTTCGATACAAAACTAAAGGATAACAGAACACAACTTTAACGCAAATAATGTAATTCTTTGCTCTTTAGATATTTTAGCTACAGTAACTTTAATAAGTAGTATTTTATAACGAAACAACCTATCTTTGACAATTATTCGTATAAAATTGAAACATTTCCATCATTTTAAAACTAATATTTCAGAAATTAAACTTCCAGAAAAGTTTACATTTCCTTTCTATTACGAACCACATTTATTGGCAAAAAT
This sequence comes from Polaribacter reichenbachii, assembly GCF_001975665.1. Classification (NCBI taxonomy): domain Bacteria; kingdom Pseudomonadati; phylum Bacteroidota; class Flavobacteriia; order Flavobacteriales; family Flavobacteriaceae; genus Polaribacter; species Polaribacter reichenbachii. The sequence continues at coordinate 1,666,254 of NZ_CP019419.1, read as the reverse complement.
TGCTGTAGATGAAATTCAGGTGTATTTAGAAAATCAAACTGATTTTACCCACAATTTTGGTTTAGATGATAAAAATTCTGAAAATGCTATTGGTAAAATGTTTGGAGTTTTAGTAGTTAAAGATGATAAAAACCAATTGGGTTATTTAGCTGCTTTTTCTGGTAAATTAGATGATAACAGTTTACCAAAAACATTTGTACCACCTGTTTTTAATATGAGGACAGAAGGTAGTTTTTACACAAAAGGAGAATCTGAAATAGAGGAAATAAATGCTCAATTAGGCTTTTTACTAAAAGATAAAAATTACTTAACCCTTAAAAATCAGCATAAAAAACTTGTTTTAAATATTGAAACAGATTTAGAACTGCAAAGAAAAAAAATGAAACTTTCTAAAGCTGATAGAAAAGCCAGAAAGCAAAAAGGAATTTCAGTTTTAAACGATGTTGAGTTTAAAAAACTTACTCAAATACTGCAACAAGAAAGTTATAACGATCAGTTTTTCTACAAAGAATTACAAGAATATTACAATGCTAAAATTGATAAAATAGCCAAAGAACTCAATATTTTTCAAGATAAAATTGATGCTCTAAAAATCCGAAGAAAAGAAAAATCGAATTATTTACAGCAAACTTTATTTAGCAAATACGCTTTTTTAAATCAGCAAAAAGAACTAAAAAGTTTGTTAGATATTTTTGATGAACCAACAGTAAAACCACCTGCAGGTTCTGGAGAATGTGCTGCTCCTAAATTATTACAATACGCTTTTGCAAATGACTTACAACCCATTTGTATGGCAGAATTCTGGTGGGGGATTTCGCCAAACTCAGCCATTAGAAAACACAAAAACTATTATCCTGCTTGCCAAAGCAGATGCAAACCTATTTTAGGACACATGCTAAAAGGTATTAAAATGGATGATAATTTGTTGTTAGAAAGCCTATCAAAAAAAGAACAGTTAAAAATTGTTTTTGAGGACGATGTTTTAATTGTTGTAAATAAACCTTCAGAATTTTTATCAGTTCCAGGTAAGGAAATTAAAGACTCTGTATATACAAGAATCAAAGAGCAATACCCAACAGCTACTGGACCTTTAATTGTGCATCGTTTAGATATGTCTACTTCTGGTATTTTAGTGCTTACCAAAACTAAAGAAGCCAATAAAATTTTGCAAAGTCAGTTTATAAATAGAACAGTAAAAAAACGTTATGTTGCTTTATTAGACGGACTTTTATCAGAAAAAAAAGGAACAATTAAACTTCCTTTACGTGTAGATTTAGATGACAGACCTAAACAGTTGGTTGATTTTAAATATGGCAAAAATGCAGAAACAAATTGGGAAATCATCAACATAGAAAATGGTAAAACTCGTGTCTATTTTTATCCTATTACTGGCAGAACTCATCAATTAAGAATACATGCTGCGCATAAAAACGGATTAAACACGCCTATTTTGGGTGATGATTTATATGGTAAAAAAACAAACAGATTGCATTTACACGCTGAATTTATTGAATTTTTGCATCCATCAACTCAGAAAAAAATGAGTTTTAAGGTTGATGCTGATTTTTAAATTAAAAAAGCATTTTTATATGTAATTTTGTATCCGAAAATTATGAGCATTATTTCTAAAGACATACAAAAAGCAATTGCACTTTTAGCCAACGAAGAATTGGTTGCAATACCAACTGAAACCGTTTATGGTTTAGCAGGTAATATCTTTAGTGAAAAAGCCATAAAAAGTATTTTCGAAACTAAAAAACGTCCTTTTTTTAATCCTTTAATTGTTCATATTCCTTCTGCTGATCAATTAGAAACTATTGTTTCTGAAGTACCTGAAAAAGCAAAGATTTTGGCAGATAAATTCTGGCCAGGATCTATGACATTGGTTTTAAAAAAGCACGAATCAATTCCTGATTTAATTACTGCTGGTAAAAATACAGTTGCTGTTAGAGTACCAAATCACGCAACAACAATAAGCCTTTTAGAGCAATTACCTTTTCCTTTGGCTGCACCAAGTGCAAATCCGTTTAACAACATTAGTCCTACAAAACCAGAACACGTAGAACGTTATTTTAAAAATGATATTAAAATGGTTTTAGATGGTGGCACTTGTAAAAACGGAATTGAATCTACCATTATTGGTTTTGAGAATAATGAACCTATTATTTACAGATTAGGTGCTTTGGCTTTAGAAGAAATTGAAGCTGTTGTTGGTAGAGTTGAAATCAAAAATAAAAAGGAAGTAAACCCAGATGCTCCAGGAATGTTAGACAAACATTATTCGCCTTTAACCACGACTATTTTAACGACTTCTATTGTTAATGAAATTAAACAACATCAACATAAAAAAATTGGTGTGTTAACATTCAATTCTTCTTTTAAAAGTGATAAAATTAGTGCTGAAATTATTTTATCAACTACATCAAATTTAGAAGAAGCTGCAGCAAAATTATATGATGCTTTACATCAATTAGACCATCAAAATTTAGATGTAATTCTGGTAGAAAAAATGCCAGATTTCGGTTTAGGAAAATCGATGAACGATCGTTTGCAAAGAGCATCTTTTAAATAAACACCTTAGATTTTTTTCAGTTCGTCTTATTTCAATTTTGTATTAAAATTGTATCAAGAACAAGTTTTTGAATTCTAATTCTTAATACAATATCCAAAGCATTTCAAGCATAAAATTCTCTCGTATTTATACGACTTTATTTATGTTTTTCCTCTTTTAATAAAGAGAATAAAAAAGATCTAAAGATCGATAACAAAATGCTAAAAAAGAGTGCTGCCCAAAATCCAGAAACTTTAAAACCGTCTATTAAACTGTCTGCCAATAAAATAATACAAGCATTTATTACAAAAATAAATAGCCCAAAAGTTACAATAGTTGCAGGTAATGTAAAAAAGATTAAAAGTGGCCTAACAATCATATTTAAAATTGCAATTACAACAGCTACAATAATTGCAGAAAGATAACCTGTTACAGCAACTCCAGGTAAAATATTAGCCAAAATAATTACAGCTAAAGCCGTTAATAAAATTTTTAAAAAAGTTTTCATAAGTATAAATTTAACCTACTGATTGCCAAAATTGTACCAATTTTAAAATCGGAAGTTTTGGCAGATTTTGTAAGTAAGTTAAAAAAACCTACTTCTTCTGCAATTCAGAAGCTTTCTTTTCTAACTCTGCCTGAAACTCTTCCATAACAGGTTTTACAGTGCTTTCTGGTATGTCTGCCACTTTAATATACATTAAACCATCAACTGCATTGTTAAATTTTGGGTCTACGTTAAACGCTACTAAACGTGCGTTTTGTTTTACATATTTTTTAATTAAAACCGGAATTCGAAGTGCACCAGGTTCAATTTCATCAATAATTTTATCAAACTTTTGCATATCTGCTTTTGTAGCATCAAACACAAAATCTTTATCACCATCTTTTAATTTTACCTTGTATTCTTTTTTCGGATAAATGTATTGTGCAATATAAGGATCGTAATAATGAGATTTCATAAACTCAATCATTAGCGATTTAGAAAAGTCAGAAAATTGATTGCTAATAGAAACACCACCCATTAAATATTTATGCTCTGGATAACGTAAAGTAACGTGCACAATTCCTTTCCATAATAAAAACAATGGCATAGGTTTTTGTTGGTATTCGCCAATGATAAAAGCACGTCCCATTTCTATGGTATTTTCCATCATTTGATGCAGTTCTGGCTCAATTCTAAACAGAGTTTGTACATAAAAACCATTAATACCATATTTTTTATAGATTTCGTTTCCTAATCCCATTCTATATGCACCAGCCAAACAATTTGCTTCTCTATCCCATAAAAACATATGGTAATAGTATTTATCATATTTATCTAAATCTATAGCTTTATTGGTTCCTTCACCAACATCTCTGAACGTAATTTCTCGTAATCTACCAATTTCGTGTAATAAATTAGGAATATCTTTTGCATTAGCAAAAAAGACTTCGTAATTTTTACTTTCTAATAATCTACCATTATTTTCTCTTAAAGCATCAACCTCTTTAATAAATGAATCTACACTTTTTTGAGGTGTAATTTTCTTGACAGATTTCTTAATTTTAATTTTTTCTGTTGATAAAATCTTACTTTTCTTATCATAAGGATTTGCCAACATATAAGTCTTCTTTCGAATAAATTCGGAAAAAGTAGGTATGTCTTTAAATTCATTTTGATCTCTAACTGCAATGGGTTTTCCTATCCTAACTTTTACTAATTTATCATCTTGAGAAACCGCTTCTGATGGTAATTTAGCAGTTCTTAAAGTGCCCGATATTTTAGATAAAAAATAGAAAAAACGACTATTTTTAGCGTGAAAATAAATAGGAATTACTGGTACTTGTGCTTTTTTTATTAAACGTACAGCACCTTCTTCCCAAGGTTTATCTACTTTTAATTTGCCTTCTGTATATGTAGAAACTTCACCTGCAGGAAAAATACCCAAAGGTTTACCTTCTTTTAAATGCAACAAAGCACTTTTAATACCTGCAACACTAGATTTTGCATCCTTTCTATCCTCAAAAGGATTTACAGGCATTACATAAGGTTTTAATGGCTCTATTCTATGCAGTAAAAAGTTGGCAATTATTTTATAATCTTTTCTTTTTTCAGTTAAAAGTTTTAGTAACAAAATACCATCTATACCTCCTAAAGGATGATTAGAAATAGTTATAAAAGGACCATCTTTTGGAATTCTTTTTAAATCTTCTTCTGGTATTTCGAATTGAACATTACAGTCTTCTAAAACCGAGTTTAAAAACTCTAAATCAGATTTATTTTTATTTTTATCATAAATCTTATTTACTTTAGATATCCTTAATACCTTTATAAGTAACCAACCTATAAATTCACCAACAAAACCAAGTTTCTGTAAACCAATTACTTGCGATATTTCTTTAGAAGTTACTAATGCCATAAAGTTTAGTTAGAACTAAATGCAAACATAGTAAAAAAAACGAAGTTCTAATTTGTTTTAATTAGGATTAACAACTATTTGTGATGTTTCTTTATTAACCTGTGTTAGCAGAGATTTTCCTTTGCTTTCTATCAATTCTATTGCATTATCATCAAAATGACGAACTGTATATAAATCGACTCCTTTTTGCACTTCTATCTTAAATTGATTTTTTAATTCCTCGTAAAAAGCATCGAATTTATTAAACTTATTATCAATACAAACAGAAAAACTAATGGCTGAGTTCTGAATTAAATTTACTTTCAATTGATAATCGTGTAATTTTTGAAAGATAAAACTAATGTTATTTTCTACCATAAAAGAGAAATCTAAAGCAGAAATAGATACTAAAACCTGATCTTTCTTAACAATAAAACAAGGTATATAAGGTACCAATCTTGTACCTTTACTAACCTTTGTTCCTGTTTCTTTAGGGTTTACAAAAGAACGAACCAATAACGGAATTTCTTTTCTTTCTAACGGTTGTAAGGTTTTTGGGTGAATTACAGAAGCTCCATAAAAAGCCATTTCTATTGCTTCTTCGTAAGAAATTTGCTCTAATAAAGTAGTATCAGAAAAAACTCTTGGATCTGCATTTAAAACTCCAGGAACATCTTTCCAAATAGTTACGCTTTCTGCACTTAAACAATAAGCAAAAATACCTGCTGTATAATCTGAACCTTCTCTACCTAAAGTAGTTGTATTTTCAGTATCGTTAGCAGCAATAAAACCTTGAGTAATATTTATTTTAGAGGCATCTACTTTTTTAGTAATTAGCTCTTCTGTTAATTGCCAATCAACTTTTGCATCTCTATAATTAGAATCGGTTTTTACATAATTTCTAACATCGAACCAAACATTTTCTTGCCCTAATTTTTCCAAATAAGCACTTACAATTCTTGTTGATAACAATTCACCAAAACAAATAATTTGATCGTAAACATAATTAAATCTTTGAGATGTATTTCTGGCCAAGAACCAACCTAATTCACCAAAAAGCACATCTATTTCTTTGTAAACCTCATCACTTTTATCAAATAAAGAACTCATAATATTTTTATGATATTCTTCTATAAAATTCAGTTTATTAGGTAAATCTTCTTTCTTGTTATAATAAGAATCAATTACATCTTCAAAAGCGTTTGTCATTTTTCCCATTGCAGAAATTACAACTAAGGTATCTTTAGCACCTTCGTTTTTTATGATACTTGCAACGTTTTTTACACTCTCTGCATCTTTTACAGACGCACCACCAAACTTAAAAATCTTCATCTTAATTATTTTCTATAAATTTTGCTAAATTCTCTTTATTCATCTGCACTACAGACCAATCGTTTAAATAAGTTGCACCTGTACTTTTATAAAATTCAATAGCATTTGTGTTCCAATCGATTACCTCCCAAGCAACTCTGTTAAAGTTATTATCGTAAGCGTATTTTAAAACAGCTGTATATAAGGCCTTCCCTGCTCCTATTTTTTGTTTTTCTTTGGTAACAATTAAGTCTTCTAAATGAATTGTTCTTCCTTTCCAAGTAGAAAAACGTTCATAAAAAAGTGCAATTCCTATAATTTTATTTTCTTGTTCTGCTACAAAAACCTTAAACTTTGGGTGTTTAGAAAATCCATCACTAATTAAATCTTCTACAGTAATCTCTACAGCTTCTGGCTCTTTTTCAAAAACTGCTAATTCCGTAATTAAATCTAATACAGACTGCATATCTCTTTCTTCTCCTAACCTTATATTGAAACTCATTTTTTAAAAATTTTGCTCAAAGATACTTGATTTTGTAATCGCTAAAAATTAATGATGATTTTTGACAATAAAAGTTATTTTGTTCAATTTTTTAAAGATTCTTGAAAACACTCAAATTCTGACAAAAATATATTTCGAAAACGTTGTAGTAAAATAAAAAAGTTTGGATATTTGTTAAATATTTAAATATCAACTATAATAATGGCAAAAAAAAATCAAACTTTAGGAGAATTTATCATTGAAAATCAGAACGATTTTAAGTATTCATCAGGAGAATTATCTCGATTACTAAATTCATTAAGATTAGCAGGGAAGGTTGTAAATCACGAAGTAAATAAAGCCGGTCTTGTAGACATCACTGGAGCTGCTGGAGACACTAATATTCAGGGTGAAGATCAACAAAAGTTGGATGTTTATGCCAATGAAATTTTTATTCAAACACTTACAGACAGAAACATTGTTTGTGGAATTGCTAGTGAAGAAGAAGACGATTTTATCATTATTAACAGTAAAGATGAAAACCATCAAAACAAATATGTTGTATTAATGGACCCTTTAGATGGTTCATCTAATATAGATGTTAATGTTTCTGTAGGAACTATTTTCTCTATTTTCAGAAGGGTTACTCCTGTTGGAACACCTGTTGAATTACAAGATTTTTTACAAACTGGAGACAAACAAGTTGCTGCTGGTTATATTGTTTATGGTACTTCTACAATGTTGGTTTATACTACAGGAAATGGTGTAAATGGTTTTACATTAAATCCTGCTTTAGGAAGTTGGTATTTATCACATCCTGATATGAAATTTCCTGATGATGGAAAAATTTATTCAGTAAACGAAGGGAATTATTTAGATTTTCCTGCCGGAATTAAAATGTATATTAAGTATTGCCAAGCTGAAGAAGGAGACAGACCTTACACTAGTAGATATATTGGTTCTTTAGTTTCTGATTTTCATAGAAATATGATAAAAGGAGGGATTTATATGTACCCAAAAGGATCTAAAAATCCGAAGGGAAAATTACGTTTGTTGTATGAATGTAGTCCTATGGCTTTTTTAGCAGAACAGGCTGGTGGTTTGGCTTCTGATGGATATAATAGAATTATGGAAATAGAACCAACAGAGCTACACCAAAGAGTTCCTTTTGTTTGTGGCAGTAAAAATATGGTTAAAAAAGTACATAAGTTTATGCAAACATTTGGCGAATAAATGTTTTTTATACTGCAATAAATTATCAAATCGTAAACTTCTTGTAAAACCATCTATTTATAGTTAAGTTTGTACAACAAAAATTAATTTAATCAATTTAATATAAAGAATTATGGCTTTTGAATTACCAGAATTAGGATATGCTTACGATGCATTAGAACCAAATATTGATGCTAGAACAATGGAAATACACCATACAAAACATCATAATGGATATACAACAAAATTAAACGCAGCAATTGAAGGAACTGATTTAGAAGGAAAATCTATCGAAGATATTTTAACTAACTTAGATATGAGTAATGGTGCTGTTAGAAATAATGGTGGTGGATTTTACAACCACTCTTTATTTTGGTCTGTTATGAATCCTGAAGGTAAAGGTTATTTATCTGGTGAATTAAAAGATGCAATTGAAGCTGCTTTTGGTTCTAAAGAAGCTTTTATAGATGCTTTTTCTAAAGCTGCAGCAACTCAGTTTGGTTCTGGTTGGGCTTGGTTATGTGTGCTTCCAGGTGGTAAAGTAGAAGTTTGTTCTACTCCAAACCAAGACAATCCATTAATGCCAGGTGTAACTTGTGGAGGAACTCCTATTTTAGGATTAGATGTTTGGGAACATGCATACTACTTAAATTACCAAAACAGAAGACCAGATTATATTGATGCTTTCTTTAAAGTTATCAACTGGAATGAAGTTGAAAAAAGATATGCTGAAGCTAAGTAATTAGATTCTCTATTATATTAAAAAAGCATCCAGAAATGGATGCTTTTTTTATTGTAATTATTTTTTTCTATTGTTTAATAATTTTTTTAGCAAAAGTATTTACATCCGTTTTTATTTGAATAACATACATTCCTTTTGATAAATTAGATATGTTAATTTGTTTTTTTTCATCACCTTTTAATAAAGTTTTTAAAACTTCTTTACCTAATAAATTATAAATTTTCACTTCTTTTATTTGTTGATTATCAACTTTTAAATTTAGAAAATTAGCGGCTGGATTTGGGTACAAACTTATTTCTTCTTTAGCATTATTGTCTTCAACAGACAAACTTACTCCTTGATTTGATATATAAATAGAGCCAATGGTTGCTAAAAGAAGTTTATCATTAGAAGCCAATATTTGATTATAAGGCACACCTTTATCACCTCCATTAAAACCATACCCTTTTACAGAATCTAGTCCATCTGCATAAGAACTCCAAGTTAAACCATTGTCTTTAGATTCTAATACTGTACCTCCTTTATAAGCATTGTCTTTGTGTGCTCTATACAAAAACCCTAAGTTTCCTTGCACAGGTTCATCCCATCTATTATCAAAACTTATATTTGGTTTATTTGGCCCAGTCCATTGTGTTAAATCAGTAGAAAAATAGAAACCAGTTGCAGCTCCTGTTCCATAATTGGCAAATGTCCAGATACCTCCATTACCTTTAAAGAAATTATTTTGAAATGCTGAAGGTGGTGTTCCTTTTGTCCAAGTTTCAGCATAATCATCTGAATAAAAAACTTCTCCAGGTACAATTGCATATATTCTTTTTAGGCTAGCATCAAACCACATAGACATATCGTTTAAATTATCATAAGGTGCATTTGTTATTTGAGTAAAATTTATTCCATCTGCAGATTTGTATAAGCCATATAAATTACTAAGACAATAAATGTTTCCGTTATCATCTTCAAACATACTTTTCATATTCCACACACTACTAACGTCTGCATTTACAGAAATCATTGTATCATCTGCTTCATTTTTTACAAATACTCCATTCCAAGTACCACTTTTGTAACTTGCAGTATATACTTTTCCGTTTTTAGCAACGTATGTATTTCCTGCCAAAGCTCCTGCTCCTTTTAGTTGTTTCCAAGTTGTTCCATAATCATCTGTATAATGTACATAGCCATCTAAACAAGCTGCAATACGTGTACCATTATAAGAAACCCCTTTAACATTTGCATAATCTAATCCTTGTGTTTTTAACGCTTTTGTTTCATTTTCTACCTCTAATTCTACAATAGCATTCTCTTTAATATTTGTACCAAAAACTTTTCCTTTTGATGTTATTACTACTTTTTCTGGAAAACTACCAGACTCGAACATACTACTCTTGTTCATAAAAGTTGTACCACCATCAGAAGAATACAAAAACATCCACGAACCATGAATAATAACTATATTATTATTTGCAATAACTTTATCTACACCATACAATTTACTTGAATTTACTTTAGACCAAGTTGCTCCATCATCTGTAGATTTCATTAAATCTTTAGCGTTGCTAGAACCCCATAAAGCATAAAAAACACCTGTTTCTCTGTCTAAACACAATCCATTATCTTTATCTGTATAAGTTATTGGAGCTCCCATTGCTGAAAAAGTTTCTCCTTTATCTGTAGATTTGTATAAGTTTTTATCTGAGCCTAAATAAAATACGTCATCGTTTTTCTTAGCCATTAACTCACCTTTCACATTTGCTTTTAAATAAACATTTGTAACATTGTTATTTTTATTGAAAGTTTCTCCATTATCTGTAGAGATTGATAAATAGTGTTTTGAATTCCAAATAGTTGTACCTTCTTTTACAATACTTAAAATTTTACCACTACTTAATTCTATCATTGCTGTTGAGCTACCAACATTGTCTTGTTGATCTGAAGTAGCGCCATTGTATTTAATAATTCCATCTCCTGCAACCCAAATATTACCACTATTGGTAGCAAGTAATATATTTTCTCCCTCCATATTTCTATCTAAAAGAGTCCAAGTTTCTGCATTATCATCACTCTTAAATATACCTTGAGCAGTTAATGTTATTAAATTACCGTTAACATCTTCATATAAATCTTTTACAGCTTTACCTGTTTCTGGCAACGTTAATTTGGTCCAAGTTTGTGCATTTGTAGATATTGATAACAAACAAGTAATTATAAGTAAAGTAATTTTTTTCATAATATTTATTTTTAAATACTAATTCTTATTTTAAACTTTTCATTGCAAGTGTTTTATGATCTGATTTATAAAAAAAATTTCCTTTATTATGGTTAATTGCATATAAAGGATCTCTATCTCCTATAACTATTTTCTCTATAATTTCGCCTGTTTTTTTATTCACTTTTGCTACACCAAAACCTTTCGCATCTGCATCTTTAAATTTTGTACTGATATAAATAATATCTCCTTTTGTTTCTGAAGCAGAACCACCAGATTTCATTACAGCTGGTGTATATTTATGATAAGTGTAAGTACCAGAAGTTGAATTTTGAGAATTAATATTTTGACTATTTGCAGTTGCTGCAACAGCAACAGTTGCTAAAACTAAATTTTGAGTAATAGCCAAAAGACTAGAACCAGGCGCTTTTAAATATGTGTGGTGCACTTTTTCTCCTGTATTTTTATTAAAAGCCGCTACGTTTTGAGACGCAGAAAGAATAATTAAATCATCAACTATTTCTAAGCTCTGGAAACTTTCTTTTCCAGAAAATTTAATTTTCTCCGTTAGTACTTTTGTGCTTTTATTAGCAACATCAATTTTAATGATGCTTCCTTTAGAAATAGCAAAAAAATCATGATTATCTTGTAAAAGAATACTTTCTATAGCATTTTTAATTTTAATTGGTTTTTTCCACACTAAATTTCCTGTTGCTTTATCTAATAATTGCAACCCTTTAGGTGTTAATACTAAAACTCCTTCTTTAGTAACAAACATACTTAGTACTTTGCCAGTTTTACCTCCTTTTTTAGGATTCCATTTTGGAGTTCCAGAATTAACATCTAGAGCTATTAGTTGAGATTTAAATGGAAAATAAAGAGTATTTGTTTCTTCATCTAATTTCATTGCAGAAAAACCATTAGAAAGCGTACTAGATTTTGCGTCTTTCATTTTATATGGTTTCCAATTAAAACGCCAAATATCTTTACCCGTAGTTAAATCTACATTTGCTAAATGAGATAAACCTAAATGAACAATTGCGCTGTTTTTCCCTGTATACAAAAGTGGTTGAGCCCCTCTAAAAGACCAAGTTAAACTAGCCATTTTATCAACAGCAATATCACTTTTTATTTCATTTCTGCCCCAACCATATTGCAAAGTATTTGTATCTAAACTCCACGTATTTATACCTCTAGTACCTTTTAATGTCCATAACTGATTTGTACCATGTATAACTCTTACACCAATAATATTATCTCCTTTTTTACCAGAATTTGCATATTCTTTACCTGTATTTGCATTTAAAACTCTATTTCTAGATAACATTCCTTTATCACTTATAAATACTAATTCTGTACCCGATAAAATTTGAACTCTTTCTTCTTCTACTTTTCTTAGTTTTTCATTTTCCCAAAGTATTTCTCCCTTATCATTAACTCCATAAAGCGCATCATTTGTTCCTACAATTGCTATACCTGCATCAGACATTTTTACTAGATTAATTTTTCCAGGAAAATCTTTAGTCCATTCTTGACCTATAGTTATGTTTGCATAAAATGCAAAAACCATTAATAATAAAACTGCTTTTTTCATTTTTGATTTATTTTTAGATATAAAACAACATCCATTGCTCAATGGTTAATTCATCCTAAAAAAAGAATATGAGATGGATAGTGTTATGTATTTTATAATTTTTTAGGATACAGTAAATTAACAATCCAAAAGTAGTTTCGAAAAGAAAGAAAGTAAATAGAGTATTTTACGTATTTAACTAAGGTATTTACCTTATTTTTAAGAAGCAAGTCCGTTTTGAAAAGCAAAACGTATTAAAGACGCCACATTATTAATGTTTAATTTTCTCATAATATTAGTTCTGTGAGTATCTACAGTTCTATGACTAATAAAGAGTTTTTCGCCAACTTGAGCGTTAGTTAATCCTTGAGAAATGTATTTTATAACTTCTTTTTCTCTTGATGTAAGTTCTTCTAAAAGAGGTGATTTTTTTGAATATTGATGAAAAGATTTTGACTTATCATCAGAAATTAAAGCTTTTGTAACATCTGAATTAAAGTATTCTTTACCTTGATAAATGTTTTTTATAGCCAGCAATAACTCATCACTTGGTATTGTTTTTAACATATACCCTTTTACACCAATTTCTAGCAAACTTTTTATAATTGATGATTCTTGTAGCATAGAAAGTATAGCAACTTTAATATGTTTGTGGTTTTTTACAATTTCTTTTGCACATTCTACACCATCCATTATTGGCATATTTATATCTAACAAAGCAACATCTACTAAATGTTTTTCTATGTAACCTATAGCTTCTGCTCCATTATTTACAGTTGCAACTACATTAAAATCTACTAAGTTTTCGAACGTATTTTTAATACCTTCTGCTATTAAAGGATGATCGTCTGCAATTAAAATTTTAATAGGCATTTTCTAGCGGAATTTTTATAGTTACTAAAGTACCACTTTTAGGGCTTGGGGCATAATTAACCTCTCCTTTTACCAAATCTAATCTGCTAGAAATATTAAGTAAACCAATTCCTTTTTTACTTTCTTTAGATGAAAAACCCACTCCATTATCTTCTACAATTAAAATAGCTGTATTATTAGTATTAAATAATTGCACACTAACTTCATCTGCTTTACTATGTTTTATAATATTGTTAATAAGCTCTTGAATTATTCTATAAATTGTAACTTCTATTTTTTGTGGTAATCTTTCTTCAATATTAAAATGCTCTAAACTAAATTTTATATTTGATAAAGCTAAACTACCTTCTAGCAAATCGTTTAAAGCAGGTATAATACCTAATTCTTTTAATGTTCTTGGCATCATTTGATGTGAGATATTTCTTAAATCTTGGTTTGAGTTTTCTAAACTTTCTAGTAATTCTTGAGACTCTTTAGATCGTAATAAATCCATCTTGGAAAGCATATTTCTAGATTTTAAAATAACACTCCCTATTTGTTGTACAACTCCATCATGCAATTCTCTTGCAATTTTACTACGCTCTTCTTCTTGTGCATCTATAATAGCTTTTAAACCGCGTTCTTTTTGAGCTAAAATTTCTTCCTGATTTTTTCTTTTATTTCTTTGGCTAATATTAAAAAATAACATGATTGCCAATGCTAAACCACCTATTAAAATATAAACCCAGGTTATGGTTTTAGATAAAGCCAATTCTGTTTCTGCTTTTTCTGTTCTAGTTTCTAAAAGTTCTTTCTCCTTTTTTTCTGTTTGATATTTAGTTTCTAACTCTAAAATAGCTTTTGTTTTTTCTTGCTCAAAAACAGAATCTTTCTTTATATCATAAGTTATAAGGTTATTATACGCTTCTTTAAAACTATTTAAATTACCTTGATTTTTAGATAATAACTTTAAAACCGTTAATTCCTTTTCTTTAAATTTATTTTTTTTTATAATAATTAATGCTTCTTTTAATTCTTTTATAGCAAAATGTAAATTATTAGTTTTTGTATAGTTCTTAGCTAAATTTATTTTTGCATCCGAAAGTTCAAAAAGTGCATTTTGATTTTCAAATTCAATAATTATTGAATTATATATTTTTCTAGCCTCCAAGTATTCTTCTAAACCATCTTTTGCAATTGCAATATTATGATCCATAAAAGGCAGATAAACTTCATAAGATAATTCTTTAAATCCCTTCTTAGCTTCTAAAGAGTTTATTATTGCTTGTTTATAATCTTTCAATTCTAAATAAACACTTGCTATGTTACCCGTTGTTATTACTGTGCCAAGTTTATGATTGTTGTCTTTATATATTTTTATTGCTTTGGTATAAAATTCTAAAACTTTTTTATAGTTTTTCTGTTTTTTATAAACAATTCCAATATTTACAAGTACCATAGGTACTTTATTAAAAGTAACATTTGTACTTTCATAAACTTCTAGAGCTTTAAAATAGTTTTGTAATGATTTTAAGTATTCTCCTCTTAAATCATAAATAATTCCAAAATTATTATACGTATCTGCAATACCAATAGTATCCTTTATTTTAGTTTTTATTTGTAAACTTCTTTTATGACAATACAAAGCACTATCTAACAAAGATTTAGATTCATATATTGTTCCTAAATTATTATACGCTAATGCAGTAAATTTATCATTTTTAATTGCAACAGCACCTTCTAAAGATTTCTTCGCAAATATTAAGGAACTATCAATATCTATTCTTTTATATAAACCAGATATTTTATCTAAAGATTTTATTAATGAAGTGTCTCTAAGAAATTTTACCTCCTGTTTAAGACTATCAATTTTTTTTCTAATATTTTGCGATTCTAATGCGAAAATTGTAAAAAAAAGGAAGAAAATTGCAATTTTTACTTTCATAGCTTTTAATTTTAACAAAAATGAAAAAAATTAACAGCTTTACAAAAAGTTAGTAATGTTTTATGTATCAATAAGTAACAAAAAAAAGACTTCTAAAATATAGAAGCCTTTTATCAATTAAAAATTAAATATCATTTTAATATGCTCTTTCGTCATTACCTTCATAGAAATTAATAAAAGCCTGATTTACAACTCTCATTCCTCCAGGAGTAGGGTAATCTCCTGTAAAATACCAATCTCCTAAATTATCTGGACAAGCTTTGTGCAAGCCTTCTATAGTTTGATAAATAACTTCTACCTCTGCATTAATATCTTCTGTTTTTAACATTTCAGCAATTTTAGAAGAAATTTCTTCTGGTGTAAATGAACTATAAATTTCTTTAACGTGATTTACAATTTGGTCATCGTTTTTAGATTGTTGTGCTTTACATTTTTTATAAACATCATCTACAATATGATATTTATTATGATCTTTTAACAAAGCCAAAGCAGCTTTAAAAGCAATAAATGCTTCAATTCTTGCCATATCAATTCCGTAACAATCTGGGTAACGAATTTGCGGAGCAGAAGAAACCACTACAATTTTCTTAGGGTTTAAACGATCTAAAATTCTAATAATACTCTTTTTAAGTGTTGTACCACGAACAATACTATCGTCTATAATTACCAAATTATCTGTAGGTTTTACAACACCATAAGTAATATCGTAAACGTGTTCTACTAAATCATCACGTGAATTATCATCAGCAATAAAAGTTCTTAATTTGGCATCTTTTATGGCAATTTTCTCAAAACGTGGTCTTTCTGATAAAATTTCTGTTACTTTTTCTGCGGATAAATTTTTACCTCCAGCTAAAATCTTTGCTGTTTTTTGTTCGTTTAACAAATCTTCTGCAGCTTCTGTCATTCCATAAAAGGAAGTTTCTGCTGTATTTGGAATAAACGAAAATACAGTATTAGAAACATCAGAATCTATAGCTTTTAAGATTTTAGGAAAAACATATTTCCCTAAATTTTTACGTTCTTCATAAATAGAAGCATCACTACCTCTAGAAAAATAAATACGCTCAAAAGAACAAGATTTCTTTTCTCTAGGTTCTAAAACTTTCTTTATAGAAACTTTACCACTTTTTTTAATAATTAATGCATGACCTCTTTCTAATTCTTGTACTTTATCGATCTTAACATTAAACACAGTTTGTATTACTGGTCTTTCTGATGCTACAACAACAACCTCATCATCTTCATAAAAATAAGTAGGTCTTATTCCATTTGGATCTCTTAAAACAAAAGCATCTCCATGCCCCACTAAACCAGCCATTGCATAACCACCATCCCAGTTTTTAGAAGATCTTTTTAATACTTTTCTTAGTTTTAAATTTTCTTCTATATAAGGTGATGCGTCTCTTTTATTAAAACCTTTTTTCTTGGCTTCTTGGTATAATTTACCAACTTCATCTTCTAAGAAATGACCAATTTTTTCCATTACAGTTACAGTATCTGTAAACTCTTTTGGATGCTGACCTAATTCTATTAACTCTTCTAATATTTGATTAGAATTTGTCATATTAAAATTACCAGCCACAATTAAATTTTTGTGTTTCCAGTTACTTTGGCGTAAAAATGGATGTACACTTTCTATAGAATTTTTACCAAAAGTTCCATAACGAACGTGCCCTAAGAAAAGATTACCAACGTAAGGCATATTTTCTTCTTGCCACTTTACATCATCTTTCTTATCTGGATTTTTTTCTAAAACACCATTAATACGATCATTAATTTGCGCAAAAATATCTTGAATAGGTTGCGTTTTGTTAGAACGAACTCTACTAATATATCTGGTTCCTGGAGTTATATTAAACTTAACACTTGCAAAACCAGCACCATCTTGGCCACGATTGTGTTGCTTTTCCATTAACAAATACATTTTATTAATTCCGTAAAAAGCAGAACCGTATTTGTCTTTATAAAACTGTAAAGGCTTCTTTAATCGAACAAGTGCAATTCCACATTCGTGTTTAATAGCATCACTCATTAGTTGTAATATTTTATGTTATTGAAATAAAAAATCCGCAGCAAAAACCGCGGATTAAATTATGAAATGTTTATATCAAATTGTGTTAATTCTCTAAAAGCCTGTAATCGAACTCTTATTTCATCTTCTGTTAACTCTTGCATACGCTCTGTACCAAATTTCTCTACACAGAAAGAAGCTAAATTAGAACCGTAAATAATGGCGTTTTTCATATTCTCGAAAGAAATATTTTCTGTTTTTGCTAAATAGCCACAAAAACCACCTGCAAAAGTATCTCCTGCTCCTGTTGGATCAAAAACTTCTGCTAAAGGTAAAGCTGGTGCAAAAAACATTTTTCCTTCACTAAATAATAAAGCTCCATGTTCTCCTTTTTTAATAACCACATATTTTGGTCCCATTTCGTGAATTTTCTTTGCAGCATTTACCAAAGAATATTCTCCTGAAAGCTGGCGTGCTTCTTCATCATTAATCGTAATTACATCTACTCTTTTTAAAACAGTATGCAAATCTTCTAAAGCAATATCCATCCAAAAATTCATTGTGTCTAAAACAACTAATTTTGGTCTTTCTGTCATTTGATCTAATACAGAAGCTTGTGTTAAAGGATGTAAATTACCTAACATTACAATACCTGCATCTTTAAAACTTTCTGGCACAACTGGTTTAAAGTTCTCTAACACATTTAATTCTGTAACTAAAGTGTCTCTAGAATTCATATCATTATGATATTTACCACTCCAAAAAAACGTTTTACCTTCTTTAATTACCTCTACACCATCAGTATTAATACCTTTACTGTTCATCATAGTAAGATAATTGTCAGGGAAATCTCCACCAACCACAGAAACTACACCAGTTTCTATACCAAAAGTGCTTGCAGCTAAACCTACAAAAGTTCCTGAACCTCCTAAAATTTTATCTGTTTTACCAAATGGTGTTTCAATTGCATCAAATGCTACAGTACCAACTGCCAATAATTTGCTCATAAGTGCCTCTAAACCTTCTAAAAAAGAAGGGGTTTTTAATTTAAGAGAAATATTAATCTCTCTATAGTTTGTTAATAAAAAATCTTTCTTTTATATTATTAAGACATAAAATGCCTTTTTATGCCTAATTTTGCACGATTATTGTGCAATAAATTACAAATGGCAAAAATAAGTTTTAAAAATGACTATCAAAGAAATACAAGAAGAAATTATTGATGAGTTTTCTATGTTCGATGATTGGATGGAGCGTTATGAATACATTATAGAATTAGGTAAATCGTTACCAATTATTGATGCTCAGTACAAATTAGATGAAAACTTAATAAAAGGATGCCAATCTAAAGTTTGGCTTTACTCTGAATTAGAAAACGATACCATAAAATATACAGCAGACAGTGATGCAATTTTAACAAAAGGAATTGTGGCATTATTATTGCGCGTTTTTTCTGAACAAAAACCAGCAGATATTTTAAATGCTGACACAAATTTTATTGATGAAATTGGTTTAAAAGAACATTTATCGCCAACAAGAGCAAATGGCTTAGTTTCTATGGTAAAACAGATAAAAATGTACGCAATTGCGCAACAAACTAAAATAAATTAGTTTTCCTTAAAGGACAAATAAAACAACAATGACAGACAAAGAATTAGAAGAAATAGGAGATAAAATTATAAGAGTTCTAAAAACCATTTTTGATCCAGAAATACCAGTAGATATTTACGAGTTAGGTTTAATTTACGATGTTTTTGTTTCGGATGAAAACAATGCAAAAATTTTAATGACCTTAACATCGCCTAACTGCCCAGTTGCAGAAAGTTTACCTGTAGAAGTAGAAGATAAAGTAAAAACATTAAAAGAAATAAACGAGTGTGAAGTAGAAATTACTTTCGACCCAACTTGGACTCAAGAAATGATGAGTGAAGAAGCAAAGTTAGAATTAGGAATGCTGTAGTATTTCAGTGTTCAGTGTTCAGTGTTCAGTGTTCAGTGTTCAGTGTTCAGTGTTCAAAACTAAAAAACTTTGAAACTTTGAAACTTTGAAACTTTGAAACTTAAAGAAAAATGGAAGAAATTATAAATAGAGTTGCCAATAGCAAACTAAAAACATTCGACTTAGAAGAAATTTATCCAGAGGGTAAAAGAGTTGTGTTTGATATTAAAGATTGGCTATATGAAGAGCTTATTCTAAAAGAAAAAGACTTTAGAGATTCAGTTAAAAACCATAATTGGGAACAGTACAAAAATTCTTTTGTAGCTGTAACTTGCTCTGTAGATGCCATTATACCTTCTTGGGCTTTTATGTTAGTTGCTTCAGAATTAATGCCATTTGCTAATAAAGTAGTTATTGGCGATTTAGAATTGCTAGAAACTGTTATATATCAAGAATTAATTGGTTTTTTAGATTTAAGAGATTTTTCTGATAAGCCAGTAATTATAAAAGGTTGCGCAGACAAACCCATACCTGCTTCTGCATTTGCTTTTTTAATAGAAAAATTACAGCCAGTTGCTAAGTCTATAATGTTTGGAGAAGCTTGCTCAACTGTGCCTCTTTATAAATCTAAAATTTAAGTTATTTTTGTGTAATTCAAAGTTTTATATCGTGAAAAATTTATTGTTATTACTTTTCTCTTTATGCTCTCTAAGCCTTTCATCTCAAAAAAAGAAAAAAGATGAACCACAACCCAAATGGAAAATAAACGGAAAATTTGCGTTTATTTTCAATCAATCTTCCTTTACAAATTGGTCTTCTGGAGGAGAAAATACTGTAGCAGGTAATTTTAATATTAATTATGATTTTAATTACAAAAAAAACAACGTAAACTGGGATACAAGATTAATTACTAGCTATGGTTTAAGTCATTTTAGTGATAAAGGCTGGAGAAAGACAGACGACCGTTTCGAATTAAACTCTGTACTTGGTATTAAAACAACTACCTATTGGTTTTTTTCTTTTATAAGCAATTTTAAATCACAATATTCAGAAGGTTTTAATTATAATGTAGAACCTAAAACTTCTGTTTCAGACTTTTTATC
Source organism: Polaribacter reichenbachii (assembly GCF_001975665.1). Taxonomy (NCBI): domain Bacteria; kingdom Pseudomonadati; phylum Bacteroidota; class Flavobacteriia; order Flavobacteriales; family Flavobacteriaceae; genus Polaribacter; species Polaribacter reichenbachii. The sequence continues at coordinate 1,645,944 of NZ_CP019419.1, read as the reverse complement.
GCCTGCATATTTAACTTTTGGACCAGGAATGTTATGGAAAAAATCGGATAATTTAAATGTTAATATTGCACCAGGAACTGCTAGATACACATTCGTAAACGATGAATTTTCTGGTAAATTTGGTGTAGACGAAGGCAGAAATACAGCTTTTAGTTTAGGTTTTAACTTATCTGGTTATTACAAATTTAAATTGATGGAAAACATACAAATGGAAAACATCTTAACCCTTTATTCTGATTATTTAGCTAATGTAGGGAATATTGATACTGATTATCAAACAAATATCCGTTTTCAGGTAAACAAATCTATTAAAATGTTAATGACTTTCCACACTATTATTGATGATAATGCGTCTAGTAGAATTCAATTTAAACAATTATTTGGCTTGGGTGTTAATTATAATTTCCATGATAAAGTGACTTATTAGTAAATTTATGGTCTAAATTATAAAGTGTACTTTTGCACGCTTATTTTTTAAAAATAAAAACAAACAAATGAAAAAACTTTCTATTCTACTATTATTAGTATGCATTAGCTTTTCTGCAAATGCACAAACTGCTGAAGAATTAAAAAAAGAACAAGCTCCTAAAAAAGCTCAAATTGCTAAATTACAAGGAGAAGTAAAAGCGTTACAAGCTAAAATTGATGCTTTACCTGGCTGGAGAAAAGGTGCATTTGGTACTATTGGTGCTAGCTTATCTGGCTTTAACAATTGGTATGCAAGAACAGCACCAAATACTGCTGCTGGTAATATTGGAATTACTGTTAATGGTTTTGCAAACTTAATAGAAGAAGATTTTTTCTGGAGAAACTCTGGTACAATTAATTTAGGTTGGGTTAAGTTTGATGATAAAGATGACCCTAGTGATTCTGATAAATTTGAAACTGCAACAGACGTTTTTACAATTTCTTCTTTATATGGTAGAAGATTAAACAAAAAATGGGCAATTTCTGCTTTAGGTGAATACAGAACAACATTGTTAGACAACTTTAACGACCCAGGTTACTTAGATTTTGGTGCTGGTGCAACTTGGACACCAACAAGCCATTTAGTAGTAGTGATACACCCAGGAAACTACAATTTTGTATTTAGTAGTGGAGAATCTGTTTTTGAATCTTCTTTAGGTGCAAAAATTGTTGCAGATTACACAAACAAATACAAAGGTTTAAGTGTAAAGTCTAACTTATCTATGTTTCAAAGCTATAAAGATGGTGATTTATCTAACTGGACATGGACCAACTCTTTTGGTTACACAATCTGGAAAGGTATAGGTTTAGGTTTTGAACTTGGTTTAAGAAATAACAAACAAGAAGCTTTAAATAATGCTTTAATCGATAATCCTGCAGAGACTTTTGCAACTGTAGATAACAAATTACAATCTTATTGGTTATTTGGTTTAAGCTACGCTTTTTAAGCAAATAAAAAAATAACATATTTAAAACCTCAAGAAATTCTTGAGGTTTTATATTTTAATTACTTTTGTATCTTAAAATCCTGTAGATGACTTTATTAATAATTTACGCAACAATATCAATTTTCTTTTCATTTCTGTGTTCTATTTTAGAAGCAGTTTTATTGAGTATAACTCCTACTTTTATCAACCTAAAAAAGAGTGAAGGAGAAAGTTACGCAACAGAACTAGAAACTTTAAAGAAAGATGTAGACAAGCCTTTAATTGCTATTTTAACCATAAACACAATTGCACACACTGTTGGTGCTATTTTAGTGGGTGTACAAGCAAAAGTTGCTTATGCAGAAATGTACGGAACTAACACAAGTAGTATTCTAGGTTTTGAGTTTACTGAAGATGTTATGGTTGGTGTTGTTTCTACAATAATGACAATTTTAATTTTAGTGGCTTCAGAAATTATACCAAAAACTATTGGTGCAACTTACTGGAAACAGTTATCTAACTTTACTTCTAAAGCACTGAATATTATGATTTTTCCGTTAAAATGGACAGGTATTCTTTGGGTTCTACAACTTACTACAAAGTTAATTGGTGGCAAAGGTCATGGAAGTATTTTAAGTAGAGAAGGCTTTTTAGTAATGACAGAAATGGCTGAAAAAGACGGTGTTTTTCAAAAGAATGAAAGTAAAGTGATTAGAAATCTTTTAGGTTTTAAAGAGATTAAAGTAAATGATGTAATGACGCCAAGAACAGTTTTAGAAACTGCGGATGAAAGCCAAACTATACAAGCTTTTTACAACGATCATAAAAATTTACGTTTTTCTAGAATTCCGGTTTTTAAAGAAAACCCTGATGAAATTACGGGCTACTTTTTAAAAGATAATTTATTAGAAGCAATTATAAGTGGTAAAGGAACAGATACTTTAGCAACTATAAAAAGAGATATTTTAATTACTAATAGAGAATTATCTATCCCAGATTTGTTTGATAAATTAATTAAAGAAAAAGAACACATTGCTCTAGTTGTAGATGAATATGGTTCTGTTAGTGGATTAGTTTCTCAAGAAGATGTTATTGAAACCTTATTAGGTTTAGAGATTATGGACGAAACTGATAATGTTGCTGATTTACAAGCACACGCAAGAAAATCTTGGGAAAACCGTGCAAAAAGAATGGGCATTATTGAAGAAGATAAAAAGGATTCAAAATAATTAATTTTTGAAATCTGATATCTCATCAACCAAAATTTGATGATTATTTTGAACTTTTTCTTCTATTTCAGCATAAGACAAGTCTTTTCCTTTTAACTTAGAATCGAATTGTTGATTTGCTTTAACATTATAAACTCTAAAACTTAAGTCCCATTTTTTATTTTGTTCTAGAATATCTTTTAAATCAATTTTTGACATTAATATAAAATCAACATCTAACTTTTCTAAAAGTAATTTACAATATTTCTTATCATAAACATTTTGATAAGGAATATGTATTAGTTTTTTAAAAGGGAATTTTATCAAATTTATTTCTAAATTATTTTTAAAATTCTCCTCCAAGATCTCTTGTATTTCTGGAGAAAAACCTCCATTAGCATTTAAATCATAAGAAGGCAAAACTAAAACAGATGGTTTCTGTGTTTTTCTAGAAGATTGGTTTTTAGAAAAACCAGAAACCAAGAATATTATTACAAATAAGGTTACTAAGTGTTTAAAACTTTTAATACTAAAGTAACTATTCCTCCTCTTTATATTCATAATATAAAAAGTCGTTATAAGGAAAACGTTGAATGTGTATTTTCTTTACTTCTTCGTAAGTTTTGTCTTTAAAATCGTCTAGATTTTCTTTGTTTAAAGCAGAAATAAAAATAGATTCAACCTCATTTTTATTCATCCAAGTTTTTTTCCAGTCTTTTAAAGTGTAATGCTCTTTACCTTTTTCGGTATCTAAATCATCTTCATCAATAGTTTCGTGTTCATAAGCATCAATCTTATTAAAAACCATTAAAGTAGGTTTATCATCACTCTTAATATCTCTTAAAATATCATTTACAGAAGCAATATGGTCTTCAAAATTAGGATGAGAAATATCTACCACATGTAATAACAAATCAGCTTCACGAACTTCATCTAAAGTAGATTTAAAAGATTCTACCAATTGTGTTGGTAATTTTCTAATAAACCCAACTGTATCTGTCATTAAAAACGGAATATTCTTAATAACCACTTTACGCACTGTGGTATCTAAGGTTGCAAAAAGTTTGTTTTCTGCAAAAACATCACTTTTACTAATAACATTCATTAAAGTAGATTTACCAACATTGGTATAACCTACTAAAGCAACACGAACCATTTTACCACGATTCTTACGCTGAACTGCCATTTGTTTGTCAATGACTTTTAATCTTTTCTTTAGTAAAGATATTTTATCACGAATAATACGTCTATCTGTTTCTATTTCTGTTTCCCCAGGTCCACGCATTCCAATTCCCCCTTTTTGTTTGTCAAGGTGAGTCCAAAGTCTTGTTAAACGAGGCAATAAATATTCGCTTTGTGCTAATTCTACTTGCGTTTTTGCAGAACTTGTTTGAGCTCTTTGTGCAAAAATATCTAAGATTAAATTGGTTCTGTCTAAAATTTTGCAATCTAAAATTTTCTCTATATTTCGTAATTGTGCTGGCGATAATTCATCGTCAAAAATGGCAGTACCAATATCATTAGAGTGAATGTAAGCTCTTACATCTTCTAATTTACCAGCGCCTAAAAATGTTTTAGGATTAGGTCTTTCCATTTTTTGCACAAAGCGTTTTACAGCAACTCCGCCTGCAGTTGATGTTAAAAACTCTAACTCATCTAAATACTCTGTAGATTTTGCTTCGTCTTGTTGTTGTGTAATAACGCCTATTAAAACGGCTTTTTCAGAAATGGCTTCTTTTTGATCTATCATATAATACAAAAATACAAACTATTCTTTATTTTAAAACCCAAAAAAGCCCCAACTATTGTTGAGGCTAAGCTAAAAGCTCTAATTAACCAATTCAAATTCAAATATTTTTCAAAAAAATTACTCTTTTACAAACTTTACAGGTAGCGTATAGGTTTTTAAAAATTTTACATTTTTAATAGAAGCAACTTTATAGTTTAATTTACTTTTAATAAAACTTGCTAAATTATCTTTACTTGTGTTTACTGATAAAACAATAATTTCTCCTTGTCTGTTAATGATAAACTTTATAGATGCTTTTTCTACATTTTTGCTTAACACATCTTGGTAATCTCCTAATAAGTGTTCAATCTTATTTCTTAGTTTACTATTTACTTCTTCTTTGGTTTTATCATCATTATTGGAAAAAGTAGAAAATACGGTCATAAAAGTTAATAAAAATACAATGGATAGCTTTTTCATTTTTTAATGTTTTTTAATTTTTAGTTGTTATTAATTAACACCACAAAACTAGTAGAAGTGTAATTTAAAAAGTGAAAATAAACGTTATAAAAAGGTGTAATTTTAGTTAGTTTTTGACATTTTTAAATGTGTTAACATTAAAGATAAACTAACAAAAAAGTGTTAATAATTATTAAAACACAGCTATTTTAATAATGAAAAATAAAGAACATAAGAATAATTAAAGTAATTCTATTTTTCTACTAAAAACAACATAAAATTCTAGATTAATTTAATATTAAGAGAACAAATAATAAATATTATAAAATCTGTTTTTATTAAAGATTTTATCTTGTTTGGTAGAAAATTCATTAAAAATAAAAGGTGAAAATATTATAAAAAAGAAAAAACCTCAACAGATGAGGTTTTAACTAATTAATTCAAATTTTTTACACTTTTTTTCTACTCTTATACCCTCTCTTTTTAATAGTTATTTTTGTGGCTACAAATTTAATTTGTTTCCAATTAATAGAGAAAAATTAAATGTTAATAAAACATATATTTAAAGTTAAAATTACAAAAACAATAATATAAAGTTGCAATATTTTACTTTTCACAAAAAATCCTCAATAAATTGAGGATTTTACAGCTAAATTAAATTTCGTACTTATTCAGTTAATTCTTTCTATAGCTAAATTCAAATTTTAATCATAACAAATTTATGAGGGTAAAATGTAAAAAGAGTTATTAGAAAGTTAATAAAACTCGCCTTTTAAGTTATGAATTCCCTTAAATATTTCACTATTTTTACGAAAAAGTAAAAAAACATGTTTCCATTTAATTCATTTTCTAAACAGAAAAAAAACATCTCAACAATTGCGTTTTATAACGTAGAAAATTTGTTTGACACAAATGATAACCCAAATACTGCTGATGATGATTTTACACCAAATGGAAAAAAGAAATGGACTTACAAGCGATACAACTCTAAAATTAAAAAACTAAGTTCTGTAATAGCTCAATTAGGTTTAAACAGATCTAAACACCCACCTGCAATAGTCGGTTTGGTAGAAGTTGAAAACGCCAAAGTAGTTGCAGATTTAGCAAACTCATCCTACTTAAGAAAACATCACTATGGTTATGTGCATCATAATTCGCCAGATGAACGTGGAATTGATGTTGCCTTATTATACAATAAAATTGATTTTGAATTGATTGAATCTGAAACTCATCCTGTTTATCTATTAGATGAAGATGGAGACAGAGATTACACCAGAGATATTTTAAAAGTTAGTGGAAATTTAAAAGGAGAATTGGTTCATATTTTGGTAAATCATTGGTCTTCTAGAAGAGAAGGTATTCCTGAAACTGAACCCAAAAGAATTATTGCTGCTGAAACAGCTAGAAATATTATCGAGGAAATTAAAAACAAAGAAATGAACCCAAAAATTATAATTATGGGCGATTTTAATGATGATCCAACTAGTAAAAGTGTAAAAAAACATTTAATTCAAGATGATTTTTACAACCCAATGGAAAGTATGTTAGACAGAGAAAAATCGGGTAGTTTAACTTTTAATGGCAGCTGGAATTTATTCGACCAGATTATATTTTCTAATAACTTTTTAGAAAAAGAAAAAGACAAACTTTACTTTAAACACGCTGAAGTTTTTAATAAAAAATGGATGAAAATTTACAAAGGTAAATACAAAGGAAGTCCTTTTAGAACTTATATTGGCCCTTGGTATAAAGGTGGATTTTCAGATCATTTTCCTGTATACGCTTTCTTAAAAAAAGAAGATTAATTTTTATCTCTATTCTTAAAAGCACTTAATAATTTCTCATCATTTAAAATATATTTCTTGTATTTGCCATCTCTATATCTATAATAAATAAACAATGGCATAAATAAAAAGGACAAAAACAAAACACCTAACCCCATTACAACTTGGGCTTTTTCATGTTCTGTATTAATAAGATATATTCCAATTATCATCCAAAGTAAAAAGACAATAAACATTATTTTTAACGCTAACTTCATATTGCAAAACTACAAAAGTTATACTTTTAAAGAATGAAGAAAATAATACTTTTACTAATAATTATCTTTGGATGTAAGAAATCTCATCAAAAATTAAAACCAATGAACAAAAAAATAGTCATAGCACACAGAGGCGCTTCTGGTTATTTACCAGAACACACTTTGCAAGCAAAAGCAATGGCTTATGCAATGCATGTAGATTTTATAGAACAAGATTTGGTTTTAAGTAAAGATGATGTACCTATTGTAATTCACGATATTTATTTAGATGATGTAACAGATGTAGCCAAAAAATTCCCAGATAGAAAAAGAGAAGATCAACGTTATTATGTAATCGATTTTACTTTTGATGAACTAAAAACCTTACAAGTTTCAGAACGATTTAATCCTAAAAATGGCAAACAAGTATATTCAAATCGTTTTCCTATTTGGCAAGGAAATTTTAAACTACATTCTTTACAAGAAGAAATCGAATTCATACAAGGTTTAAACACATCTACAGGAAAAGATATTGGAATTTATCCAGAAATAAAAGCACCCGAATTTCATCAAAAAGAAAATAAAAATTTAACTGAAATTGTTTTAAATGTCCTCTCTGATTATGGTTATAAAACTAAAAAAGATAACTGTATTTTACAGTGTTTTAACGCCAAAGAATTAGAGAGAATTCGTAAAGAATTAAAATCTGAATTATTTTTAGTTCAGTTAATGGAATTTAAAGAAGAAACAAAACAACTTGCTCATTTTGCTACTTATGCTGATGGAATTGGCCCTTGGTACAGACAAATTTTAAGCGAAAAAGTAGATGGTAAATTCACCTTTACATCTTTGGTTTCTGATGCCCATAAATTAGGTTTAAAAGTACATCCTTATACATTTAGAGCAGATGCTTTGGCAGAGTTTACAACTTTTGAAGAAATGATGCAAACACTTTTAATTGATGCCAATGTAGATGGCGCTTTTACAGATTTTCCAGATAAAGTTATTGCATTTTTAGGAAAATAAAGGGGTTATTTTAATCATATAAATAATTCAATTTTACTTAAGTTATTCTATTTTTGTGGACTAATATTGTTTTCTATGCAACTACATTTATACACAATAAAACACAATAACAATACTTTAAGTATTTACTCATCAACAGAAAAACAATACAGTTCTAGTTGGTTTATGGATTTTGGTAAATTTGGTTGTGAAGTCTTTAATAAAGAAGAAAACATTATTTATAAAATTACAAAACAATTTCAATTCTGGAAATGGAAAATGGTATACACCATTAAAAATAATGATGAAATAATTACCAAACTAATCTCTCAAAACAATAGAAAAACGGTTTATTCGATATCTATAAATCAGATTACATATGAGCTAGATATACATTTTAAAAAGAAAATTTCTATTTATAAAAACGAAATTAAAATTGCAGAATTCGATGCATCTTTTTCTGATTCAGATTACAAAGACACCATAAAACTCTTATTATTAGATAAAAAAGATTTAGAAATTTGTTTTTTACTTTATTCTTGTTTAAAAATTGGCGAAACTGAGCAAAACCAGAAAGCTATTTTAACAAGCCAAAAACAATTAGAAGTTAACAAAGAACCTTGGTCTTAAACTTTGCTTAATCTATAAAATAGAAAAACCCCGCAATTAAAAATTGCGGGGTTTTTTGATAAAAAATTATTGCCTTAATATATATAGTTTACTCTTTTACAGTTGTAAATCTATAATATAAATATGTGTAAGCATCTCTAGGTATAATTGTAATCCACTTTTTGTGTTTTAAATACCATTTAAAACGAATTGAATTTACTCCTTTTGTTAAATAAGCAGCAATAAAAGGATGAATATGTAATTGTATCTTTTTATTTGTTGATTTATTACTTTCTAGTTTAAAGATAAGTTTTTCTAAATCAGCCTCAATTTTGTCTAACAAAACAATAGGAGCTTCTACTTGTCCATCTAAATTAGGATTGTCTTCGGTAGTTTTTATACTTAACTCAGGTCTAACCCTTTGTCTTGTAATTTGCACTAACCCAAATTTACTTGGAGGTAAAATTTTGTGTTTTGTTCTATCTAAAGCCATTTGCTCTTTTAAGTGCTGATACAGCTTATTTCTGTTTTCAGCTTTGTGCATATCAATAAAATCAACAACAATAATACCACCCATATCACGCAATTGTAATTGACGTGCAATTTCTGTGGCTGAAATTAAATTTACTTCTAATGCAGTATCTTCTTGAGAACCAGCTTTATTAGAACGATTTCCGCTATTTACATCAATAACGTGTAAAGCCTCTGTGTGCTCTATAACTAAATAAGCACCTTTACTCATAGAAACAGTTTTTCCAAACGATGTTTTAATTTGTCTTTCAATTCCGTATTTTTCAAAAATAGGAGTTGTAGATCTATGTAGTTTTACAATTTTTTCCTTTTCAGGATAAATTTCTTGTAAATACTCCTTAATTTCTACTTTCAAAGTTTCATCATTTGTTACAATGTTTGTAAAGGTTTCATTCATAACATCTCTTAAAATAGAAGATGCTCTGTTTAACTCACTTAAAATTTTTGTTGGTGTGTTTGTGTTAGGTATTCTTTTACACATTGTTTTCCAACGCTCTAAAGAGTTTTGCAAGTCTTTATCTAATTCTGCAACCATTTTACCTTCGGCTACAGTTCTTAAAATTACTCCAAAACCTTTAGGCTTAATACTTTTTGCCAACCTTTTTAAACGTTCTTTTTCTTTAGGATCTGCTATTTTTTGAGATACAGAAACTCTATTAGAAAAAGGGACTAAAACTAAGAATCTACCAGCTATAGAAAGCTCTGAACTTAATCTAGGTCCTTTTGTTGAAATTGGTTCTTTTACTATTTGTACTAACAGATTTTGCCCTGTTTTAAGTACATCTTTAATACTACCGTCTTTGTTAATGTCAACTTCCTTTCGAAAGTTTTTTAAAGTGAAATCTTTATACTTACCTGTGCTTACTTTCTTAATGAACGAATTTAATGAGTTTACTTGTGCACCCAAATCATGATAATGTAAAAAACCATCTTTTGGATAGCCAACATTTACAAACGATGCATTTAAACCTGTTAACACTTTTCCTATTTTGGCCAAAAAGATATCGCCAACAGAAAATTTATTATCAGTTGTTTCATTATTTAATTCAATAAGTTTTCCATCTCTTAATAAGGCAAAATCAATATCAGATGAATTTGAACGAATTATTAATTCTGTTTTCATACTGAACTGGTTTTAACACTGCACATCATTGTGCAGATGGATTAATATTGTCAGGTATTTGTAATACCATTTGAGGTTTGTGTAACCTCGATGTCAATGAACTTGTAATTATTTTCGCTAAACTATAAACGAAAAAGTAAGCATACGCTTACTTTTTCTTGTGTCTATTTGCTCTAGCTCTTTTCTTTCTTTTGTGTGTAGAGATTTTTGCTCTCTTTCTTTTTTTACCACTTGGCATAATGTTCTGATGTTTATAAACCAATTAAGGTTTAGATTAGTATTTTGTTATTTAACAGCTACTTTATTTTTTACTCCTTCAGTAAAAGTTTTTGCTGGTTTAAAAGCTGGAATGTTGTGAGCTGGAATCTTAATAGTTGTATTTTTAGAAATATTTCTACCAGTTTTTTCTGCTCTTGTTTTGATAATAAAACTACCAAAACCTCTTAAATATACATTATCTCCGTTTTCTAAAGCGTCTTTAACCTCAGTCATAAATGCCTCTACAGTTGCTAAAACATCTGTCTTTTCAATTCCTGATTTATCTGAAATTTTTGATACGATATCTGCTTTCGTCATGTCTCTACTTTTATTATATTTTTATTAATTTACTTTCAAAAATGCGGATGCAAATATATGATAATTAATCAATTCCAAAAATTTAAACACCTAAAATTATGTGAATTTTAAAATGTAATATTGCATTTCTATTTTTAATTCATGAATTTTTCTAACACTTTAATTTACTGGTACTTACAAAACAGCAGAGAATTGCCCTGGCGCAAAACTAAAAATCCATATTATATTTGGTTATCAGAAATTATGCTACAACAAACAAGAGTTGCTCAAGGTTTGTCTTATTACTTAAAATTTACCTCAACTTTTCCTACTGTTTTCGACCTTGCAAAAGCAGATGAAAGTACCGTTTTAAAAATGTGGCAAGGTTTAGGTTATTATTCAAGAGCTCGAAATTTACATTTTACTGCAAAACAAATTGCAAATGAATTTAATGGCGAGTTTCCATCAACATTTAAAGAAATTATAAAATTAAAAGGAATTGGAGATTACACTGCTTCTGCAATTGCTTCCATTTGTTTTGATGAACCCACAGCAGTTGTAGATGGTAATGTGTATCGTGTTTTATCTAGATATTTTGGTATAGATACTCCTATTAATTCATCTGCAGGTATAAAAGAGTTTAAAAAATTAGCGCAAACTTTAATAGACGAATCACAACCTGGCACTTTTAATCAAGCTATTATGGATTTTGGGGCAATACAATGTAAACCTAAAAAACCATTGTGTATGTTTTGTCCTTTTACTGATAGTTGTGTTGCACTTCAAAAAAACTTAATAGAAACTTTACCTGTAAAAGAGAAAAAAATAAAAGTTAGGAATCGTTATTTTAATTTTCTGGTGATAAAAACTAAGGATAATAAAACCATTTTATCCGAAAGAAAAGGAAAAGGAATTTGGCAAGGCTTGTATCAATTCCCATTAATTGAGAGCGATAAAAACATCAATAAAAATGAGTTAATTTCTTCTGATGAATTTATAGCACTTTTTCCTGATGAAACCACAATTTCACTTTTTAATAAAAAAGAGATTGTTCATAAATTATCTCATCAGCATTTATACACGCAATTCTGGATTGTGGAAACAGAATATTCATCCGAAGCAAAAATAAATTGGTCTGATATAGAAAAATATCCTGTTCCTGTTTTAATTGCAAATTTTTTAAAAGAGTATCAACCTAAAAAGTATTGATATTTTTAGTATTTTTGATATAGATAGAAACAAGTTATGGCAGCAGGTACAATAAATAAGGTAATTTTAATTGGTAATTTAGGTGATGAAGTAAAAATGCATTATTTCGATGATCAAAATTGTGTAGGTCGTTTTCCTATTGCAACATCAGAAAGTTACACCAATAAACAAACTGGAGAAAAAATTACAAATACAGATTGGCATAATATTGTTGTTAGAAATGGCTTGGCTAAAGTTTGTGAAAAATACATTGGTAAAGGAGATAAAGTTTATGTTGAGGGTAAATTAAAAAACCGACAATGGGAACAAGATGGTGTAAAACGCTACTCTACAGAAGTACATGTAAATGAAATGACGATGTTGTCTACCAAAAAGAATACTGTAAACCCTAATAATCTTCAGCAAAACCAACCAACTTCTTCTCCAGAAACTAAAACAGTTGCACCAGAAGAAAATGATGATTTACCTTTTTAATTAACCAAAATATTTAAATTTGGACCCAGATCCTGAACCTTTATTACTCTTATTATTTACTTCTATAGATTTTATTGTAGGTCTAAATATTCTTGCATTAATCTTTCTTTTTATTAGTTCCGCATTAATTTCGGGTACAGAAGTTGCCTTCTTTTCGCTTTCTCAAACGGATTTAGATTCGCTTTCTAACGAAGGCAAAGAGCAAAACATTATTGTAGATTTATTAGAAAAACCGAGAAAATTATTGGCAACAATTTTAATTACCAATAATTTTATAAATATTTTAATTGTACTCTTATTTGCCTCTTTAGCAGAAACAATATTTGCTGATTTTGATTATCAATTAAACCTAATTTTATTTGAAATTCCTGTTCGTTTTTTAATAGAAATTGTTTTAGTAACTTTTTTAATACTCTTATTTGGTGAGGTTTTACCAAAAGTTTACGCTTCTAGAAATGCATTAAAATTTTCTAAATTAATGGCAAAATTTATTAACGGAGTAAATGTTATTTTAACTCCTTTTAGCTTACCGTTAATTACATTAACTAAGTTTATTGAAAAGAAATTAGGTAATAAAAATTCTAATTTTTCTGTAGAAACTTTATCGCAAGCTTTAGAACTTACTTCTGATGGTGCAACCACAAAAGATGAACAAAAAATTTTAGAGGGAATCGTAAATTTTGGGAACACAGAAACTGTGCAAATTATGAAACCTAGAATAGATATTTTTGCACTTTCTGATGATGAATCTTACGAAGTTGTTTTAAATAAGATTCTCGAAAACGGTTATTCTAGAAATCCTGTTTATAAAGAAAACATCGATAATATAGTTGGTGTTTTGTATGCAAAAGATTTATTAGCGCACTTAAATAAGAAAACTTTTAAATGGCAAGATTTAGTACGTGAAGCTTTTTTTGTGCCAGAAAACAAAAAATTAGATGACTTGCTAGATGATTTTAGAGATCGTAAAAATCACTTAGCAATTGTGGTTGATGAATATGGAGGAACTAGTGGTTTGGTTACTTTAGAAGATGTTATTGAAGAAATTGTAGGTGATATAAATGATGAATTTGATGACGATGATTTACAATATTCTAAGATCGATGAAAACAACTATATCTTTGAAGGTAAAACCACAATTAAAGATTTTTGTAGAGTTTTAGATGATGAAGACGAAGCTATTTTTGAAGAAGAAAAGGGTGAAAGTGAAACATTGGCTGGTTTTATTTTAGAAGTTTCTGGAAAATTTCCTAAAAAAGGAGAGAAAATAAACTTCAAGAATTATACGTTTACCATAGAAGCGTTAGACAAAAAACGCATCAAACAAATAAAAGCAACTAGAAATGCGTAATATTTTTCTACTTTTAACTTTACTTTTTTTCATTTCTTGTAACGATGATGTTTTGCCAAAGCCTAAGGCTTACTTGAGTTTAGAATATCCTGCAAAAAAGTATGAAAAACTATCTATTTCTAGACCTTATTCTTTTGATATTTTAAAAAGCACAACCATAATTGATGATAAAAATAATTGGTTAAAAATTAAATATCCAAATTTAAAAGCTTCCATAGATATTACTTACAGACCTGTAAAAAATAATTTAAAAGAATTACTTACAGAAGCTGAAAAACTAGTTTTTAAGCATGCTGTTAAAGCAGAACAAATTATACCTAAAGACTTTGTAAACACAGAAAAAAGAACTTTTGGTAGTTTGTATGAGATTACAGGAAACGCAGCTTCTCACCTACAATTTCACGTAACAGATAGTACTAATAACTTTATAAAAGGATCTTTATATTTCTACGCAAAACCAAATTACGATTCCATTTTACCAGCAGTTGCTTATATTAAAGAAGACATCTTAAAATTGGTAGAAAGTTTAGAGTGGGAAAAGCCTATTTAACTTATTACTCAACTCTATCTTATTTTTAGTCTAGGTTCTTGCCTCTTTTTTCTTCTGTTTCTAAAAAAACTAAACAATTTCCATTTTTTGCAATAAAAAAGAGGCGTTCATATTTTTACAAACACCATTTTTTATAGTATAATCAAAATGCAATTCATCATTGATTATTTCTGCATCAAAATAGTAATTTTTGATTCCCGAAAACTCATTTTCTAATTCGCACAAACTAACATCGTGAGTTGCTATAATTCCTGTTGATTTAGATTTTGTTAATTTCTCAACAAACTTTTTAGAACCTGTAGCCTTGTCTTTACTATTTGTACCTTTTAAAATTTCATCTAAAATGATAAAATATTTTTCTGTTTTAATTTGATCTACAATAAACTTTAAACGCTTTAATTCTGAATAAAAATAAGATTCATCATCTGTTAAAGAATCAGAAGTGCGCATACTTGTAATCAATTTTATAGGATGATATTTAAACTTTTCTGCACAAACAGGTAAGCCACAATTTGCCATAACTATTGATAAAGAAACCGTTCTTAAAAAAGTACTTTTACCAGCCATATTTGCTCCAGTTACAATAAAAAACTGCTCATCATCAATTATAAAATCATTATCAACTCTTTTATCTACATTTAATAATGGATGCCCTAAATTAGTAGATTTTATAATTTCTTTTTCTGATGAAATTTCTGGAAACACAAATTTTGGATGATTGAATTTAAAATTTGCCATTGAGTTTTGCGCATCAAAATAAGCAACAACCTCAAACCAATTTTCTACTGTGTGTTTGTAATTGGCAATCCACTTTTCTACTTTACAAGCATTTAAAATATCCCAAAGAAAAAGTCCGTTTCCTAAAACAGCAATAACAATGTTGTTTCTATTATCAAAAGCATCTAAAATCTTAGCAAATTCTTTAAATATTTTTGATGCTTTTTTGTTTTCAGATTGAATAACTATTTGTTTCTCTAATAAGTTTTTAGCTGTAAAAGATTCTGTCTCAATTTCATTTAGTAATTGATGATATTGCTTAAAAGTTTCTCTTGCTTTGTCTGTTTCTGCATATAAATTACTAGTTTTTTTCAGAAATCTTCCTGTAACAAAAAGTCCTATAAAAAACCAAGCTGTTAAAAACGAAAATGATAAAAAACCAAAAGAAACGAAACCTATTAACAATAAAGAAATTACAGAAAACCCTATTTGAATGTTAGCTAAATATTTTGGAAAAACTGAAGTGTAATCTCCTAACCAACTAACAATTGATCTAGAGGTACTTTTAACGGTTACCAAACTTGCTAAAGCAGAAAAATGTTGCCTCCAATTTACTTTGTCAGAAAGCTCTTTAATTGCATTTTGCTTGGCTAGAATAGCATCAATATTATTATCTGTAAACAGATTTGCCAAAGCTTTTTTACCATCAAAAGTAGCTGTTCTGTTTGTGTATTGAAAAAAAGAACCTTTCCCAAATAAATCAATATCATTACTATAAAAATGAGTGGGATTTATAAATTCTTTACCAGTTTCTAGTTGATAAAAGTCGCCATTTAGAACTTTAATTTCTGTAGTATTAATGGCATATTTTTTATCGAGAATTGCCTTTTCTCTTTTTAAGTTGATATTTTTTATCACTAAAAAAGAAAAGAGTGAAATACCCAAAAAAGCGATAATAAAAACATCTGGATATTTACCAAAAGTTAGATATACCAAAAAGGCTGTGATTAAAAAAACGATTAATCTAAAAACTGCTAAATTGATCAATTTTGTTTTCAACTTTGCAGATTTACTTGCTAGCTCTTCTTTTCGTTGATTATAAAATTCTAATGGGTTTTTCATTATTTAATAGTATTTCAAAATGTTCTTGATACAATTTCGAAAAAAATCGAAATCACTCAAACTGACAAACTTTCTGTCAGTTCAAGTGAAATATCGTTTTCAGAAATTTTGTGTCGAAAACACTTTTAATTGCTTATCTCACTTTTAGCAGCTTCAAATTCCTCAGGAGTATTTATATTTCTAATAAAAGCATCATCAATTTCTACAATTTCTACATCAGAATTGATTAACATTTTACGCGGACAAGAATAACCTTGTGCCAAATATTGCAACAAAATAGGATACGCCTTTGGCTCGTAAATGGTAATCAAAGGCTCAACAAATTGCTTGCCTTTTCCCTTTATTGCAGTTGCAGCTTTACTTGGATTTCTATGTTGTAAAACCAGTTGAATAATCTCATCACTTACAAAAGGAACATCTGTAGCTAACACAAACCAAGCCGAATTTGGCTCTTTTTGAAATGCAGAACAAATACCTCCAAAAGGCCCTAAATTTAAAAACTTATCAGAAATTTCATTTTCTTTTTCAGATGAATTCTGAACAGAATAAAATGTTTCTAAATTATTATTCTCTAATAATTCTTTGGCAAACTCCTTTTGAGGTTTTCCAAAATAATTGAGTTCAGATTTATCTTTACCCATTCTTGTACTTTTCCCGCCAACTAAAACCAAGCCTTTTACTGGGGCTATTTTTTCTTGAATTAAATTATTAATGTGATTTGAAATTGCATCAATCTCATCAATAGTATAACAAGTAATATTTTTTATCTGCGGATATTTCTCTTCTAAAAAAGGAAAATATTCAGTTTCAGGTTTCAATTTTACTATAAATTGAATATTCTGTATTTGATCTAATCTTTTTAAAACGGATGCGTCTTTAGCTTCGTCTAAAATCAGAATTTGTTTTGCACCTTGATAATGATTTCCATTTATAAAAACATAATCAAACTGAGCAAAACCTAATCGTTGCTGAAATTTATTAATTTTTCCTGATGTTGTAATTTGTAAATTCCCTTGGTGATGAAAAACATATTCTGATAATTTATTTTCTTCCACATTTTTTGCGTGAGAAGCATCAAAATAAGCCAATTTATAGTTTGATAATTTTTGAGAGACCTTGTGAACTAAATCAGAAATTACACCACAATTTGTACCCAAAATTGCAATTTCATTTGGCGCAAAATCATCGTTATTTCTTCTTTCTAAATTTGTATGTTTTTTGTGTTTAGCCATTTTTAATATCAGATTTTCCACCTGTTTTTTCTAATAATTTCACTTCTTTTATTACCATTTTCTGACTGATGCTTTTACACATATCATAAATAGTTAAACAAGTAATATTTGCTCCTGTTAATGCTTCCATTTCTACTCCTGTTTTACCAGTAATTGTTACTTTACAAAGCACTTCTATATTTTCAGTATCTATAATATTAATATCTACATCTACTCCATTTATTAACAATGGATGACACATTGGTATTAATTCTGATGTTTTTTTTACACCTTGAATTCCTGCAATAATTGCAGTTTGAAAAACTGGTCCTTTTTTAGTAAATAATTCATCATTTGTAAAATGAGCAATTACTTCTTTGCCTAAAAACATCGTTGCTTTTGCAATAGCAGTTCTTTTGGTAATTTTCTTCTCAGAAACATTTACCATTTTAGGATTTCCTTTTTTATTTATGTGTGAAAAATTGTTCATTTTTAGTTCTAAATGTTCTCGATACAATTTCGATGAAAAATCGAAATCACTTGAACTGACAACTGCTATACTCAAACTAGATAACACAATGTCACTTCGAGTGAAATTCTTTTTTCAAGAATTTTGTATCGAGAATTTTTTTTTACTTTTTAAATTTCTTCTTTGCTAAATTAGGAAGTTTTTCATACTCATCATTAATCAAAGCTTCTTTTTTAACTCTAGACCATTTTTTTATTCTCTTTTCTGTATCAATCGCAAAACCAACTTCAGAAAACTCTGCATAAAAAACCAATTCTAAAGGTCTTCTTTTATAAGTATAGCTTTCTTGATGTTTTCCTTGTTGATGCTCAAAAAACCTATTTTCTAAATTAGAAGTTATACCTGTGTAATACGTTTTATCAGCACATTTTAAGATGTAAACGTAATAGATTTTCATAGTTTTATTTTTAGATTGTTCTCGATACAATTTTGCCTGAAAAAGGCAAAATCACTCGAACTGACATCGTGCTTTTACTGTAATAAGATAATGCTTAATAATTGTAACTTCGAATGAATTCCTTTTTCAAAAAGTTTGTATCGAGAAACTTTGTTTCCTATTTAAAAGTTCTCGATAAAATTACCATAAAAAATCGAAATCACTTGAACTGACATTGTCTTTTTACTGTTATAAGATAAAGTTAAATAACTGTCACTTCGAGTGAAATTTCTTTTTCAGAAATTTTGTATCGAGAAGTTTTCTTTTTCGATATTAAAAATGTTCTCGATACTAATTTTTCGTACCTCAAAATTCACTCGAACTGACAGAGTCTGAAAAACTACAGTACGAAAAATTGTTTATCTGTATCTTATTATCGAAAAAACTTCTCCTTTTTTAAACTCAGTTTTATCATTTGGTAACTGAATAAAAGCATCCGTTTTTACCAAACTTGCTAAATCTCCAGAACCATTTCCTTTGATAGGAAAAGCAACTAAATGTCCGTATTTACTTTCTAATTTTACTTGTAAAAAATATTCTAAATTGGGTTTAAACGAAACATCTTCTCCTAAAATTGCTGTTTCTTCCTCAATTTCTAATCCTACTGATTTAGAATACCAAGGATAAAAATAAGCCAAACAATTTACAAATGTTGATATTGGATTTCCAGGAAAAGCAAAAACTTTACAATCTTTATTTTCACCAAACCAAAATGGTTTTCCTGGTCTTTGTGCTACTTTATGGAATCGTTTTTCTACTTCTAATTCTTCTAAAACTTCTGGTAAAAAATCGAATTTACCTTTACTTACTGCCCCACTAAAAAGCAAAACATCAAACTCTTTTAAAAATCTTTTTATCTTCTGTTTTAAAACTGATTTATCATCTATAATATGTGCTGTTTCTGATGAAATATTTAACCTTTCTAACAAAGAAACCAACGTAAAAACATTACTTCTTCTTATTTGATGTTCTAACGGAATTTCATCTACACCAACCAATTCATCACCAGTGGAAACAATCATTACTTTGGGTAGTTTTGCTACTTTTACTAACGATTTACCCACAGTTGCTAAAACTCCAATTTCTGCAGCAGAAATAATTTTATTTTCAGATATTAAAACATCTCCAACTTTACCATCTTTTCCTTTTGGGTGTACGTTTTGATTCTCATTAATTAAATCTATATTGATAGTTGCAATTCCGTTTTTGATAGTGACATCTTCATAACGAATAACAGTGTTTGCGTTGTTTGGTAAAACTGCACCTGTCATAACTTCAATACAATTTTTAGCATTTTGCATTGATAATTGCTCACTTCCTGCAGCTTGAATTCCTTCTACCTTAAAATCTCTTTGTCCGTTTTTAAATGCATCAAAATCTATACAAATTCCATCCATAGAGACTCTATTAAATGGCGGAAAATCTCTGTCTGCAGTAATTACTTCTTTTAAAATTCTGCCAACAGATTTTATAAACGGAATTTCTTCAACACCAAAATCTTGAGTTGAATTTAATATGATATTATTTGCTTCTCTTACTGAAATCATTAATAATGTGTAATTGTTAATTTGTGTAATTGTTTTCAACATTTAAACAATTACACTTTTTATCCACCTATGGTTGACATACTTTCAGAAACATTTCCTTTTTTACGGTTTGCTTCTGCAATAAAACCATTTTCTGGTTTGTCTTTTACTAATCCTAAGAAAAGTTCTTTTAAATCGTCATTAGATGCTCCTTTTCTTATAAAATCTCGTAGATTAAAAACGCCATCATCAAACAAACAATTTTTAAAAGTTCCTGTACTTGTAATTCTAATTCTATTACAATCGTTACAAATAGTTCTTGTAAACGCAGGTATAATTCCAAAAGTTCCTAAATGATTTTCTACTTTATAATTTCTAGAAGTTGATGATTTTTCAGACTGAATTTCATCCACAGTAAACGCTGTTTTTACTTCATTTAAAATCTTTTTAAATGTCCAGTTTTCTTGCATATCTCTTTGCCCTTTTCCGTTAAAAGGCATTTCTTCGATAAAACGAACAGCTACATTTTTATCTTTAGTTAATCTTACAAAATCTACAATTTCATCAGTATTAAAACCCGATTGTACAACTACGTTAAGTTTTAGATTTAAATTGCTTTTTTCTAATAATTCGAAAGTTTTATAAACTTCTGGAAAAACATCTCTTCTTG
This sequence comes from Polaribacter reichenbachii, assembly GCF_001975665.1. Classification (NCBI taxonomy): domain Bacteria; kingdom Pseudomonadati; phylum Bacteroidota; class Flavobacteriia; order Flavobacteriales; family Flavobacteriaceae; genus Polaribacter; species Polaribacter reichenbachii. Next base: position 1,625,516 of record NZ_CP019419.1, on the reverse strand, counting down.
TAATTTTTGCAAACTTTTCTCTTTGTAAACTATCTATACTTAAATTGATGTTTTTTACTTTTTCTAGCTTTTCAATTTTATCAATATGATGAGAAATTAACGCGCCATTTGTGGTAATATTTATGGCATCTAACAAATCGTTATAAGACAACATTTCTAAAAAACCTACAAAATCTTTACGCACAAAAGGTTCGCCACCTGTTAAACGTACTTTGTTAACGCCTAATTCTGTTAAAACACGAATTAAACGATACATTTCTTTAAATGTAAGCAACTCTTGTCTAGGTACAATATCAATTCCGTGAGCAGGCATACAATATTGGCAACGCAAATTACAACGATCAGTAACTGCTAATCGCACATATTCCATTTGTCGTCCAAAATTGTCTACTAATTTACTCATGAAATGGTTTTAAATCTGGTTGTAAAAGATGTTGTTTTGCTTCTTCTGATGTAAAAATATCATCAGAATAATACTTTGAAATAATTTCTTTAAAATTAGTTTTTAATTGCGAGAATTCATTGATAAAATCTTGAAAATCATACGCATCAGAATTTTCAATATAATGGCTCATAATTTGAATAGAAGCAAACGTTACAGTTGCATTATATTTACCCTCTGCATTGTATTTATCAGCAAATGTTTTTAATTGCTTGCTGTACTTATCAAAAGCTATTTCTTTACCATATTTGGTAACATAAATCCAAGCTAAGCGCAAATGTGCTTCGTGTGAAAACCATAAGGGTTTAAAAGTATTATTGGAGAATTGTTCTTCAAATTCAGTATCAGATATTTTCCAATGACGTTCCATTAATTTGGTAGTTTCTTACTAATTAAACCGTATATAAATGCACCTAAAAGTGCACCTGCTAAAATTATAAGGGCAGGCACTAATTTAAACCCAATAATCACAAAAACTGGTGCTGCACAAGCTCCAGAAACCCCCCAACCTAAACCAAAAAGCGTTCCACCAAAAATGGTGCTAACAAATCCTTTTTTCTTTGGTTTTGGTACAATTTTATTACCATTAATATCTTTAATTTTTCCGCTTTTAAACAGTTGCATAATAATTGCTGATATAACGACTGCTCCACCAATAATTCCAAACATATGAAATGATTGAAACTTGAACATTTCGTAAAATCGATACCAAGAAATTGCCTGAGATTTACTTAAAACAATTGCGAAAAAGATGCCTAATATTAAAAATTTGATATTCTTCATCATCTAAAAAATTAAAGGAATTATTAACCAAGTAGCAATAATACCACCAATAAAAAAGCCAATTACTGCCAATAAAGAAGGTAATTGTAAACTACTTAAACCCGTAATTGCGTGTCCAGAAGTACAACCACCTGCATAACGTGTTCCAAAACCAATGAGCACTCCAGAAATTATCAAAATTAAAAATCCTTTTAAAGATGTATAAATATCATCTCCAAAAATTTCATTAGGGAAATATTGATTCCCCACATTAGCAAAACCTAAATCTGTTAATTCTTGAACAGTTTTTGGGTTTAAATCTATTGTTTGATTCGGAATTAAATAACTTGATGAAATAAAACCACCAATTATTAAACCAACCACAAACATTAATGCAAAATCGCGCTGTTTCCAATCTTTTTTAAAATAATCAGAAACTTTGCCTGCACCAGCCATTGTACATAAGGTTTCAAAATTTGTTGAGGCTCCAAAATCTCGTCCAAAATAGAAATATAAAAATAGCGATAACGCTATGAGTGGACCACCAATATACCAAGCCCAAGGTTGAAATATAAAATCCATTTTAAATTTTATCTTTTAAATAATTCATAATTAGTTTTGTTGCTCCTAAATTAGTCGCAATGTATTTTTTATTGATTGCACCAGTTAGTTTTCTAAAATTTTCATCATTTTTAAAATTGATAAAAGCTTCAGTAAATTCTTCTTGATTTTTAATAGAAATACATCCGCCAATTTTAACCAAATCTACAGCTTCTTTAAATTTGTCGTATTTATCTCCAATCACTACAGGAATTCCGAAAGTTGCTGGTTCTAATATATTATGTAAACCGGTTTTTAAACCTCCACCAACATACGCCAAATCTGCAGCAGCATAAATTTTGGTTAAAATCCCAATCGTATCAATTATAAAAACTTGATATTTTGCTAGATTTTTATCAGATTTATCAGAAAATAAAACTGTTTTTTTATTGATGGATTTCTGTAATTCCAAAATTGCATCTGCTTTAATATTATGTGGTGCTATGATAAATTTTTCATCTTTGGATGCATTATTGTTGATGTAATTCACCAGAAATTCTTCTCCTTCACTCCAAGTACTTCCTGCAACAACAGTGTATTTATCATTTTTAAATTCGTTAATAAACTCGAGTGAGTTGTCTTGTTCTAGAATTTTAGAAACACGATCAAAACGTGTATCACCAGCAACTGTTACGTTTTTAAAATTAATGGAATTCAATAAGTCTTTAGAAACTTTATTCTGCACAAAAAAGTAATGAAAGGCTTGTAAAGAATCTCTCATAAAACCGCCATAACTTTTAAAGAACAATTGCTTTTCTCTTAAAATACCTGAAACTAAAATCGTAGGAATTTCTTTTGATTTTAGTTCATTTAAAAAGTTTGGCCAAAATTCATATTTTATAAAAATTACCATTTTAGGGCTTACAATTTCTAAAAACTTTTTTGCATTTGATTTTGAATCTAAAGGCAAATAACAAATTACATCTGCTAAATTATAATTCTTTCTAATTTCGTAACCAGAAGGCGAAAAAAAAGTAACTAAAATTTTATATTGCTTATTGTCTTTTTTTAATTCTTCTATTATTGGCCTTGCTTGTTCAAATTCGCCCAAAGAAGCTGCGTGAAACCAAATCGTATTCTGATTCTTTAGGGTGTCAATTTTTAAAAATGTTTCCTTTCTTCCATCTACAAAAAGCTTTATTTTACTATTAAATAGCGCAATAATTTGCAATATTGGTGAGGTAAAAAATATTAAGAAGTCGTATAAAACTTTCATAGCTGCAAAAGTACGAACTATGTTTGTTTAAATCATTAAGACATAAAAAAAGCTACTCAAAATTGAATAGCTTTATTTATCTTATATGATTTTTAACTTTTTAAAAAACCTATTAATCCCCCGAAAAAAAGCCATTAATAATTAAAAATCATACTCAAATCTACAATTAATCGATGTTTATTAAAGTTAAAATGTTCTAAAACATCGTTATTTTGTTCTAAAATTCTAATAAGTAATTAAATCATATTAATTTTATCTAGAATGTCTTCTTTATATTTTTTACCAATAGGAATCTCATCAGAATTAATTTTTACATAGTTTTGAGATATTTGGGTTAAATACTGTGTATTAACAATATACCCTCTATGAATTCTGATAAAATCATCATTTAACTTTTCTATAATATCATTTAAACTAGTTCTAACAACTATTTTTTGATGCTTTTTTAAAATGATTTCTATGTAAACATGTGCACTTTTTAAGTAAAGAATATCATCAAAATTAACTTTATGATAAGATCCTTTTTCTTTAATAAAAATCGAATTTTTAATAATCAGATTTTCCTTATCAATCTTACCTATTTTATTAGAAAAATTAAATAAAGCAATTTCTATGGATGTATATAACTCGTCTTTAGAAAAAGGTTTTACCAAATACGCAGGTGGCATAACTTCTTTTGCCTGATTTAGAGTAAATGCATCTGAGTTAGAAGTTAAAAATATAAAAGGAAAATTGTACGATTCTCTTATTTTTTTGGCAATATCAATTCCGGTTTTTCTACCAGACAACTGAATGTCTAAAATAGCAATATCTGGTTTTTCTTCTTCAATTCTAATTAAAGCTTCTGTATAATTAATTGCTGGTTCTAAGGCTTCATAACCCAAATCTTCTAGAGTATCACAAATATTATCTGCGATAATTAGCTCATCTTCTACAACCAGAATTTTTATCTTATTCATACTCTTATATTAAAAACTAAATTAAAACTTTTCTTTTCATTTGATATTAATACACTTTAAAAAGTTCTAAACGTCTTATATAATGTTCTTAAATTAATTTACTAATTGTCTTTGATGAATATCCTTAAAGTAAATTTCAAATTTTGCACCTTTAGAGTTTGTTTGTTTTAAAGTTCCATGCAATTGTTTTACAAGCCTATTTACCAAACGTAAACCTAAACTCTTTGCTTTTTTCACATTGATATCTGTAGATAAACCAGGACCATTATCTTCTATAATTAACTTATAATCTTTATTCTCTTCTTTTTCTAAAGAAATTAATAAGCTATTCTTTTTATCACTTTTAAACGCATACTTATAAGAGTTTGTAATAATTTCGTTGATGATTAAGCCTAAAGGAATTGCTGTATCTACATCGAACATTACATTTTTAGATGAAATTAATGTTTCTACGTTTGTTTTTGAAGCATACATAGATGATAATTCTTTAATTAAAACTCTAATATATTCATCAAAATCTATTAATCCGCTTTCATTCTGATACAACTTTTGATGGATTAAAGCCATCGATTTTACTCTATTCTGCCCTTCATTTGCTAATTCTAAAGCTCTTTCATCTTCTATCCCTTTTGTTTGTAATTCTAACAAACTCGATACAATTTGAAAGTTATTTTTTACTCTATGATGTACTTCTTTTACTAGCAATTCTTTTTCTTGCAGCGTTTTTTCTATTAAAACATTTTTATCTTTTAGTTCTTTAGACTGCTTTTTAATTTTTCTTAAAACTAATAATGTTATTATAAATAAAACAAAGGCTAAAATTGCAATAATAGCATACAATTTTGTTTTTACTTTTTCTAATTCTACTTCTTTTTGCTTTTCTTTTATAGCAATATCAGTTTTAAAATTAGCAAGCGACTCTGACAATTCTTTAGAGTAGGTTTTTTTTATAGTCTGTAAAGCCAGGTCTTTATAACTTAATGCCAAATCTTTATAATCGTGAGCTGATAAAGCATAAGAACTAAAATTTAGTAGACTATAAGTATCGTTAGAGTTTAGATCTTTACCTAAACCTCTAAATTTTGCTACTAAATCTTTTACATTGGTTACATCAAATTTTTGAAGTATTTGTTTTTTTAAACTAGAGTTTTTGTCTAAAGAAGCTATTAATTGAGCATATAAAGAGTAGGTATGAATTCTTCTATCTTCTTCTTCGTATAAAATATTTATTAATTCAATTACTTCATCATTATGCCCTCTTTTGTATACATACGCATTAATTAAATTTTCTATTGTAGAAAAATAATATGAAGATGTATGCTGCAATTGATTTTCGAGTAATAAACTTTTTTTACAAACATCTATATATTCTTGTAGTTTACCCTCTAAAATTAAAAAATCTGACAAATAGTATAGAAATATAATTTGTAATTCTTTGTCTTCTAATTCTTCAGATTTTTGTAAACCATCTAAACAAAGTTTTTTTCCATTTTCAACATCTCCTTGAATTTGATACATAACTATAGGATGTGTTGTTGATTTTAATTTTGCCTTAATTACATTTCTATCAGATTGATTAAAACTATAAATATACGCCTCTAATTCTTTCTGTTTTTCTGCAGCTTCGTCTATAGATATTTCATCTCTTAGCTTATAAACTTGAATCCAAATAATTTCGAAATAATCTAAATTTATATTCTTATCTGCTGGTTTTAGAACATTTTCATTAATATACTCTGAAACTTCTTGATATTTAACTGACTGTCTATTGCTTAATTTTGATGTAAAAATGTAATACTCTCTATACGTTAACTCTTGTTTTTTTACTAACTTTTCTAATATATTGTAATAGCTGTCTTGCTCTAGTTTTGCCAAGTAATGCTTAGCAGAATCTAATTTTTTATGTAAAATAAAATCTTCTACCTTATATGTGTCTTTTATATTAGTTAATGTATTTTGAGCAATTGTTACTATAGAAAAAAGTAACAAAGTAAAATTAAGAAGTAGTTTCATTTCTTAGAACTTGGGGGTGGTTAGATTTATATGTGTTTATACACAAATATATTACAAAAAAGAAAAACGCTTAAACAAATATTTGTTTAAGCGTTTTATAATTTTATAAACTTAATTTCTTAAGCCTCAAAAGGAGTTACAGAAACATAAGATCTGTTATCTCTTTTCTTTTGAAATTCTACAATTCCATCAACTTTTGCATGTAAAGTATGATCTTTACCCATGTAAACGTTTTCTCCTGGATTGTGAGTAGTTCCTCTTTGACGAACAATAATATTACCTGCAATTGCAGCTTGTCCTCCAAATATTTTAACACCTAGTCTTTTCGATTCTGATTCTCTACCATTCTTCGAACTTCCTACACCTTTTTTATGTGCCATTTTGTTGAGTTTTTATAGGTTAAAGTAAATTATAAATGGTTATTTTTCAATACCACCATCTAATCTATCTTGTAATTCTTTTAATTCATCCCACTTACCTTCTGCAGCTAAACCAGCTTGCTTTGGCCAAGTTGTAGTTACTAAATGAGATAATCTAGAACTTGCTTCTGTTAAGATTTCACTCAATTTAGCTGGATCTGCTTTTGCAACTTTAGCAAAAGTATCTAAACCTGCATTTACTAAAGCTTCTGCAGCTTTAGGTCCTGCACCTTCAATTTTCTTTAAATCATCTGCTTTAGCTTTTGTTGCTTTTTTTGGAGCAGCTTTTTTAGTTGCTTTTTTTGCACCAGAAGCAGCAATAGATTCAATTTGAATCTCGCTTAAAGACTGTCTATGACCGTTTTTCTTTCTGTAACCTTTTCTTCTTTTCTTTTTAAAGACGATTACTTTATCACCTTTTAAGTGACTTAAAATCTGAGCTGTTACTGAAGCTCCTTCTATAGCTGGGGCGCCTAAAGTTACGTTACCTGCATCATCAAGTAAAAGAACGTTATCAAAAGTTACTTTTGATCCTTCTTCTCCTTGTAAACGATGAACGTATACTTTTTGGTCTTTTGCTACTTTAAATTGCTGCCCTGCTATCTCTACGATTGCGTACATACTAATTGTTTTGCGTATTTATACTAAATTAATGCATTTAACTTCCTGAAAATGCGGATGCAAATATACATGTTTTTTAATACTTAACAACATCAATTATAATATTTTAAAATTAAATAATTATTTAAGCAATCCTTTATTATATCAAAAGCTTTATTATTTTTGAATATTGACTTTTTTGTTTGTTTTCTGTTACAAAACTTAAAAAATTGCGTCAAACCAAAACACTTATTAATAATCAAAATTAAACCAATGAAGAAAAGTATTTTATCTTTTACTGCTTTGGTGTTATTTGTTTTTACAACAAATGCACAAAAAGTAGAATTTGAAGAGTATGATTTAAGTAATGGGATGCATGTAATACTGCATCAAGACAACTCTGCACCTGTTGCATTTATTGCTACTTACTATCATGTAGGTGCTAAAGACGAACAACCTGATAGAACAGGAATGGCGCACTTTTTTGAGCATTTACTTTTTGAAGGAACTAAAAACATAAAAAGAGGTGAATGGGATAAAATAGTTTCTTCTGCGGGTGGTAATGGAAATGCAACTACAGATGATGATAGAACTTATTATTATGAACAATTCCCATCTAATGAAGTTGCTACAGGTTTGTGGTTAGAGTCTGAAAGACTATTGCACCCAGTTATAGAACAAGTTGGTGTAGATACACAAAATGAGGTTGTTAAAGAAGAAAAAAGATTAAGAGTAGACAATCAGCCATATGGAAAATTCTTAGAGAATGTTAAGAAAAACATCTTTAAAAAACATCCTTATAAAGGAACAACAATTGGTAAAATGGAGCATTTAGATGCTGCAACTTTAGAAGAGTTTAAAGCGTTTAACAAAAAGTTTTATGTACCAAATAACGGAACTTTAGTAGTTGCTGGTGATATTGATAAAGCCGAAGTAAAAAAAATGATTCAAGATTATTTTGGATCGATTCCTAGAGGTGCAGAAATTGAGAGAAATTTTCCAAAAGAAGACCCAATTACAGAAACTATTAAAGCAAAAGCTTACGATGCTAATATTAGTATTCCTGCAATTATGGCTGCTTATAGAACACCTGCAATGACAACAAAAGATTCTAGAGTTTTAGATATGATATCATCGTACTTTAGTACTGGTAGAAGCTCTGTTTTGTATAAAAAATTAGTTGATACTAAAAAAATGGCGTTACAAACAGGTGCCATCAACTTTAGTCAAGAAGATTATGGAACGTATATTTTATTTGGTTTGCCACAAGGTGAAACTTCTTTAGATGATTTACTAGAAGGTATTGACGAAGAAATTGTAAAACTACAAACCAATTTAATTTCTGAAAACGATTATCAGAAATTACAAAATCAATTCGAAAATAGATTTGTAAACTCAAATTCTACAGTACAAGGAATTGCAGGTTCTTTAGCTGAGTATTATGTGATGTTTGGTGATACTAATTTAATTAACACAGAGATTGATATTTTTAGGTCTATCAGCAGAGAAGATATTAGAGAAGTTGCAAAAAAATACTTAAATCCAAATCAAAGATTAGTTTTAGAGTATTTACCAGAATCACAAAAGAAATAATATAAGATATGAATATTATGAAAACAAAAATAGCATCGCTTGTAGCCATATTAACCATCTGTTTTTCGTTAAATGCACAAGTAGACAGAACAAAAAAACCTGCTTCAGGTCCTGCTCCACAAGTAAAATTTGGTAAAGCAGATAAGTTTAAATTAAAAAATGGTTTAACTGTAATTGTTGTAGAAAACCATAAATTACCAAGAGCTTCTGCCAGTTTAAATATTGATAATAAACCTTATTTTGAAGGTGATAAAGCTGGGGTTTCTTCTATGATGGGTAGCCTTTTAGGTAGAGGAACACCAACAATGACTAAAGATGCTTTTAATGAAAGAGTAGACTTTTTAGGCGCTAATATTAGTTTTGGTAGCTCATCTGCTTATGCATCTTCTTTAAAAAGATATTTTGAAGAAGTTTTAGGCTTAATGGCAGATGGTGTAAAAAACTCACAATTTACACAAGAGGAGTTTAATAAAGAACAAAAGGTAACTTTAGACAATATAAAAAGTAACGAGAAAAGTGTTACTACAATTGCTAGAAGAGTTGAAGATTTATTGACTTATGGAGCAGAACATCCTTATGGAGAGTTCATATCAAAAGAAACTGTAAACAACATCACTTTAGCAGATGTAAAGGCAAATTATAATACGTACTACAAACCTAATAATGCTTATTTAATTGTTCAGGGCGATATAAATCCGAAGGAAATTAAAAAGTTAGTTACTAAATTATTTTCTGATTGGGAAGCAGGCACAATACCTACAACCAACATTCCAGAGCCTAAAAATGTAGAAACTACAGAAATTAACTTCATTAATATGGATAATGCAGTTCAGTCTGAGATTGCTATTATCAACAACATCAACCTAAAATTAGGAGATAAAGATTATTATGCTGCACTATTAGCCAACAGAATTTTAGGAGGTGGAGGTACTGCGCGTTTATATTCTAATTTAAGAGAAGATAAAGGATACACTTACGGTTCTTATTCTAGTGTAAGACAGAGCAGATATGCAGCTACATTTAGAGCAACTGCAAGTGTACGTAATATGGTTACAGACAGTTCTGTTGTAGAAATGATGAAAGAAGTAAACAGAATTCGTTACGATAAAATTACAGAAGCAGAACTTAAAAACGCAAAAGCGCAATATGTGGGTAGTTTTGTAATTAACGTACAAAAACCAGCAACTGTTGCAGGCTATGCTTTAAATAGAGAATTGTATAATTTACCAGACGATTTTTACGAAAATTACCTAAAAAATATAAATGCTGTTACTATTGATGATGTACAAAATGCAGCCATTAAATATTTTAAAGGCAATAAAACTAGAATTGTAATAACTGGTAAAGGTATTGATGTACTTAAAAACCTTGAAAAAACAGATTATGTAATTAAATATTTCGATTCTGAAGGTAACCCAACTGTAAAACCACCAATGACAATGCCAATTCCTGCAGGAGTTACAGCAACAACTGTTGTAGATAAATACATAGATGCTATTGGAGGAACAGAAAAGGTAATGGCTGTAAAAACCACAATGATGGTTGCAAATGCTACTGTACAAGGTATGGCTTTGGCAATGACTTCTAAAACTGCTGCACCAAATAAAACATCGCAAGAGATTGCTGTAGCTGGTAATGTTATGCAAAAATCTGTTTTTGATGGTACTACTGGTTATCAAGAAGTAAGAGGTCAAAAAATGGAAATGAAAGCTGAACAGATCGAAGAAGCAAAAGCCAATTTAGTTCCTTTTTCAGATTTAGCTTATAAAGCTGGTAAATTAGATAGAATTGAACCTATTGATGGTATAAATTATTACGTTATAAAATTCAATGACACTGAAGCTTTCTATGATCTAAAAACAGGTTTAAAAATCAAAGAAGTAAAAACTGTAAAAGGACCAACAGGAGAAATGAAAGTACCAACCACTTTTAGCAATTACAAAACTGTAAATGGTGTATTATTTCCATATTCAATTGGCATTAAATCTGGTCCTATGGATTTAAAATTTGAAGTAAAAGAAATAAAAGTAAACGAAGGTGTTTCTGATGAAGATTTTAAATAAACACTTTTTAAAATAAATTTAATAAGAGAGTCAAAAGTTCTGTTTTGGCTCTTTTTTTTGATTTTAAAAATTCCAATTTTTCTTTTTTTGATGTATTTTTTACTCTATTGAGTTCTTTTTCAGTTAAAATTGAGGTAAAAAACCTCAACTTTTTAAAATACAAGTCATATTATTAATAAATTTGTAAAATAATTCAATACTATACTCAAAATGAAAACTCAAAAAATATTTACTGCAATCGCAATTGCTTGTTTTATACTTACAGGATGTAAAACTGAAAAAAAAGAAGTTAAAACTGAAAACGTATCTTTAGCCATTTCTGGAATGACTTGCGAAATTGGATGTGCAAAAACAATACAATCTAAATTATCTAAAAAAGAAGGTGTTTTAGACGCAAAAGTTATTTTTAATGATAGTATTGCAAACATAGAATATGATGCTAATACAACTTCTAAAAAAGACTTAATTGCTTTTGTTGATGGAATTGCTGGTGGCGAATTATATAAGGCTAGTGAAGCTTCACATAAAAAAGCACATACTTGTACAGAAGATTGTAAAGAAAAATGTGAAATGACAGCAGATAAAAAAGAATGTAAAGAGGATTGTACAATGGCTTGTTGTGCAGATAAAAAAGCTTAACAATCATTTTAACTTATAAGACAAAAAGCAGGCTAAAAGCCTGCTTTTTTTTATGACTGTAACCAATCTCATACTTTATATGAAAGTATCTTTAAATATATTAAAACTATTGATTTAGAATGCTTTTCTAGGTAAATAAACAGCTCTAATATAATTTCTAAGAAAAAATAAATGTTACAACATAGATTTTAATCAGCATAGATTAAAACACGAATAAGAATCTATTTATAAAACCAAGAAAGCAGGCTTAAAGCCTGCTTTCTTTCTATATAAAAATTTGTTTTAATCCTTAATCGACTATAAGCTAGCGTTAATCCAAGTCCAAGTAGAAATATCTACAGCAGTAGAAGCTTTACCTGAATTTAAAGTGTATTTAGTAGTTTCTCCACTAACTAAAGTTGCATCAGCAGCAGCACCATCAATCATTACATTAGATAATGCACCACCATCTTTCATATCTAAATCAAAATCGTACCCAATTAAGTTTAAACCTGTAATAGTACCTCCAGAAGTTTTCTTAAACTGTAAAGCTGTACCACCTACTGTAGAAACTGCAGTTATATTAGTAAATGTTGGGTTTGCATTATCTTTATCACCTTCAAAAACTGTAGAAAAACCAGGAACTGTATTTGTAATGTAAGCATTAGTTACAGAACCATTCCATTCTTCTGTCCAATCTATAGAATCATCATCGTTATCTTTTAAGTATAAGTTACTAGCAGTTGCAGTACCTCCAAAAAACTCAACACCATCATCTGCACCATTTATTACAGCAATGTTTTCTAATTCAGTTTTGTTACCAACACCATATAAAGAAACACCATTGTATTGAGATTCAGAATTAATCTGTGCTCCTGTACCTTTAATTACTAAATATTTTACGTGACCTGAATCATCATCTTCAGTTGTACCACCATAAATAAAACCTCCAACTTCTGCAACTGCATCTACACCTGCTGATGTTGGTGCATCTCCACAAATTGTTAAACCTCCCCAATCTCCAGGGTTAGCAGCAGCAGAAGAAATTACTACTGGATTAGCAGCTGTACCATCAATTTCTATTTGACCTCCTTTTAAAACAGCAATATAAACTCCTGTACCACCATCTCTAGCAGTAATTTTTGTACCTGCAGGAATTACTAATTTTGCATCACTAGGAACTATATATGCTGAATTTAACATATAAGAAATTGAAGCGTCTAAAGTAACTGTACCAGAGATTGTACCTTGTAATACTGAACTCTCAAAAGATAAATCTGAATCTACCCAAGGAAAATCTGACTTAGTAACTGTTGGAGCTACATTTGCACCATTAATAGTATAAAAATATTCATCGATAGTATCTGGCTCTGTAGGATCTGTTAAAGCAACAGCTTCTAAACCTGCTTCTAAAACTACATTACTAGTAGCACCACCGTCTTTCATATCTAAATCTATATCATAACCAGATAAAGATAAACCTGTAATTGTACCTCCAGATTGTAATTTAAATTGTAAAGCTGTACCACCAACTGTTGAAACAGCTGTTATGTTATTAAATTTTGGATTTCCGTTAACTTTATCTCCTTCAAAAACTGTAGAGAAACCTGGAACAGTATGAGAAATATAAGCGTTAGAAACTGTACCATTCCATCCTTCTGTCCAGTCTATAGAATCATCATCATTATTTTCTAAATAAAGATTAGATACAGATACTGTACCTCCAAAAAACTCAACACCATCATCTTTACCATTAATTACTGCTACATTATTTACAACTGTACCAGAACCAACTGCGTAAAAAGAAACACCATTGTATTGAGATTCTGTAGTAATCTGAGCACCAGTACCAACAATTTGTAAATAGTTAATGTTACCTGAGCTATCGTTATCTACAGTACCACCGTAAACAAAATCTCCAACTTCTGCAACTGCATCCACACCTGCTGATGTTGTAGCATTACCACAAAGTGTTAAACCACCCCAATCTCCAGGATTTCCACTAGCAGAAGACATTACAACTGGATTAGAAGGATTACCATTAATAAAAATTTGAGCTCCTCTTAAAACTGCAATATAAACCTCAGAACCACCTGCATCTGCAATAATTCTTGTACCTGCTGGTATTGTTAAACTAGCTCCTTCTACAACTGTAAATTGACCTGTTAAGCTATACTGTGTAGAAGCTTCTAAAGTAGCGCTCTCTGTTAATGCTCCATTTAAGATTCCGTTTTGTAAATTTTCAATTACATCGCTCACTGGTGGAACAACTGCAATTGGATCATCACTTCCACAACTTGATACAGAAGTAACAATTGTAATAATTGCTAATAATTTTACAACTAAATTTTTCATTTTTTTTGAATTATATTTTTTATTTGTTTCTGCAAAGTAACCTCAGAATTATTTCATTTTTATTAACTAACTATTAATAATAGGTTACGAAAATTTATAAAAAACCTCTATTTGTTACGATAATGTTAACTAGAACTTATAAGTAAAGTTAACACTCAATTGGCTTCCTCTTTTATAAGACTGAACCACCATATCTGTAACACCATTTATTGCACCAGATCCAGAATTATCAAACTCAGTAACTTTTTGAGTTTGTTGTATATCTGGATTTAGTAAGTTTCTACCTACTATTTTAATTATAAAATCTTCAGTAATTTCTTTGCTTAAAACTAAGTCTAAAGACACAAAACCTTTTTCAATAATTTCATCGTTAAATAAAGTTGCACTATTTACTAAATCTTCTGGAGAACCTAATGCAAATATTTTATCTGATGCATAGTTACCAGACACTGTTGCTGTAAATTCTTTTTCTGATCTGCTATTAAAACTTAAAGATGCATTTGTAATAAAATCAGAAGCTCCTTGTAAACCTGACTCCTCTACATCTGAGTATTGAAAGTTTGTGTACAAATCTTGATTAAACCACATTTTAGTAATATTGAAATTGGCGCTCAATAAACTTTTTTCATCTTCATTTTCTATGATGTTTAATCTGCTTTCTAATTCAATTCCGAAAACAGTTGCTTTTTCTCCTGTATTGTTAAACTCGAAGTTACCAGAAGAACCTCTTGTTAAAGCTAAATTTATAGGGTCTTTAATATTTTTATAAAATACAGTTCCAGAAACTAACTCATCTCTACTTGGAAAAAATTCCCATTTTGCATCTAAGTTTATCACTTTAGATCTTTCTAAATCTGGATTACCTTGAATTACACGTCCTGTAGGTTCTTCATATTGAAAAGGAGCAAATTCTTTAAATTCTGGAAGTGTTTGCGTTAAACTAGAGGCAAAACGAACAGAATTTCTATCATTTAATTGGTATTTAAGATTTAAACTAGGGTAAACAGAATTATATTCTCTGCTTAAAGAACCTGCTCTTGCTTGTCCATTTGGCCCTTGATAATTCTTTACATTCCAAGCAATATTAACTTCATTTCTTTCAAATCTTAATCCGAAATTTCCAGAAAGTTTATTATCTAAACCAAAACTTAAATTTGTAAATGCTGCCATATTTGTCATATCAGCAGAATAAGCGTCTGGTAATTGCTCTATTACTCTTAACATTGGGTTAGCAGCTTGATTGTAATTAGAAAGATCTGTAAAAGTATTTGAAATATTATCTACTGTTGGAACTAAAAATCCAGAATCAGGAAAACCTGGTGTATAACCTGGTGTAGAAACACCAACAAACTGAGAACTAAAAGCTCTTTCTTTATTTCTGAAATTTAAACCAAAATTTAATTTCATTGGCTTATCATCATACTCACTTTCTGTTATTCCAAAAGAATACTCATCAACTATATACGCATTAAACTCATTATCCTCAATTCTTTGTGTAGATTTTCTTTGAGAAAAATCTGATACATCTGCATAAGTTACTTCACTATCACTAAAAATAATAGCTTCGTTTCTAATACGATTAGGCTCTTCTGCTAAAACAAAGTTATAACCACCTGCCCAAGTTAATTTATTGTTTTCAGAAAGTTTGTGCTCTCCATTTAATTGATTTACAAACATAATTGTTTGTTTGTAGTTTTGATCTCTTACAAAAGCGCCTCTTTCTTGTGGCTGTTGATCAAAAACATAACCTAAACCATTTCTTCCTTGCTCATATAAATTATCTCTACCAGTATTTACAAATAAGGTATTGTAACCAATTTTATGATTATCGTTTAATTTTATATCTCCTCTAATATAACCAGTTGTATTTATCTTTGTAATATACTGTTCTACGGATGGAGAATCATTTAAAGCTGTTGCAGGGTCGTAAGATAAATTAGGAAACGCATTGTCTAAAATATTAGCACGATAAGTTCTAAATTCTCCTTCTTGATACTCAAAAGATTTACTGTGAGATGCAGTAGCAAATATTGCTAATTCTTTACCAAAAATATCGAACTTATAAGCTGCATTAAAAGATACCCCATAATTTGTTGAATTATCTGATGTTGATGGATCCCAACCTTGATATTTAATAGCATCAGTAAGTAAAAAAGGTTTTTTGTGATACCCAAAAGTAACATCACTCATATTTAGTGTATTTCTAAAGTCTGAACTTAAACCCATTACTGCAGTATTAAAACCTCCGCTTACACCTATAGAAAAACCCTTTTTTGTATATTTTTTTGTGGTGATATCTACTGTCCCTGATGCTTGATCAGAATATCCGACTGTATTATAGGTTTTAGAAATCCCTATATTATTAATAATGTTGGTAGAAAAAAGACCTAAATCTATATTTTTATTTGCTACATCATCAGAAGGAATAGGTAAACCATTCATTGTTGTAGATAAATATCTATCTCCTAAACCTCTAATATAAATATCTCCTGAACCTTCACTTTTTGTTACCCCAGAAATTTTAGTTGTTGCAGCAGCAGCATCAGAAACTCCAATTTTAGATAATCTTTCTGCTCCAATACTTTCTACAATTACAGTGGCATTTTTTTGCTTTAATAGCAATGCTGACTCTTTTTCTTTAGTAGAACTTGTTTTAATAACAACATCATCTAAAGCAACACCTTCTTCTGCAGACATTAATTGGTTTATTGTAACTGTACCACCTGCTTTTATGGTAAATGATTTTTCGATTGTTTTATAACCTAAAAAACTAAATTGAACAGTATGAGTTCCTGCAGGAACCTGAATACTATAATTACCATCAAAATCTGTTGTTGCACCAATATCAGTACCTTTTATAAGTACGTTTGCAAATGGCAAAGGTTCATTATTAGATTCTTTATCTGTTAATAAACCTGTTAACTTACCTCTTTCTTGAGCTGCTAAAAACTGACTCATTGCTAACAAGGTAATTAGTAAAAATTTTCTCATTTTATGTGTTTAATTTGCTAATGCAAAAGTCAACTCCTTTTGTAAACTCAGTGTTAGTTGTAAATTATGCTTGAGTTAAAAACTGGTTAATTAATTGTTAATTTTGTTAACTTAAAAATTATGAATTGGTAACTATCTAATATTAAAAACTAAGAGTGTATATCTATAAAATAGATTACTTTAGAGGCGAAAAATGAATGAGAATTTCATAACATTTAGATAACATTACCAAAATTTAGTGTAATTAACTTTGCTTTCTTAAATTTATAATATAAAATGGAAGATCCTTATATTTTAATGTTGATAGCTTTAGCTGTTTTAGCTATTGTTGATTTAGTTGTAGGTGTTAGTAACGATGCTGTTAATTTCTTGAATTCAGCAATTGGTTCTAAAGCTATTTCTATTAGAAACATTATGATTATTGCTAGTGTTGGAGTATTTTTTGGAGCAGTTTCCTCTAGTGGAATGATGGAAGTTGCGCGTAAAGGAATCTTTAACCCAGATATGTTTGTGTTTCAAGATGTAATGTACATCTTTATGGCTGTTATGATTACTGATATTCTATTATTAGATGTCTTTAACTCTTTAGGTATGCCAACCTCCACAACTGTTTCTATTGTATTTGAATTATTAGGTTCTGCTGTAGTAATTGCTATTATTAAAATTTCGCAAAATGATACTGAAAGCATGTCTGCAATATGGAACTACATTAATTACAATACTGCTACAGATATTATTTTAGGTATATTACTCTCTGTTATTGTTGCATTTACAGTTGGAGCAATTGTACAATATTTTTCTAGAGTTATTTATTCTTTTAATTTTGAAAGTAGACCTGCCTATATAAATTCTTTATTTGGTGGTTTTGCTATTACAGCTATTACTTATTTTATAATTATTAAAGGGCTTAAAGGAACTCAATTCTATGGTAGTTTAAAAGGTTATTTAGAAGGTAATACCATACAAATTATTGCTATTAGCTTTGTAGTTTGGACCATTATTTCTCATTTAATTATTAAAATACTTAAACAAAGCATTTTAGTTATTATTATTGGTGTAGGTACGTTTTCTTTAGCTATGGCTTTTGCTGGTAACGATTTAGTAAACTTTATTGGCGTGCCAATTGCGGCTTTAAACTCTTATGAAGCCTGGACAGTTTCTGGCACTAACCCAGAGTTGTTTTCTATGGGTAGTTTAGCGAAAAAAGTACCCTCTAACATTTGGCTTTTATTATTAGCTGGTGGAATTATGGTAATTACTTTATGGACATCTTCTAAAGCAAAATCTGTAATAGAAACAGGTATTAATTTATCTAGACAAGGAGAAGGTCATGAAAAATTTCAACCTAATAATTTATCTAGAGTTGTAGTACGTTTTGCTATGGTTTTAAATATAGGTATCAATTATTTACTACCACAAAAAGCACAAAAATATATTAATGCTAAATTTGAAAAACCCATTATAAAATTACCAAAAGATAAAACTTTTGAAATGCCTGCTTTCGATTTAGTACGTGCTTCTGTAAATCTTATCATGGCAAGTGTATTAATTTCTATAGCAACATCTATGAAACTACCATTGTCTACGACTTACGTAACTTTTATGGTAGCTATGGGTACTTCTTTAGCAGATAGAGCCTGGGGGCGTGAAAGTGCTGTATATAGAGTGGCTGGAGTTTTAAATGTAATTGGTGGCTGGTTTTTAACAGCAATTATTGCTTTTGTTGCAGCTGGTATTGTAACTTATTTTATTAATTTACATATTGCTTTTATACCTGTTCTATTATTCTTAGTTGCTTTTTTAATTACTAAAAATTCTATGGCACATAGAAAAAGAGCTAAAGAAATAAAAAGAAAAACACATATAGAACGATCTGAGTTAATTACCATTAATGGTGTAATTGAAGAAAGTTCTGATCATATTTCTGGTGTTGCCGATAGAATAAATAAATTATATACAAATGTTGTAGATGATTTAGCTAACCATGATTTAAATAAACTACGCAAAACAGATAAACACGTAGAAAAGCTAAACCATGAGATTGATGAATTGAAAGACAATGTTTTTTATTTTATTAAATCTTTAGATGAAACTTCTGTACAAGCAAGTAAATTTTATATTTCTGTTTTAGGGTATTTACAAGATTCTGCTCAATCTATAAGTTACATTTCTAGAGCTAGTTTTAAACACGTAAATAACAATCATAAAAACTTAAAAAAGGGTCAGTTAAAAGATTTAAAAGGAATTAACAATCAACTAACAGAAATTTTACAAAACGTTAGCGATGTTTTTAAATCTAGAGATTTTGATAGCTTAAACCCTATTTTAATTGAAAAACGTGAGCTTTTAAAGAACGTTTCTTTATCCGTAGAGAAACAAGTTAGTAGAATTAGAACAGATGAAACGAGTCCTAAAAACTCTACATTATACTTTAGTATCTTACTAGAAACTAAAGATTTAATGAAAGCTTTAATGAACTTGTTAGAAATTTATGAGGAGTTTTATTTAAGTACTAAATAAAAAAACAGCATTAAAAAGATTTTATAATTTTAGAACCAAAATCCGAGGTTAAAAAGAAAATAGCTTTCTCCATGATTTGGTGACCAACTGTATTTAAATTCAATTGGTCCTAGAATGCTATCGTAACTATAACCTAAAGCATAACCTGTTTTTATATCTTTAAAAATATCTATATCTTTAAAAACATTTTTATCTAAACGACCAAAATTTGCAATAAAACTAGCATAATGTTTCTCTGCAAATTCGTATCTTAAAAGTACTTCTGTTTTTAGAAAAGAATCATCAGACAACTCAGCAAAATCATAACCATAAAAAGACACAAAGTTATTTATGTAATTCTGATTATAGCCTCCTAAATAAAAATCAAAAACAGTTGAATTAGAGGTATTAAAGGTAAAACCTGCATCATTAGTATTCTGAAAAGTTATTTTATCTGTAAGAGGAGTTGCGAAACCTAAAGTACCATAGGCTTGCGCAAAACTTTTAAAATCGTTGTTGTAATCGGTTGAATTTAAAAACCATTTCAAATTTAAATCGGCATAATATCCTTTTGTTACAAAATATCTTTTATCGTATGTATCTAATTTAATAAATGCAAATGCATTGTAATATTCACTATTATCTAAATGTGTTTCGTCTCCATTATTAGTTATGGTTTCTGTACTTGCCTTTAAATATTTATGCTCTGCACCAAAACCTATCGCAAATTTTCTATCGAAGGTGGTTTGCACATAGAGTTGATTTGTTATATCTGTGTACTTTATGTTAACGCTATTTATACTTGGATATTCAGAAATTAAAGGTGCATACTTAGAATTAGCTCTAAAATGATTGTATCTCGATCTAAACCCAACACTTAAATAAAAACCATTATCAACAAAATAATTTAAATTATACCTTAAGTTATCGCCTAAAACTAAATCTAAGGAAAGTAAATCATTCTTAATAAAAGCGTGTTTTTGACTGTAATTTAGCAAGACACTAGATTTGTATAAATCATCGTAATGCGCACCCAAACTTATGGTTGCATTCTCATTAGTTTCTACTAAATTTAATTTTAAATGATACGAATTGTCTTTTTGTTTAATTAGATTGTAATTTATTTTATCGTAATTTTTAGTTGCCGATAATAAATCTATCCTTTTTGTTATTTCTTGTCTAGAAATACTATCTCCTGCTACAATCCCTAATTTTCCAATTACATAACGATACGTATAATTCTCAGACCTTATAATTTCTACCTTAGATATGTAATTTTTATCCGTATTAATCTTTAAATAGTTTCGTTCTTTTTTATTAATTTGTTTTGCGGCTAACTCTTTAAAAACTTCTTTAAATTTCTTTGCTTCAGTTTCTCCTTTTTTAATGATTTCATCCTTTTTCTCAAAGTCTACAACATTATATTCAAAGATATCTGGATGAATGTAAACGTCTAACTTTTCTCTTTCAGTTTCACTTTTATCATACATTTGATAACTCACAATCTGATTGATAATAGCAATTGCTGATGTTAAATTCTCTTTTTTTATCAATTTACCTTCTACATCAACACCAATTACAACATCTATGCCTTTAGATTTCATTATTGAAACCGGAAAATTATTTGCGATACCACCATCAACTAATAATTTATCGTTAACTACAACAGGATTTAATAACGTAGGGAAAGAACCGCTTGCTCTTAAAGCCATTGGTAATGAGCCTTTTTCTAAAACGACACCTTTACCTGTTTCTACATCTGTAGCAATACAAAAAAACGGAATTTCTAATTTAGAAAAATCATCAATTTCTTCTGTAGAACCTAAAAGTTCACAAAGTAAGTTTAATATATTTTGCCCTCTAGAAACCCCTCTTGGCAAGCCTATTTTACCTTTAGAAACTGGCAATGTTATTTTGGTTTTTTCTGCGTATTCTTTTTCAAAAAAAGGAGATGAACTTCTAGGTATTACATCTCTTAATAAATTTACAAAATCTGTTTTTTTAGCAATTTTTTCTATTTCTACAGCAGAAAAACCAGCAGCATACAAACCACCTATTATTGCCCCCATACTTGTACCACCAATATAATCTAACTGAATACCAGCATTATCTATTTCTTTTAAAATACCAATATGCGCAAAACCTTTAGCACCACCACCACTTAAGATAAGTCCTATTTTGGGCTGTTCTTGTTGCCCCAACACAAGTATTGGTAACATAAAAACCAAAAAGAATATTTTACTTTTCATTTTCTATTTCTTTATGAAAATATTGATGCACTTTTACAGCTCTTGCATGGCCAATTGCTTCTTTTAAATCTGCTAAAGAGGCTTCTTTAACTCGTTTTGCCGATTTAAATTTACGTAATAAAGTTGTAATTGTTTGTTTACCAACATCTGGAATTTGCTCTAATTCACTTTGTATAGCACTTTTACTACGTTTATTTCTATGAAAAGTAATTCCAAATCTATGTGCTTCGTTTCTTAAATACTGCGTAATTTTTAAAGTTTCTGACTTTTTATCTAAATACAAAGGAATAGGATCGTCTGGATAATAGATTTCTTCTAAACGTTTTGCAATACCAATTATTGCAATTTTACCTCGCAAACCTAAAATATCTAAACTTTTTAACGCGGATGATAATTGCCCTTTACCACCATCAATAATTATTAATTGAGGCAAAGATTGGCCTTCTGATAATAAGCGTTTGTATCTTCTATAAACTACTTCTTCCATAGATGCAAAATCATCTGGTCCTTCTACAGTTTTTATATTGTAGTGTCTATATTCTTTTTTACTAGGCTTACCATCTCTAAAAACCACACAAGCAGCCACAGGATTTGTACCTTGAATGTTAGAGTTATCAAAACACTCAATATGTCTTGGTTCTTCTTTTAAACGCAAATCTTTTTGCATTTGCGCCATAATTCGTTTTACGTGCCTATCTGGATCAACAATTTTTATTTGCTTAAATTGTTCTTGTCTGTAATATTTAGCATTTCTTTCTGAAAGTTCTACAATTCGTTTTTTATCACCTAATTTTGGTATTGTTACTTTTATATTCTCGCCAATATCTACTTTAAAAGGTACATAAATTTCTGGTGATTGCGAATTGAAACGTTGTCT
The DNA here is from genome assembly GCF_001975665.1 of Polaribacter reichenbachii. Classification (NCBI taxonomy): domain Bacteria; kingdom Pseudomonadati; phylum Bacteroidota; class Flavobacteriia; order Flavobacteriales; family Flavobacteriaceae; genus Polaribacter; species Polaribacter reichenbachii. The sequence goes on along the minus strand of NZ_CP019419.1, from coordinate 1,603,260 downwards.
AATTTCAACAATAAAAAGTTCTAGTAATTCCTTATCAGTTTCATCTAACTTTTTCTTAATTTCTGTGGTGTGCGATTGTATAATAGATCCGTTAGATATCTTTAAGAAATTTGCATATCCATGAGTTTCATCAGAAATAATAGTAAACACATCTACATTATTAATAGACGGATTTATAATAGTAGATTTTGATTGATAATTACTCAGTAAATCTAATTTTTCTTTGATTTTTTGCGCCTCTTCAAACTCCATTTTTTGGGCAAAATCTAGCATCATTTTATTAAATTTCTCTAAACTTTCTTTAAAGTTTCCTTTAATAATATTTCTAATTTCTTTGATAGATTCATTGTAATGTGCTTCAGTTTCTAAACCTTCACAAGGTCCTTTACAATTTTTTAAATGATATTCTAAACAGACTTTATATTTGCCTTCGCTAATGTTTTGGGCACTTAAATCGTAATTGCAAGTTCTTAATTGATAAAGTTCTTTAATTAAATCTAATAAAACTCTTACTGTTCTTACCGAAGTGTAAGGCCCAAAATATTCTGAGCCATCTTTAATAACTCTACGTGTCATAAAAATTCTTGGAAAACGCTCTTTTTTTATACACAACCATGGGTAACTTTTATCGTCTTTTAGCAATACATTATAGCGTGGTTTGTATTTTTTAATAAGGTTGTTTTCTAATAATAACGCATCTGTTTCTGTATTTACAACAATGTGTTTTATACGAACAATTTTTTTAACTAAAACACGTGTTTTGCCATTTTCGTGAGTTTTTGTAAAGTAAGAAGCAACTCTTTTTTTTAAATTTTTAGCTTTACCAACGTAAATAATTACATCCTCTTTATCAAAATATTGATAAACTCCTGGAGCATTAGGTAAGGTTTTTATTTGAAGTTCTAAAGAAGTTGTAGACATAATACGAAAATACCAATTTTTTAAACACCCAAGTTCTAAAAACAAGTAAAACACAAGTGTAAAAAAAACACGTATAAACACGTGTTTTAAATTATTTTACAAGTATTAATACTTTCTTTTGCGTTTTTTTTAGTTAGTTTTATAAGCTAATCAAAGTAATATCTTAATCTAAAAACTATTAAATATGGAAAAACAACCAAACGATGTACCAAAAAAAAACAAGAAAAATACTATACCTTTAAAAACAGCAAAAAACTGGGCAAAAAGATGGCGCAAAATGGAGAGTAGTTATAACAAATATAACGACTGTAGAGCTTTTAATATTCCTTTATTAGACCTACAAGAAGCAATAGCTGAAGGGGCTGCAAGTGTAAGAGCCTATATTGGTGTTGAAAAAATGATGGTTGAAGGTGAAAATGTTTACATCGAAAAATTAATGATTGTTGGTGTAGACAAAAATGGCAAAGACATGATTTCTTCTGAAGATGGAGAAACATTGGACTCAGAGAGTGGTGAAATCTTTGATTTTACTCAACCATGTCCAGAAAACTGTGATCCAAATAGCCCTTTAAATGGCCCAAGTTAAATGGGAATTGATGAGTTGATCACAAAACTGGGAATAATTATTTTAACATTAAACACTTTATTTTTTATTCTCAGTGTTCATAAAAAAAACAAAGCATTAAAATACTTTATTTTGTATTTAGTGCTTTGTTCTTTTGTACAACTATATTCTAGTCATCTTCATAAATTAGGGGAGTACAATTTATTTTTAAGTCATTATTTTTTTACAGGACAATTTCTTTTGTTGAGTTTTTTTTTCTCAGAATTATCAGAATACCAAAAAATTAAAAAACCAATCAGGTACTTTAGTTTTATTATAACATTTTCTATTATTTTGTATTTTGTATTAAACCCTAGTTCTTATGTAAAATGGAATGAAATTGAAATTGTAATAACATCTTTACCACTATTAATTTATAGTTTTTTATTTTTTATCAAAAAGATAGATAACAGTAAAAACAAAAAATATATTTATTTTAATTCTGGTTTCTTTGTTTATACGCTTTGCAGCACACTAATTTTTATTTTAGGAAATATTGGTGGTAGAGAACTTAAACTTTTTGTTTGGGATGCAAATCAATTTCTATATTTACTTTTTCAAATCTTAATTTTTGTAGAGTGGTTTAAAAATTTTAGAAAAAACACGCTTTTTAATAAAAAGTAATCAAGGGTTTATATCTATTATTTTGAACTAGGTATAAACCCCTGATTTTTACTTCAGCCTTTTTATTTCACTCAATTACTCGTATCTTGGTATAAAAATATTTTTCCGTAGTTTTGATTATACCTATCTAAAAAACCAAATGGAAGAATTCTTTGTACAAGAAGATCAAGTGATAATTATAGTGTTAACAGGTGTTTTATTCCTCCTACTTATGGGAGTTTCTCTTTTATTATTTTTCTTTTTTTCTAGAAAGAAAATAGTAGAAAAAGAGATTGAAAAAAACATTTTAGAAATCACCTATCAAAAAGAGATTATACAATCTATAATTATTACGCAAGAAGAAGAACGTAAAAGAATTGCACAAGATCTCCATGACGATATTAGCTCTAAACTTAATGTAATTAATTTAAATGCGAACCTATTACTAGATGGAGAATTAACTCCAGACGAATACACCTTTGTTAATAAACTTATATTAGAAGTAACAGATAGAACCTTAAAAAGTGCCAGAAAAATTGCTCACAATCTACTACCTCCTATTCTAGAAGAATTTGGATTTAAAGATGCTGTAGAAGAATTAGCAGACACTTTTAATAATAGTAGAAAAATTAATATAGAATACACAATAAACTATCCAAAAAAACTTTTAGTTCCGCAAAATGAATTACATCTATTTAGAATTACCCAAGAGTTAATTAACAACTCTATAAAACATGGAAAAGCAAATAATAGTAAAATAAATATTTCATACAAAAACAATGAACTAATTTATAGTTATACAGACAATGGCGTAGGTTTTAATGTAGCTAATATCGATAACAAAAAAGGCCTTGGCATAAAAAATATAGAAAGTAGGGTTACTTTATTAAACGGAAAATACAATATTGATAGTAAAATAGGTAAAGGTTTTAAAATTGAAATTATAATATAAAATCTTCTGATTATGAAAATAATAAATATAGTAATAGCTGATGATGAAGAATTATTTAGAAAAGGAATTCGTTTTTTACTAGAAAAAGAATTTAATTTTAACATTATCTATGAAGCAGAAAATGGTAAAGACTTAATAAACTTTATAGTTAATACTAAAATAGTTATTGATGTTATTCTAATGGATTTAAATATGCCAGAAATTAATGGCGTTGAAGCCACAAAGGTTATACATAAAAAAAATCCAGACATTAAAATAATTGCATTAACCAGTTATGGTGGTAAATCGTTTATTACTAATATGATTGATGTTGGTGCCTCTTCTTACCTACTTAAAAACACTAGTCCTAAAATGATGATTTTTACCATAGATCAGGTATATGAAAAAGGATTTTATTATGATGAAAAAGTACTTAACATTATTCATAAAAACATTATATCATCTAGTGGAAAACGTATTAAAAGTGATTTAGATAAAAAACTACTTTCTAAAAGAGAAATTGATGTATTAGAACTTATATGCGAACAAAATACAACTTCAGAAATTGCAGAAAAACTTTTTATAAGTCCTAGAACTGTAGAGGGACATAGAAATAATTTACTATTAAAAACACAATCTAAAAACGTAGCAGGTTTAGTTATTTACGGTATTCAAAAAAAAATAATTGAAATTACACCAGATTTTAATCTGTAAAATCACATTAACTTCAAAAAACAGGTATAAATACTGGTCATTTAGGTATTTATACCTGTTTTTATTTTTGGTTATTTAAGCTCTAAAACCAATTAAACAATAAGTATACATTTGAAATAAGTTTAACTAAAAACTAAAATCTATGTACACACTTACAGTAAAAAACAACTATGTCTACGACATTGGTTCTTCAAATGGAGTAACTATAGCAAAATCAGGAAACCATGTCTTTAACAATCGAGGATCTATCTATTTTACAATTCCTGGCATTGGAGAAATTAGTTTTATAGACTTAGGTGATAAAAAAATTGAAGGTTACCCTATACCTAAAGAAACTTGGGGAGTTTTAATAAGAGCTCAGACTACAGAAGCATATTATAGATATGAAGGTGGCGGAGAATTAACTGCAACTCTAGATAGTTATGGAACTTTACATCTTTCCACAACAAATGGTACAATGATAGCCATTAGATTACCAGAACTTATTATAAACTAATTCATAACTTAAAAAAATATTATTATGGCACAAGATGCATATATAGGAGAAATATCAATATTCGCAGGAAATTTTGCCCCAAGAGGTTGGGCTTTTTGTAGCGGTCAATTATTAGCAATTTCATCAAACACAGCATTATTTTCAATTTTAGGAACCACTTATGGTGGAGATGGTAGAACTACTTTTGGTTTGCCAAACCTTTGTGGTAGAGCAATTGTAGGAGCAGGAAATGGGGCTAACCAAGGATTAAGTAATATCCCTTTAGGGTCTAAATTTGGTACTGAAACTACCATCTTAAATAACCTTAATTTACCTTCTCACAATCATATTATTACTGTAAGCGAAACTGCTGGTACAATTGACATACCCGTTAATTCTGAAGATGGTAGCGCAGATGAAACCAACCCAGGAGCAGGTATATTAGCAAACACTGGAACAGATAATTATTCTAGTGAATTTACTGGAGCTACTATACAAAAGTACGGTGGACAAAGTTTACCCGTTAGAATTAACTCAACTGCTACAGCTTCAATGACAGGAAATAATTATCCTTTTAATAACATTCCTCCTTCTTTAGGTGTAAATTATATTATTTGTTTATATGGTATTTACCCTTCTAGAAGTTAAATTATACTTATTCTAAAATTTTAAAAAAACAAACTATGAGAAATTATACTCTTTTAAAAAGAAACTTTATTACAGTAATACTTTTCTTTTGTATTCTACAAACAAGTATTTCTCAAAATAATAATGGAACTATTGATGCTATGGGTGATATAGCCATTATTGCTATGAATAAAACTCTTTCACCTTCAACATCCGATTATGCTTTTGTATTACTAGATGATTGTTTAACAGGCACAAAAATAATCTTTGACGATGATGAATGGACAGGTTCAGGGTTTAGTTCTACAACAGGAGAAGGAACAAACGAATGGACTAATAATACAGGTAAAACTTTAGGTGCAGGAACTGTAATATTAGTAAATAGTGGTAATGATAATCCCACAGTTAATTTAGGTGAAGTAAAAGAAGTAAACTCAGGTTTCAACTTAGCAGCAGGAGATCAGCTTTATGCTTATTTAGGAGCAGAAAGAGCTCCAACTGTTTTTCTTTCATTCTGGGGAGAAACAAATACAATAAATGCTTCAGAACCTGCTGTTTTAACAGGTACAAAATTAACAGGCTCTACTGATTTAACAAATGGTACTACAGCTAGAGTCACTTCAGATTTAGGATTTTATAATGGATCTACTGATTGTAATGGTACTATAGATGAGTGTGCTGCTATGATAAATGGAGGAACAATAACAAGTGGTTCTTTTACCTGGGCAACTGGTGTTAAAACTGCTTTTAAAGGTGCTACATTACCAAATAAATTTTTTGGTTCTACTAATACAGATTGGAATACAACAGGTAACTGGGGATATAACAGTATTCCAATTACTACAGATCATATAAAAATACCAAATGTTACTAACAAACCTATTATAAGTTCTAGTACAGGGGCTGTTGCAAATAATTTAACTATTGATGCAAGCTCTTCTTTAACAATAAATAGTGGAGGTTCTTTAATTATCGAGGGTACAGCAACTGTAAATGGAGATTTTAATTATAACGTTAATGTAAGTGATACTAATTGGCATTTAGTTTCATCTCCTGTTGTTAATGAACAATTTGATGACATATGGAATGATGCTAATGGAATTAACACATCTGGTACTGGTAATAATGAAGCTGTTGCCACATACATTAATACATCAAACGCTAATGGTGATTGGACCTATTTTCAAGATTCTGGCACAGCAACTACGTTTGGTTCTGGATCTGGTTATTCATTAAAAAGAACTAGTGGTGGTAATTATACCTTTACAGGTACTTTTCCTACACCGCCTGTTAATCCAACAATTACTGCAAATGATATTGGTGGTAGTGGTGAAAATAGATGGACTTTAATTGGTAATCCATATCCTGCATATATTAACATTGCTACTTTTTTATCTGTAAATTCAACTCCTTTAACCGATACTCACGAAAGTGTTTATGTTTGGAATGCTAGTGCAGATGAGTATCAAGATTTACAAACGGGTCATATTCATCCAGGGCAAGGATTCTTTGTTAGTTCTAATGTAGCTTCTACTAGTGTAACTTTTACCAAAGCAATGCAAAGTCATCAAAATGGTATTACATTTTACAAAACTACATCAAACCCAAAATTAACTTTATTAATGGCTGATGATACCAAAACAAAATCTACAGAAATTAATTATTTAGAAGGTAAAACTACAGGTTTAGACCCAGGTTTTGACATTGGTACCTTTACAGGTCAATCATCTAACTTAAATATCTACACTCATTTAGTTAACAGTAGTAATGGTATAGATTTTAAAAGACAAGCACTACCTAATAATAATTATGAAAATATGATTGTACCTATTGGTGTTACTGCTATTGCTGGTAAAGAAATTTCTTTTACTGCAGAAGCAGTAAATTTACCTTCTGGTATTAAAATATTTTTAGAGGATAAAATCACAAATACTTTTTCTCGTTTAGATGAAGCTAATAGCAATTATAAAATCACATTAAATGAAAATTTAAACGGAATTGGAAGATTTTATTTACATACAACTACTAGTACTTTAAATGTTGATACAAACATATCTTTAAATAATGTTAGCATTTATAAATTAGACAAATCTACTTTAAGAATTACTGGATTATCAAACGAAAAAACAACGGTTTCTATATTTAATTTACTAGGTAAACAAGTATTAAATACTTCTTTTACATCAAACACCAGTAAAGATATTGATTTACCAAACTTATCTAAAGGTGTTTATCTTGTTCAACTAAAAAACAACTCTGTTAACTTTACTAAAAAAATAATTTTAGAATAACATAACATTTTAAAAGACAAATAATTATGAAAAAAAATACAAAACACAAACAGGACATCTCAAGAAAAGATGCAATTAAAAAAATAGGAAATTATGGTAAATATGCAGCCTTAACCGCTTTAGGAACATATTTAATTCTCCATCCTAAAAAAGCTCAAGCTGCAAGTATTATAGAACCTGGCACTGGATTTTAGCAAAATAAAAGCAATAACACATTTTTAAAAGTTCATATATTAATATTTATAATCTATTATTTATGGTTTAAAGACTATCCAATGAAAACTACTGAATTATAAAAACAGGTATAAATACCTGTATTTATTTCACTATTTATTTTTAGTTTTACATTGTAGTTTAACAATCAATAAATTTAAAATTGTTATTTACAAAAAAAGTTGCTATGAAAATTTAGAAGACACTATGTTCATTAAAATGTAAACTAATTCGAAATAAAAAAGATTTAATAAAAATCGGGGGATTTTATTAAATGTAGCTAAAAGACTGTCAAAAAAATTGACAGTCTTTTTATTTATCCATAACTTTTTGAAAATCAATTAAAAATTCTGATTTTGTATTATCTACAACTTGCCAACCATAAATGGCTGATAATTGATAAATCTTAGAAATCTCTTCAAAGAAACGTGTTTTCGCTTCTTTTTTTAAGTTGGTAACACCAATGGTTTCTTTAATTTTATCGATACTTTTTTGATTAATCTTATTTAATTCTTCTTTAGAAAAAGCATTAAACTGACTTTGTTTTAAATCGAAATACTTTACATCTGGTGCAATAGTAATGGTTTCTTTTGGTATTTGATTAATGATGATTTTTTTACCAACAGAATCTATCTGTATTTCTAATTTAGATAAATCATAACCCACTTCTACATCAGCATTTACTGTAACAATGGCTTCTTTATCAAAAGATAAATAATCGTAAAAATATTTTTTTGAGTCTTTAAAATTGTACACTTCAGAGAAACTGGCACTAGAAACAACCAATTTACTCATATTCTTAATGGAATTTACAACAACTTTTATTTCTTCTTTTTGTTGATGTCTATCGTCTTTTTGATACCAAAATTTGGCAATAAAAAAACCAATAAAAAAAATGAGAATATATCTTGAAATCTTCATACTTAAGTAGGTTATAAATTTAAATCTAAACCCTACACAAGTTAGTAAAAATTACAATAGTTTATTTTAATAAATTTTTAAATTTCTGATGAAGTTTCTGTAATCTTTTTCTCAGATTTTTTATCTTCTTTAGGAAAAGCTTGCTTGCTAAAAATAAAAAGAATAGCTACACCTATGGTTATGTATGAATCTGCAGGATTAAATATGTACTGAAAAAAAGTAAACAAATCGCCACCAACAAAAGGAATCCATTCTGGTAAATTACCAGACCAAATAGGAAAATAAAACATATCTACAACTTTACCATGAAACAACTCACCATAAGGTTTATCTGCAAATAATGTTGCCACTTTATGCTCTGAAGAATCAAAAATAACTCCGTAAAAAATTGAATCTATAATATTACCTACTGCACCTGAAAAAATTAAAGAAATACCAATAATTACTGCATTGTGCACTTTACGTTTTATATTACCTGCCAACCAATAAATAATAGCACCAACAGCAACAATTCTAAATAATGTTAGAAAAAGCTTACCTCCTTTTCCACCAAATTCAAAACCCATTGCCATTCCGTTGTTTTCTACAAAGTGAATTTTAAACCAACTAAAAACTTCTACTTCTTCACCTAAAACAAAATTAGTTTTTACGTAGATTTTAATTACTTGATCTAAAATAATTGCTATTAAAATAGTAAGAATTGCAATGTTCTTTTTTGACATTTTTTAAATTTTGAAGTCACAAAAATAAGAATATTATTGTGTTTAATTACTTGATAAATAAATATTAGCTTTTATGGAGTTTGTTGAGAGTTTTTTATTTGAATTTTCTAAGTCTTTTTTATATTTTTCTTTATAAAAAATATCATCGATTTTAATTTTACCTTTTTTAGAAACTAAATCTAAATTTGTATTATTTACAGATGCATACACATTACCAGAATATAATTTTAATATTGTATTTGCTTGTATTTTATTCAGTTTTACAATTCCGTTTTCTATATAGATTGCCAACTCATTTTTAAGATTTTTAGATTCTAAATCTACATTTTCACCAAAAACAAATACCTTTTTACCTTTTGGTATTTTTACAATAACATTTGCTCTTTGTAATCTTTTGGTAATAAATTTTCTAAAAATAACTTCTCTGGTTTGGGTACCCTCAAAAGCAAATTTTACATTTACTTCTTTGCTATTCTCATCAACTTTAATCAGTTGGTCATCGTAACTTTCTGCATACAAATACACTTCTATAAAGTCTGAATCTGAGTTTTCTACAACTAAATTATCTAAACCAGCTGTATAAATATTAACCTCATTAGCAAGTGTTTGAAATTGCTTTGACACCTTTTTCTGAGCAAAAAGAACTACTGAATTTATCAAAAAAAATAAAACAAATTTATACTTCATTGTTCTTATTACTGAATAATTATTTTCTTTGTAAAAGTACTATTATCTTGCTCTATAACAACCACATAAATTCCTTTAGAAAAATTATTTACAGCAACTTCATCTTGATTTTGTTTTAACTTTTGCATCAATATTAATTTGCCTTTTGTATCATAAATTTTGATGAAACTAGCTTCTGAATTCAAATTTTGAATCTGAATTTTATCACCAGAAACAAATAAATCGACATCATTAAAAACAGGATTTAAAACACTTAATACTTCTGATGTTGTATGTAAATAAAATCGACCAGAACCATTTAAAGCTTCTTTTGTTTTAAATTGATATTTGTTTTCTGAATTGTTTAAAAGTGTAAATGTACCTAACTTTTTATCCTCTAAATAAACGTTTAAATCTGCATTTATATTTTTTGCATTTACACTAATTTCTAAATCTGAGTTTTTATCAGCAATAATGCCTATTGGTATAATTGTAGAAAATTCTATTGGTATAGATTGTATGGCTAATTTTCTAGTATCATTTCCATTTATGAGCTCTGTAAAAACTTCAAAATTGGATGCAGTATCTGCGTATAAAGAACTGTCGTAACCATTATCAAAATCATTGGTGGCAGAAGCTATATAAAAAATATCTGTGTATTTTTCTTGTGTATCGTTTTTACAAAAAATTCTTATTTCTGGTCTTGATTGCTGCTTTAAAAAAGTTTCTGATTGATGTTGTTGTAAAATTTCTGCAAAAGTTGCTGTACCTCCTTCTGATTTAGAAATTACAAAAAATGCTTGACCTGGAGCTAAATTTACGGCAGACGATGCTTGATTTTTGGTTTCATAAGCACTTCCATTCCAAACATAAATGGTCTTTTCTTCTAAAACAGTTTCATTTGCATTTAAAAAGTTATTTGTAAAATCTGCAGTTTCATTTATTGCTAAATACGATGAAAATGGGTTTCCTAATAAATTATAAGAAGTTGTAGTTCCTTTATTAATCCCAATATTTACGGTTTCTGTTGCAACATCACCTAAAAAAATATGATTACCTGCTGTGGTTCTTTTTATTGAAAAACCTCTACCTGCAGTAAAATTTTCTGAATCATTTACCTGCATATATTCCCAATTACCAGAATTGTTATTATAAGTACCAATTGCTCTTGAATTTGTATTTACTGAACCAGATTGAATGGAATTCGCAGTAACCCAATCATTATCATAAACATCATTTAACAAAGGTGCACTTATTAAATGCCAATTATTAGAAGCATATCTGTTATAAGTTATTTTTCCTGTGGATGTCCCTTTTACAATTAAACTTCCTGAGTTTGCCAAAGTTGAATTTATTGTTAAACTACCTTGGTTAGTACAATTTTCTTCGATTGTTAAAGCACCAGATTCTGTAATTGTTAAAGCCGCATTTTCATCAATAGAAATATTTGCCACAGAAATGGCTGAGTTAATAATTGGATTATTTGAAGTTGTAGATATTTTAACATCAACAGTATTTGATGGTAAACCATTAGACCAATTGTTGGTATTTGTAAAATCTGAATCTACGGTTCCTAACCAAGTTGTTAAATCGTTTCCAGTAAATTTACCTGTATAAAAACCTCTACCATAAGAACTTGCTAAAATGGTATTGTCTGTAGTTCTTAAACTAAAAGAAGTTACTGCTACATTAGACATTCCATTGTAAGATTGATTCCAAATTGGTGATGCATCTTTAAAGTTATTGGTATTCCAAACCCCTAATTCTGAGCCAACAATAACCTCATCATTATTTAATGGATTCATTAAAATACACCTTACATTTATATCAGGAAAATCTCCTTCTTTATTTGCCCAAGTTGTACCTCCATCTTCTGTAAACCAAATACTTTCTACCCCAAAATTATAAAAAGTAACCATAATTTCATTTTCTGATGCACCAAATTCTACTGAAGAAATATTACCAAAAAAATCATTAGAAGAAATATCTGTAATTGTTGGGGTTGCAGTATTTGCGTTCTCAACTTTTATCAATTTACCAGCTCTTGTTCCTAAAAAAACTTTAGAGGATGTTGTTGTAAATGGTGATACTTTTAAAGCAGAAATATTGGTTATCAAAGGGTCTGAAAAATCTGTTCTTGTTGATGAAGCTGTTGTTATATTTGTAAATCTTGTTAAATAGCCAACCTCATTTTCAGCATCGTAACCATTTGTATATAAAATATCTAAATTATCATCTAAAGCCATAGGGTTTACAAAAATTCCTGAATCGCTATCAGATGAAATTGTAACACCAGTACCTGTGTAAGGCAAATTATACCTAGTGATGTTATTGTAGAGATTTGAAATAACCATATAAGAACCATCTTTGTCAATAAAACAATGTGTTCCATCTCCTCTATTGGTTTTTATTGCTGAATTAATTCCACTTGTTGCATCATCAAAAAATAGATTTCCATTATCTTGTGTACCACCAATAATATATTCTGGATCTATAGTTTGGCTAATTGCAGCATTGTAAAATTGAATGGTATTATAATCTTTATTTCTTTCTTCTATTGCTGATGCACTTGAGGAAGCAGCTGAAAGTGAATTGGCATAAAACACACCACCATCACAACCTAAAACTGCAATATTTGCATCTGTTGGATGAAAAGCCCAACTCTGCTGATCTGAATGTACATAAGAAACAGTAATTCCTGGTAAACTTCCTGTAGGTGAATTTTTTGAAATTTGCTGCCAAGAAACGCCACTATCTGTTGTTCTAAATAAATTTATACCACCAACATAAGCAATTGCATCGTTTGTAGGGTCTACTTCTACTACTAAATCATAAAATGCCTGACCTCTTGTAAAATCGTTCGCAGATATATTACTTGTTGCATCATTTGGTAAAGAAAGTACTGTTGGTGATGTAGCAAAAGCATCATCAGTTTTTAAAATCGATATAAAGGGAGCAATTAAATCATCTCCACTTAATGTACCAATTTCTCCCAAAACATAAACTGTATTTGCATTTGTTTTAGACAAAGCAATTTCTGTTCTTCTGCCATTTGTAATCGTGTGTTTTAATGTAAATGATGTTCCATCTGAACTGCTATAAATTCTTCCACCTCCTTTAGTATAAGGGTTTCTTGTTGTACTTAACCAAAGTGTATTGTCTATACCTAATTCAAAATCGTTTGGAGAAATCGAATTTCCATCAACATCTAAAGTTAATTTAGACCAGTTAGAACCATCATCTGTAGATTTGTATATTCCATAATCATTTAATCCAACCCAAGTACTTAATGGATTAGAACTGTAAAAACTACCACCAATTGCGGCAAAAACCTCAGAATCATCAGTTGTTGCAGAATTTCCATCCTTATCTCTAACTATAATATCCGTCATAAAATAAGTCCCTGGCACATTAATATAACTAGTCTCAGAAGTTGCACCTCTTATTTGATACACATTGTTCCAAGTTGCTCCACCATCTGTAGATTTCCAGATTCCATTTCCTAAAGCTTGTTGTGGGCTATACAATTCTCCTGTACCTAAATACATAATTTGCGAATTGTTAGGATCTACAGCCATACAAGTTACTGCAAGATTATCTGCAATACCCACTTGAAGCCAAGATGAATTTTCATCAGTTATATCATCATTTACCCAAAGACCTCCACTTACACCACCTGCAAAAACACGTTTGTTGGTAACATCATTTGGGTCGAACATTACCATTCTTGTTCTACCACCAACATTATTTGGTCCTCTTTCCGTCCATTGATTATCTATAGCATCACCAGGAGTTCTTTGCTGATTTACGCTTTCCTTTTTTAATTTTTCTTGAAGATTGTATAAATTTTCAGGATGAGTTCTACCTGTATAAGGATTCATAGTTAACAAATATTGATCTGCTAAATATTCGTTTGGTGGCACTCCTAAAAATATTCTTTCTTTTTTAGAAAGGTTGTTTTTAGCATTAAATAGCTGTATTTTTTTTTGATGAGAATGCTTTTCTTTGCGTTTTTCTATTTGAGACACTTTTACAAAACAATTGTAAATTAATGCAATGCAACATAAAAAAACCAACAAATAAATTATCTTTTTCATAAAATCAAAAATAAGATAATAATATTATATGCTGGTTGTAAAGTAGTTTTTGCACAAAAAGAAAGTCCGAATTTTAATACTAGAAATATTAAAATTCGGACTCTTTATTTTATTTAAGCAGAAGTTTATTGCTTACGCTTTGCTTCTATACTTAAAGTAGCATGAGGCACTAATTTTAAACGCTCTTTTTGAATTAATTTACCTGTAACTCTACAAACACCATACGTACCATTTTCTATACGCATTAAAGCATTTTTAAGGTCTCTAATAAATTTTTCTTGTCTTATTGCTAATTGAACATTTGCTTCTTTGCTCATTACTTCAGAACCTTCATCAAAAGATTTAAAAGATGACAAAGTATCATCTGTACCATTATTGGCATCGTTTTTATAAGATGCTTCCAATAAAGCTAAATCTTCTTTAGCTCTTGCTATTTTTTTTTCGATTATCGCTTTAAACTCTTGTAAATCTTCTTCTGTATATTTTACCTTAACTTCTGACATAATACTACACTTTTTCTATAAATATTCTACTTTTAATGGTGTCGAATTCAATTTCTGTTCCATTGGTTAATTCATCTACAAAAACCAATTCTTTGGTTAATGTTTCACTCATTATGTAGTCTTTATTATCAGTTATAGACTGTTGTAAGTTTTCAAAATTTAAAACTGTTAACTTAATTCTATCTGTTACTTCTAAACCTGTGTCTTTACGTGCATTCTGAATTCTGTTTACCAATTCTCTGGCAACACCTTCTTTTTGTAAATCTTCAGTTATTGTAACATCTAAAGCAACTGTTAAAGTTCCTTCATTGGCAACTAACCAACCTTCTATGTCCTTAGATGATATTTCTACATCTGAGAGCTCCAAAATAATATTTTTTCCATTAATTTCAACAGAAATGTTTTTATCTTTTTCTATTTTGTTAATATCTTCTTGATTAAACCCCTTAACAGCAGCTGCAATAAAACGCATATCTTTACCAAACTTAGGCCCTAAAGCTTTAAAATTAGGTTTAATTTGTTTGATTAAAATATCTGAAGCATCTTCCATTAATTGGATTTCTTTAATATTTACTTCGTGCTTTATTAAATCTGATACTGCTAAAATTTCTTCTTTTTGCTGAGGATTATCAACAGGTATCATAATTTTTTGTAGTGGTTGACGTACTTTTATCTTTTCTTTAGCTCTTAATGATAATACTAAAGATGATATAGTTTGTGCATTTTCCATTTTACGTTCTAAACTCTTATCAACAAAACTTTTATCAAATTTTGGGAATTCTGATAAATGAATACTTTCTGATGTTTCTTTACCAGTTACCGAGTTTAAATCTTGGTACAATCTGTCCATAAAAAATGGCGCTATTGGCGATGCTAATTTTGCGATTGTAACCATACACGTATATAATGTTTGGTAAGCAGAAATTTTATCTGTTTGATAATCTCCTTTCCAAAAACGTCTTCTACTTAAACGTACATACCAGTTACTTAAGTATTCTTGTGTAAAATCTGATATGGCTCTTGCAGCTCTTGTTGGTTCGTATTCTTCATAAAATTTATCTACTTTGTTAATTAAAGTATGTAATTCTGATAAAATCCATCTGTCTAATTCTGGTCTTTCGTTTTGAGGAATATCTGCTTCAGCATAAGAAAAACCATCAATATTTGTATATAAAGAGAAGAATGAATACGTGTTATATAACGTTCCGAAAAACTTACGTTTTACTTCTTCAATACCTTCTAAATCGAATTTTAAATTATCCCAAGGATTGGCATTAGAAATCATATACCAACGTGTGGCATCTGCACCATATTTAGATAAAGTTGTAAACGGATCTACTGCATTACCTAAACGTTTAGACATTTTATGTCCGTTTTTATCTAAAACTAAACCATTAGAAACTACGTTTTTATACGCAACAGAATCAAAAACCATTGTACCAATTGCGTGTAAAGTATAAAACCAACCACGCGTTTGATCTACACCTTCTGCAATAAAATCTGCTGGAAAAGATTCATTTCCATCAATTTTTTGTTTGTTTTCAAAAGGATAATGCCATTGTGCATAAGGCATAGAACCAGAATCAAACCAAACATCAATTAAATCTGATTCACGTTTCATTGGCTGACCTGTAGATGAAACTAATGTAATTTCATCAACAATATTCTTATGTAAATCTAATTTTGCATAGTTTTCATCAGAATTGTTATCAACCTCAAAATCTTCAAAAATATCTTTTGCTAAAACTCCAGCTTCTACAGCTTTTGCCATTTCTGATTTTAATTCTTTTACAGAACCAATACAGATTTCTTCTTTACCATCTTCTGTTCTCCAGATTGGTAACGGAATTCCCCAATAACGAGAACGAGATAAATTCCAATCGTTTGCATTTGCTAACCAATTTCCAAAACGACCAGTACCTGTAGATTCTGGTTTCCAGTTAATAGTTTTGTTTAAAGAATGCATTTTTTCTTTAACATCAGTTACTTTTATAAACCAAGAATCTAATGGATAATATAGAATTGGTTTATCTGTTCGCCAACAATTTGGGTAACTGTGCTTGTATTTTTCTACTTTAAAAGCCTTGTTTTCATTTTTAAGCTTTAAGCCTAATCGTTCATCAACAGATAAATATTGCTTCTGGTTTTTAAGAACCGTTGACATTTTTTCTTGTTGAACCTTAAGCTCAGTTTCAAATTCATCGTCTTTTAAATATTCTGATTTTACATATTCTGATGCAAAACCATAAATATCATCTTTAATTTCTTTTCTAAATTTACCTTGTAAATCTACCAAAGGAACTAAATTATCGTTTTCGTCTTTAATTAAAAGTGGCGGAATTTCTGGACTTGCTTGTTTGGCAACCAAAGCATCATCTGCTCCAAAAGTTGGTGCTGTGTGCACAATTCCTGTACCATCTTCTGTGGTAACAAAATCTCCAGAAATTACTCTAAAAGCATCTTGTTTATTATCAAAATCTAAATTGAAATCTAATAACTGTTCGTATTTAATGCCAACTAAATCTTTACCAATAAATTCTTTTACAATGAAATATGGTATTTTTTTATCACCTGAATTATAAGCACTTAATTCTTCTAATGATTCTACTTTTAAAGTATTTTTACCACCAAATTGTTTACCAACCAAGTTTTTAGCTAAAACAACTTTAATAGGTTCAAATGTATATTGATTAAAAGTATCAACTAAAACATATTCAATTTTTGGACCAACTGTTAAAGCGGTATTACTTGGCAAGGTCCAAGGTGTTGTTGTCCAAGCTATAAAATGAACATCGCCTTCATTCTTTAAGAAATCTGGTAAAGTTTCATTTATCGCCTTAAACTGAGCAACAACTGTTGTATCTGTTACATCTTGATACGTACCTGGCTGATTTAACTCGTGAGAACTTAAACCTGTACCTGCTTTTGGCGAATATGGTTGAATTGTATAGCCTTTATAAATTAACTCTTTGTTATAAATCTGCTTTAGTAACCACCAAACAGATTCCATATATTTTGGCTCATAGGTAATATACGGGTCATCCATATCTACCCAATACCCCATTTTATTGGTTAAATCGTTCCAAATATCTGTGTAACGCATTACCGCTTTTCTACAAGCTGCATTATAATCTTCTACAGAAATGGTTTTACCAATATCTTCTTTGGTAATACCTAATTCTTTCTCTACACCTAATTCTATTGGTAATCCGTGTGTATCCCAACCAGCTTTACGTTTTACTTGGTAACCTTTCATCGTTTTATAACGAGGAAAAATATCTTTAATAGCTCTTGCTAAAACGTGATGAACTCCTGGAAGTCCGTTTGCAGAAGGTGGGCCTTCGAAAAATACAAAAGGTTTAGCCCCTTCTCTAGAAGTTACACTTTTTTCGAAAATGTTATTTTCTTGCCAATAATTTAGAATCTCTTCTGCTACTTTTGGTAAGTCAAGTCCTTTATATTCAGGAAATTTCATCTGGATTTTTTTAATTTAAATTAATAGTCAGATGTAAACTTTAAGTTTTTCGTAGATTATTTTTTCTGATTTATAATCCTCTAAAAATTAAAGTTTTCGCTTTCATTTTATCAGTTTTCTGATAAGGATGCGAAATTAAGGAATTTCTATAAAATGGAGGGTGTTAAGTATAAAAAAGGAAGTTACAAATTGATTGTTATTCATTATTAATCTGAATTCGACTAATCTAAATCAAGTTATTAGCTATTATTTATTGAAATCAATAAAAATCTTACCAAGATTATTAATTCTAAAAATTAAAGACTACCTTTAGACACTTATATTTACCCCCAAAATTATAAAGCCATGAAGAAATATTCTTCTGAAATAGTATTTCAACTCCAAGATCTTAAAAATCAATTTATCAACAAAAGATTCTTTACTTCAAAGAAAATTTTATACTTTTTTCTTTTTATTACTATTCAAATTAATGCCCAACAACATAGTAATCTCATCATAGATAACTCAGCGCCATATCTTATAAATACTAATACAATGGGTAGAACATTTAGTGGTGGAGATACCCTATTTGTTGCATCTTCAAGAACAAAAGCTATTAAGTTTCAACAATTAGTTGGGGATGCTGGAGCGCCTATTGTAGTTATAAATTTAAATGGGCAAGTCAAGATTAATAACCCTGAATCTTGGGGAGGCATTACTTTTGAAAACTGCCAGTATATAAAAATATCTGGTGCTGGTCATCCTAATTTTAGATATGGCTTTGAATTAGGAGGCTATAATTGCGGTTTAGCATTTTCAGAATTGAGTTCAGATTGTGAGGCAGAGAATATAAAAATTGCTCATGATGGCTTTTTCGGGATTTTTGCAAAAAAAGATTTTGGTGGCAATCCACCAGTACCTTACCCAGTCTTTAACAACTTAATTATTCATGATTGCTTTATTGAAAACGTAAGTGAAGGAATGTATATAGGCGAAACGAAATCGCCAGGAATGGAATTTAAAAATTTAAAAATTTACAATAATATTATAAGAAACACAAAAAGAGAATCTATACAGGTTGCCAATGCTGTTGAAAATGTTGAAATTTACAATAACACTATGGTTAATGCTGGGTTAGAAAACATCGACTTTCACACTAATAATTTACAAATAGGTGATAATAGTGTTGTTAATGCCTATAATAACATCATCTTAGAAGCGCCTGCTTTTGGAATTATTTCGTTTGGAAAAGGGGGTTCTACTTTTAGTAATAACTACATTGCCAACTCTCAAGGAATGTTTATTGATAACAGAATATTTACTGACACCATAAAACCTATTACAATTAATACTAATTATTTTATAAATATAAATGGTAATCAAGTAGTTAGAAATATGAATGAACTTAATCCATTAAGTATAAACAATAATACTTACGATTCTAATATTCCTTTTTATAACAATGATTCTGGCAACTTGAATAATTTTAGTCTTAGCAACAATACTTTTTCGACTATTTATGAAATTACATTTAAAGATACATTGCAAAATAACTACAGTTTATCAGATAATACTCCACAAGAATTAAAAGGATTAGGGGCAACTAGTGGACCAGAATTTTTTAACATTTTGCCAACTCCACAGCAAATTATTATAGATAGTACTATGGTTACTGATCAAGTAATTGATGGTAGCGTAGTTTCACCATTATTTCTTTTTGATGAACAACAAACAGACGTATTAGCCAATCAACACCCTACAAGTAATTCTTGGAAACCATTTTGGTATTGGAATCAAGAAACTGCACCTTACCATATAGTTATTGATTTGGGTAAAGAATATCATATCACAGAAGTTTATTTACATGATATGCATAATACCTATGAATTTACTGTTGAATATGGTAGCGAAAATAATTGGACTGAGTTATTTGTTGATCCATGTTCAAACTTTAATACTTGGAAAACACATATTACTGATGTTGATACCAGATACTTAAGACTATCTATGTATGAAAATGTATATGCAGCAGTTAATGAAATTATAGTATTTGGTTACTCTAATACAGCTTCTAAAACCAATAACAAAAAAGTAAGCTCAACAATACAGCCATTAATTAAAGAAGATAGTATAAAGTCAGACAATTCAAATGATGAATACGAAATCGAAGTTTTTGATTTTTATGGAAAAAAAGTAATGTCAAAAATATCAGAAATATCGGATGAAAGCTCTTTTAAAATATTTGAAGGACCTAAATTTAATCTTTTAAAAAAAGGGTACTATATCGCTTTGATTAAAAATAAAACTGATGGAAGTGTTAAAACAGAAAAATTTTATAAGAGATAAAATAAATTATTAGTATTGCTAAAAATCTCTTTCATTTTTAATTTTTTGATAAGCATCTTGAATACTTTGAAATTTTTCTTTTGCGCCCTGTAAGTGCTCTGGGCCCAAATCTCTCAATTTATCTGGATGGTATTTTTTCACCATTTTTCTATATGCTGATTTTACATCATCATTAGAAGCAGATTTATCTATTTCTAAAATTTTATATGCATTGCCAGATTCATCATAAAACATTGCTTTTATTGACTCATAATCATTTTGATTGATGTATAAATAACCCGCAATTTTTTTAATTTCATCTACTTCGCTTTTAGACACAAACTCATCTGCTTTTGCAATACCAAACAAAAAATGTAATAATTGTAATCTAGAAGCGTGAGACATATGTTCTCTAATCTGAATACAAACTTGGCGTGCAGAAACGTCTTTTTTTACAATACCTTTAAATAATTTAAAAGCAGTATTAGCACGCTCTTTGCCATACATACCCAAAAATTGTGAACGAACAAAGTTTAATTCACGTTGGTCAATTTTACCATCAGATTTAATAACAATTGAGGCTAAAACCAACAAACTCATTTCAAAATCACCAGATTGTGTGTTCGAATATTCGTCTGAATTACCAGTAGTTCTCTCTCTATTATAGTCTATTTGCTCTTGTTTAAAAACATCTGCCTCAAATCCATCTACAAAACTTCCAATGGCAAAACCTATTGCAGCACCTATTGGACCTCCGAATGTAAACCCTAAACCTGCGCCTAACCATTTGGTAAAACTTCCCATATAAAATATATAATTTAAGCTTCAAAGATAAGAAATCAAGAATATCTGTTGATTCTTTAGATTAAAATATTTTGTTTTTAAACGCAACTAAATAGAAAAATACGCATCTTAAAAGTACAAAACCTATTCATTATGAAATCAAAAATAATAATTACTCTTTTTAGCCTCATTCTTCTAATAAATAGTTGCGATGAAAATGACAATGAATCTATAATTTGTACACACGTTTTTATACATGGTTTAGAAATAAATCTTATTGAAAAAGGCACCACTAACTCAGTTAATGGTTATGTTAAAATAATTATTGAAGATGATGATTATGAAGAAATTTTAGAAAGTTCTGAACCAAACAATTCATTTTATGGTGCAGGAGAACGTAAAGGGACTTATACTTTAACTATAACATCTAACAATTACAAAACATTTGTAAGTGAGCCTATTATTGTAATTGCAGATGAATGCCACGTTAAAACAGTTTCTAAAACATTTGAACTAGAATTAAAATAATAATAAAACCTTATAGTACTATCTATAGAGTTATGCGTTTATTATTTATAGTTACAGTTAATTTAATTAAATTTGCACATTACAAAAATGTAAATAATTAAGAAATATGTATCCAGAAGAACTAGTAAAACCAATGCGTAATCAGTTAATTGATGCTGGTTTTGAAGCATTATATACTGCAGAAGATGTAGAAAAAGCAATGGCTAAAGAAGGCACAACTTTAGTAATGGTAAATTCAGTATGTGGTTGTGCTGCAGGTACTGCAAGACCAGGAGCAATTGCTTCTTTAGGTGCAGAAAAAACACCTACAAACTTAACCACTGTTTTTGCAGGTGTAGAAAAAGAATCTACACAAAAAGCAAGAGAATTTATGATTCCTTTTCCACCTTCATCTCCAGCAATAGCTTTATTTAAAGATGGTAATTTAGTACACATGTTAGAACGTCATCATATTGAGGGTCGTTCTGCACAAATGATTGCACAGAATTTGGCTGCTGCTTACGATGAGCACTGTTAAAATTAAATCATAAATCTTTTTAAAGAAAAGACTTTTAAAATCCACTTTTTTTAAGTGGATTTTTTTATTTAGATTACTTTTGTTTACTATGCATTACAACATAAAGAATTTAAGAATTATTTATATATAAAAATGGCATCACAATTTTCTACTTATACTACTGAAGAATTGACAAAAAAATTGAAAACTCAAAAAAGGCTTTCTATATTTCATTTTTGTATTATAGTTTTACTATTTTTAGTTGCTATCTATAAAACATATAAAGAAGGTATTTCTTTCAGCTCTTTTTTACCCTTATTTTTTATACCAATGCAGATTTTTTTTACTTTGGATATAAAAAAATTAAAAAAAGAAATCGCTTCTAGAAAATAATTATGAATCAAGAAAAAATTATTCAGAATACAATTGCTTTTGTAAAAGAAGAATTAAAAGATGCAGAAGGTGGCCACGATTGGTTTCATATAGAACGTGTTTTTAAGAATACATTATTAATATCTAGAGATGAAAAAGTTGATGTTTTTGTAGTTTCTTTAGCAGCCTTATTACATGATATAGCAGATCCTAAGTTTAATAATGGAGATGAAAAGTTAGGCCCTAAAAAAGCTAAAGATTTTTTAATTGCTCAAAAAGTATCTAAAGAAATAGGCGTACATGTTGTAAATATTATTAAATATCTTTCTTTTAAAAATTCTTTGGATAAAGATGGGAAAAAATTTACATCTAAAGAACTAGAGGTTGTGCAAGATGCAGATCGTTTAGACGCAATTGGCGCTATTGGTATTGCGCGTTGTTTTAATTATGGTGGTTTTAAAAACAGAGCTTTGTATAATCCTGAAGTTTTACCTAATTTAAATATGACCAAAGAAGAATATAAAAATTCTAATGCTCCAACTATTAATCACTTTTATGAAAAACTTTTGTTATTAAAAGATAAAATGAATACAGATGCTGGTAAAAAAATTGCAGAAAGCAGACATCAATTTATGGAAACTTATTTAAAACAGTTTTATGATGAATGGAATGGAAATTTATAATATTTTCTAATTTATTAATAATACAAAACAAAAATTCCTTAACAAATTTAATTTGCTAAGGAATTTTAAGTTTTTAAAGAATCTTATTTTTATTCTTTAAAATAATTAATTATTGTATTAAATCTCTTAGCTCACTCCTATATATAGAAGCACTTTTACCTGTAAATTCTTTAAATAATTTATTAAAGTGTGAAAAATTGTTGAAACCACATTCAAAACTAATCTCTGCAATACTCATATTACTTTCGGCTAATAATTTTGTTGCGTGTACAACTCTATATTCATTTACTAATTTTGTAAAAGTTTTTCCTGTAGATTTTTTAAAGTATCTACAAAAAGCAGGCACAGTCATACTTACTAACTCAGAAACTTCGTCTAAACTTATATGATCTTTAAAATTATCATTAATATGTTTGTAGATTACTTCTATCTTATTACTATCTTGATGTGAGCTTTCAAAAGCAAAACCATTTGCATTTAATAAGGTATAATCATCCGTAGTTGCTAAATCGTGAAGAATTTCTATAAAAGATGTAATTCTATGTGG
This sequence comes from Polaribacter reichenbachii, assembly GCF_001975665.1. Taxonomy (NCBI): domain Bacteria; kingdom Pseudomonadati; phylum Bacteroidota; class Flavobacteriia; order Flavobacteriales; family Flavobacteriaceae; genus Polaribacter; species Polaribacter reichenbachii. The sequence continues at coordinate 1,579,784 of NZ_CP019419.1, read as the reverse complement.
ACCATCTAAATCTACCAAACGTTCTATTTTAGCACCTATTCTTTGTTTAATTTCTATATTAAAACGAATTCCTTTTTTTGCACGTTCAAAAAGTGCATCAATAGCAATCATTTCTGGTATTTTAAAAAACTCTTTACCTAAAAATTCAGGTAAAAACTGAATTAATGTTTCTGAACCATTAGTAGTTAAACGATCTAAATAACCAATATGTGGTAAATTAGAACCAATTAATACCAATTGACTATTGTTAAAATAACTAATATGATTACCAATATGTCTCTTCCCTTTCCCCTTATTAACGTATACAAGTTCTATTTCTGGATGAAAATGCCAAAATGGCCTATTCGTCTTTAAAAACTCTACGTGCTTCTTTACCAATAAAGAGCTTCCAAAATTGGGGGTTATTTTTTCTAATGTCGGTTTTTTCTGCATAATGCTGCAAAAATACGACATACAAATAATACTACCTATATAGAATTATCATTTTTATGTACAAAATTAACACCTACTTAACACTACATAACACAAGCTGTTAATTTAGCACAGAAATTAACCAATTCTGTTGTTTTTAAAACTCCTTTTCTCCTCTAATTTTGCAGTGTCCTATTTAAATAATGATAAACAAATAATTAGAATCTTATCATTATATAAAAATAGAATAGATAAAGAGTAATGAATACACTTAAAAAAACAATATTAGTAGCAAGTTTAATGTTAGGAGCATTTACAAACTTTGCAAACAACACAAAATCTGATAACACATTAAATGCTAGCAAAGTAAAAGTAGTATTTAACGAAGTTAAAAAAGGACAACAATTAACTATTTTAGATATGAATGGTGTTGTACTTTATACTGAAAATGTTGCAGAAACAGGTAAGCTAATAAAAACTTTCGATTTCTCTCAATTAAATGATGGTGACTATTTTTTAGAATTAGAAAAAGATTTTCAAATTGTTGTAAAATCATTAAAGATAGAAAACAATAAAGTTGTTTTTTACGAAGACACTAAAAAAGTTATTCTTAAGCCAGTAATTAGAACTGAAAATAATTTATTAATGATTACAAGTTTTGCTTTTGATGAAAAACCATTAGAGGTTGTATTGTATTATAATAACGAAATAATTTATTCTGAAACTATTGAAGGAGATTCAGTTTTAAACAGAGTTTATAAATTAGATAAAAAAGTAAAAGGAAACTATAAAGCTGTTGTAAAAAATAATGGTAGAAATTATAGTAACGATTTTAAAATATAGTAAAATATTGTTTATAGTTAATTAATAGATTTTATGTTTAAATCTATATAAAACGAGTCTTAAAAAGACTCGTTTTTTTTTGCCCTAATTTTAAATAATGGTAAAATTCTCTTTTTACGAAGTATGTAAAATTGCTCTCAATATATGCTAAATTAACATCTATATTTTAACCTTATTGCAAAACAGTTAAAATAACATATAAAGTTGCCAATTGTGTTGTTTTCAGAACTAAACTTCTAATATACCTTTGCAGCATAAATCTTAAAGAGATTATATTATGATGACGATTAAAAGAAAAGTATTAGTAGCGGTTTTTATGTTAGCAACTGTATTAAACTATGCTAACAATGCAGATGGTAAAAATGTAGTAAATACTAAAAGTGTAAAGGTAGTATTTAACGAAGTTAAAAAAGGACAACAGTTAACTATTAAAGATGTTCATGGAGTTGTACTTTATACAGAAAATGTAGCTAAAGAAGGTAAACTTATTAAAACATTCGATTTCTCTCAGCTTATAGATGGTAGTTATACTTTAGAATTAGAAAAAGATTTTCAGATTATTGTAAAATCAATAAAAATTGAAGAAGGAAAAGTAATTTTAAATGATGCTTCTGAAAAAGTGATTTTAAAACCAGTTGTTAGAAATGAAGACAATTTATTAATGATTACTAAAATTGCTTTCGATAAACAGCCTTTAGATGTTGCTTTATATTACAACAACGAAATCATCTATTCTGAAACTGTTGAAGGAGATTCAATTTTAAATAGAGTTTATAAATTAGATGAAGCTCTAAAAGGTGATTACAAAGTTGTTATTCAAAACAATGGTAGAAGGTACAGTAACGAGTTTAAAATATAAAAGATAGTTTTTAGTTAATTATCAGATTTAGAAATAAATCTAGAAAACGAACCTTAAACGGTTCGTTTTTTTTGTGCAAAAAACTAAAATCCTTAGAAATTATCATTTTAACAAAGTATATAAAATTAGTAACAATATACACTATATTAACCCATTAAGAATTCAAAATATTTTAAACTGATAATATAGAACATATATTTGCCAATTGTGTTGTTTTATAAACTAGACTTCTACCATAACTTTGCAGTATAAATCTTAAAAAATTTATATTATGAAAACAATTAAAAGAACAGTATTAGTAGTAGTTTTAATGTTGGGAACATTAGTAAACTACGCAAACAATTCAGAATTGAAAAATGTATTAGATGCTACAAAAACAAAAGTAGTATTTAAAGGAACAAAGAAAGGACAACAATTAACAATAAAAGATGGTAATGGAGTTGTTCTTCATTTCGAAAACGTTAGCAAAGCAGGAAACCTTGTAAAGTTTTTTGACTTTTCTAAATTAAAAGATGGTAATTACACTTTAGAATTAGAAAAAGATTTCGAAATTGTAATTAAATCTATTATGGTTAAAGGCGATAATGTGGTTTTTAATGAAGATTCTAAGAAAATAATCTTTAAGCCAGTAATTAGAAACAAAGAAAACAAGTTAATGATTTCTAAAATTGCTTTCGATAAGAAACCATCAGAAATTTACATCTATTACAATGATGAAGTTATTTTTTCAGAAACTGTAAAAAGCGATGCTATTTTAAATAGAATTTACAGCTTAGATGAAGATGTAAAAGGAAGTTACACTGTTGTTATACGTAGCAATGGTAGAAGCTTTAGTAATGATTTTGAAATTTAAAAAAGTTTAACCCTATTAGATTTAAAACATAAATCTAAAAAGAAAACGAGCCTTAATAGGCTCGTTTTTATTTTATAAATATTTTTACTTACCAGGAAAATCTGGTCTTCTTTTTTCTAAGAATGCAGTTGTACCTTCTGCAAAATCATCTGTACCAAAACAGTCTCCAAAACCAGTAATTTCTATACCAAAACCATCTACACCATCTTTAAAACCAGCATTTACAGCTTTTATTGCAGTAGCAATAGCTACAGATGAATTACGCATAATTTTACTTGCTAATTTCTCTGCTAAAGGCAATAACTCTTCCTGTTCTGTTACGTGATTTACTAAACCAACGCTTTTAGCTTCATCGGCAGAAATCATTCCAGCAGTCATAATCATTTCCATAGCTTTACCTTTACCTACCAATTGAGGCAAACGTTGTGTACCTCCATAACCAGGTATTACACCTAAAGAAACTTCTGGTAATCCCATTTTTGCGTTAGTAGATGCAATTCTAAAATGGCAAGACATTGCCAATTCTAAACCACCACCTAAAGCAAAACCATTTACGGCTGCAATTACAGGAGTAGATAAATTTTCTACTAAGTCAAAAAGTATTTCATGACCTTTTTTAGCCAAAGTTTGCCCTTCTTCAATAGAAAAATCAGCAAATTCAGAAATATCTGCACCTGCAACAAAAGCTTTTTCTCCAGAACCTGTTAAAATAATTACTTTAACAGCATCGTCTTCTTCTAAAATTTTAAAAGCATCACTTAATTCTGCAATGGTTTCTTTATTTAATGCATTTAATTTTTTAGGTCTGTTAATGGTAATTTGTGCTAAAGCAGCACTTTTTTCTACTAATATGTTATTAAACTTCATTTTTTATGATTTTAATTTCTTGTTTTTTACTGATAAAATATCAGCATAAAACAAGAATAATAGTGTTCTATTCTTTTGGTAAAATTACAGTAAAAACAGTACCTACACCTTCTTTTGAGTTAAAAGTTATCATACCATCATAAGCTTCTATAATGTTTTTTATCATTGGTAAACCTAAGCCCATTCCACTAGATTTTGTGGTAAATTTTGGTTCAAAAATTAAATCTTTTACTTCTGTAGGTATTCCTTTTCCATTATCAGAAACTGTAATTTTTATATTATTTTTTTCTGATACAACTTTTACATCAATTACAGGATTTTCTTCTTTTTCTGTTGCTTGTAATGCATTTTTTACCAGATTGGTTACAATTCTAATCAATTGTGTTTTATCTAAAGTTGCAAATAGTTCTGCAGACTCTGTATTGTAAGAAATAAAATCTTCATTAAAAATATCTAACGCTAATTTTACTACACTAATTACATCTATTTTTTCTCTTTTCTGGGTTGGCATTTTTGCAAAATCAGAAAAAGCAGAAGCAATAGAACTCATAACATCTATTTGCTGAATTAAAGTTTGACTGTATTCTGCCAATTTTTCTTTAATTTTTTCATCTTCAGGATTAAATTTACGTTCAAAACTTTGTACTGTTAAACGCATTGGTGTTAAAGGGTTTTTAATTTCATGCGCCACTTGTTTTGCCATTTCTCGCCAAGCTTGTTCACGTTCGCTTTTCGCCAATTTCACAGCACTTTCTTCTAGCTGATCTATCATACTATTGTAGGCTTCAACCAGAATTTCGATTTCAGAACTTGCAGAATTTAGCATAATTTTTTCATTACGCTCGTTAATTCTTGTTTGCTGCATTTTATCAGAAATTGTTTTTATAGATCTTGTAATATAACTCGATAAAAAATATGCCATTGCAATTGCAATAAACAGCATTAATAAATACACTAAACCTAATCTAGAAATAAATTCTTTTAACTCGTGTTCTACTTCTGAATTGTCTTGTGTAAACTGCAATTCTAAAATACCAATTCGTTTAAATTTAGGATCGTTTATATACGTATATGAAGTTTGGTAACCCATACCATTTTTTACAACCGGAATTAAAATTCTATGATTCGAATTTTGAGCCAAATCATTTAAAATATCATAAGGTAAAGGTTCTATTTCTGTAGATTCGAAAGCATTTGTTTTTGATGATACTAGTAAATTACCATGCAAATCGAAAATTGAAATATTTAATTTATTGATTGATGATATTTCGTAAATACGTTCTTGAAAGATTTTTGATAAATTTTCTGATTTTACAGGATAGGTTGTTTTAATATTAAGCTCTAACTCTATCGTTAATCGAGTGGTAGCTTCTTTACGCTCAAAACGCTGAATATTATAATCTTTAGTTTGCTCATCATATTGATAAACAGTAACTACTAAGATTAATATTGATGCTAAAATCACCAACACAATCATAGATAAAAAGATGCGTATTCTTAAGGATATTTTTTTAAAGTTGAACAAATTTTAATCTGTTTTTATACGTTTTGTTTTCATAGTTAAAAAGTCGTCAAAATTGCCATCATTATCCCAATCAAAAATACTTTTACCAATAAAACCTTCGTTAGTTTTTGTAATATGATAACTTACTTTCATATTTCTACCATCATAAAAGAATTCTACAAAAAGAGAATCATTTTCTACACTCCATTTTCCATCAGAATCAGAAATTCTTTCATTTTTATTATTGATAAACCAAGCATTAAAAGTACCATCTGCATTGTATTTAGATTGTGCAATTAACTCAGGATTATTATCAAATTTATCTTCATAAACCTCTAAAGAATCAGATTTTTCATACGTTGGCATTTCTATTTTTAAATACGTAGTTTGCCAAGAATCTGTCATATATTCTTGTAAAGATTTTTCTTTTGTACAAGCAACAATAAGTATTCCAAAACAGCTAATAAAAAATATATTTTTTAATTTCATTTTTTAGGTGATTTAAGATTTACAAGATAAGTAAATAATAAAGCGTCTACAAAAGAGATACTAAGAATTAGTAAGTGGCAAAAACTGATTTCTAAACTTCATAATTAATGGAATTCCTCTGGCTAAAATCCAAAGTGTAAAAGCAATCCAAATGGCAGTTAATTTGTAATCTAGCCAATCAAAAAACAATAAAGTTGGTATAAAAACTAATCCTGTAGATAGAATTAAAACATTACGCAAATATTTCATAAAACCCATACCTTTAAACATACCATCAAAAATAAAAGTAATCGCATTTATAGGTTGCGTGATGATAACAATCCAAAATACTTGATAAAATTTTTCTAAAACCAAAGTTTCTTTTGTAAAAACTGTGCCAATTGCATTGTAAAAAAGAAAGCCAACAGCTGCAATTACAACACCTGTAAATAAACCATATTTGGTTAATTTATTACTTAAAATTATTAGCTTTTTATAGTCTTTTGCACCTAATAATTTACCAGCCAAAATATTACCTGCACTAGAGTAACCATCAACCATAAATGCACCTAACAACCAAATATTTAAACAAATTGTATAGGCAGCAATATAAGCTGCTCCGTAATCTGTAGCATAAGAAGTAGCAAAATATAAAGCTGTATTTAAAGCAATAGTTCTAATAAATAGATTGCCAATCATACCCAATAATTTTGGTATTTCTGGATGAAATGGAAAACTTATTTTTAGTGAGATATCTGTTTTTTTTATCAATAGAAATAAAGCAATTATTGCCATTGTAAATTGCGCAATTACACTTGCATAAGCAGCACCTTCTATATGCATTGCTGGTATATAACCATCAACTCCGTAAACAAAAATATAATCTAAAACAATGTTTAATAAAGCTCCAATTATAGCAATTATCATTGGATAATAAGTATTTTGCAAACCTCTGAAAACTCCAAAAATAGCAAAAACAAAAAGTGAAAACGGAAAACCAAAAATCCTAATTTTAAAATAGGTAATACAGTATTCTAAAACACTACCAGATGCATTATAAAATTGAAAAATCTGTTTTGCAAACGGATAAGAAATTGCCAAAACTAAAAAACTACCACCAACAACAATTGCAATAGCTTGTGCTGGTAAAGATTTAATTTCGTCTATTTTATTTGCACCCACATATTGAGAAACAATAGAAGAAATTGCACTTCTTATTTGCCCAAAAACCCAAATTAACATAGAAATAAATGCACCAACAATACCAACTGCAGCCAAACTTTCTGTTGCATTTTCGTTTATATTACCAATAATTGCTGTGTCTGTTATAGATAACAAAGGTTCTGCAATACCAGCAATTAAAGCAGGTATTGCTAATTTATTAATATGCTTAAAACTAATGTCATTTTTCAATGAATCTTCTTTTTTTACAAAGGTAAGTATCTTAAGAAGCAGAACAATTTTTACTTTATTAAAAAATAGTAACTTTGCAACCTAAATTAAACCTATTATGAAACATATTTTAGTACCTATTGGATCTACAGAAAGTGCACAAAAAACATTACAATATGCTATTGATTTTGCTGATGAAATTAATGCTAAAGTTTTTGTTTTTAGAGCTTACAGCGCTCAATCTAAAGCAGGAACAATGATAAATGTTAATAGGATAATTGAACGTGAAACAAATTTATATTTACGAACTATTGTTAAATCTGTAGATAAAAAAGAAGTAGATGTAAATTTAATTTCTGCTAAAGGTACTGTTGTTGATAGTGTTTTGGCAATTGACGAAGAATTAGGTATAGATTTAATTATTGTTGGTGCTAAAAGTAACTCTATTAAAGAAGAAGTTTTTTTAGGAAAAACTGCTGGTAGCTTAGTAAAACAAACAGACATTACTATTTTAACAGTACCAGAAAACTACAAATACAAACCGGTTAAAAGTATTTTAATGGCTTTTAAATCTGGAAATGTAAAAAGTAAAACCGCTTTAAAACCTTTAGAATTTATTGTTGATAAATTTGAAACAACTGTAAATTTACTTTTAGTAAAAACACCTAGTTATTCTGAAGAAGACTTAATAATAAATAAAGATTTAGAAAAACTACAAGGTACTTTAACTGTAACCGAAAATGCGACTACGTTTCAAGGTGTTTTAGAACATTTTCAGACACACAACCCAGATATGTTATGTGTTTTTAGACGTAAACGTGGTTTTTTTAAGAAACTTTGGGAAAAGAACACTGTACTTAAACAAGAGTTTCATACAAGTTTACCTTTGTTGATTTTAAAAGGAAAGTAGTTTATCTTATTTCTTTAAAAGATAAAGGTTCAGAAGAAAAATCCATTGCACAAAAATAAGATGGATAACTCTCTATTGAGTGATATTCTAAACCTACAACTATTTCTGCTAAAGGAACTAAAGCAAAAATTAAAATAAGGAAAACACACATTATTCTAACACTGTTAGGTTCTTTGTCTGTTATTGAATATTCAATTTTAATTTGGTCGTGTTTGTGCTCCATTTTATAAAGATAAAAAATAATTTTAAAGATTTTTCAACTCAATTTATTTCTGTTGAAATTACATAAAACCTAATATTTCAAATCAGCAGGTTCTATAAAATCGACTTCTGGATTGTAAATCTCTAAAATGTAGCTTTTTAATTGCTCTATAAATTCATCTAATTTTTCTTCGGTAATATTGGTATCAGGATTTCTATAGTTTGATGAAAAATTGATAGTTAAAAAACCTGAGTTTAGGTTCTTAAAAGAATAAATTCCAGCTTTTAAATTCTTAGAAAAATCGAACTTTTTACTTTTCGTAAATAAATAACCATACAATAAAACCTGAATGGCTTTGTATTGTTCTTTAGCTCTTAATTCTTCAAAATCTAAAACTTTTAATTCAGAAGATTTCACCATTCCAGATTTGTAGTCAATAATTCTAATTTCTCCATTTAATTCATCTACTCTATCTACATTTCCGTGCAATTTTATGGAGAAATCAATTCCGTTAATTTCTATTTCTGCAGATAAATTTTCTTCTGTAGCAATAATTTTCAGTTGATTATTTTCATCCTTTAAAATTCTTTTTTCTGATGCTAAAAAATTAACCACAAAACGATTGGCAACTTCAAAAATTAAACGGTTTTTACCAGTAGAAATATCTCCATTTTTAAAATAGATTTTAAAATGTTTTACCACCAAATCTTTGGCAGATTTTTCCATTGTTACAACATCATCAAACTTTAAAAATTTACCCATAAATGGTTTATACAACTCATCTAAAGTTTCGTGAACAACAGTACCCAAAGTATTGTAAGCAACTGTTTCTTCTACATCATCGAATTCTTTTATTCTTAAAATTTTCTGTTTATAAAAAGAAACAGGATTGTGCAAATAATTAGTTAATGATGATGGAGAAAAACCTTGTTTTGCTAACTCTTTTAATCGATCAAAAACCAAATCATTTTTTTCAATTTCTTTTAATTCTACTTTTTGAGAAACGATTTTTGGCGATACTAATTTCTGCACAATATCTGTTCTCATCATTTCTAATTGCGTTACAAATCGGCTTTTTTCTCCACTTCCAAAAACATCGTGTTCTGTATTATATAAAATATAAACGTTTTTTGCTCTTTGTAATAATCTAAAAAAGTGATAAGAAAAAATAGCATCTTTTTCTCTGTAAGTTGGCAAACCGAATTCAACTTTTACATCAAAAGGAATAAAAGAATTTAGTTGGCTACTGGCAGGCAAAACACCTTCGTTTGCAGAAGCTAAAATAATGTTTTCAAAATCTAAAACACGCGTTTCTAACATACCCATTAATTGTAAGCCTTTTAAAGGTTCACCTTGAAAAGACAAACTTTCAGAACCAATTAATTGTCTAAAAAACTGTGCTAAAGTTTTTAAATCTGTAAAATATTCAAACTCATTCTGCAATGTTTTTAATTGTGTAAAAGCGGTATAAAAACGGAATAAATATTCTTTTTCTAATGTGTTTACTTCTTCTTTTAAAAGATTAATTAAGTCTAAAATATAATCGATAAAAACAGCTACAGAACTAAAAGGTTTAAAGAAATTTAAGATTACTGTTTTAATTTCCTCTTTTTCTTCTTTTATAAATTCTTGAATAAGACCTTCTGATATAAACATCTGATTTTCTTTAGCAATCTGAGTTGTAAAAACATCAATATTATCTAATAAACCATAAATATTTTGATGCTTTAAAAAGCGAATAACATCTTTATAATAAAACTCATTAACAATGTTTTTCTGTAATTTTTCTTGAGAAATATACAATTGAAAAACTGCAAATAACAAACTTGTAGTAGGCACATCTTTTAAAGGATAACCCATTGTTATATTAATTGCATTGATGTTATTAGGCAAAGAATTTAAAGTAATTGGCAACAAAGTTTCGTCTGCTAAAACTAAAGCTGTATTTTTAAAATTAGTAGATTTCTCTAAAACTTCGCCAATATATTTTATTTGAGTTGTATTTTTTGCAGCACCAATTACTTCAATCTTTTTGGGTTGGGTAAACGTATTTGATAATGATTTCAATTGATGTTTTTCGTAATATTTCCATTCGCTTTTATACCTTCTTATAAATTTACCTGCTTGATGATTTGAGTTGTAAAATGCCTCATCAACATCCCAATAAATTTCGGCATTACCTCTTTCTAAAGTTTTTTGAAACAATAATTCTTCTGCGTTGTTTAACGCATTAAAACCAATAAAAAAGAACTTTTTATTAGTATTTTCATCTAAAAAAATATCTACTTTTTTAGAAGCTTCTTTATACATTAAACCCTGATAACCAATGTTTTTATTCAATAAAAATTGATAAAAAGCATCGTAATAATTATTTAGTTTTTCTAAAAACGAATTATGATCTTTAATTAATTCAGTTTCTTTAAAAGTACCTTTTACAGACCATTTTCTTAATCGCTCTATATCTCTTAAATAAATAAAAATGTCTTTGGTATTTACCAAATGTTGATCAATTTCATTAAAATCTTGTAACACTGTTATTGCCCAAGAAGAAAAAACATCAAAAGAATCTGGATTTTTTTCTATGCTTTTATAAATTCCGTAAAAATGAAACAAAAGCTGAATGCTTTCTGCTTTTTGTACTCCAGAAATTCGCTGAATAAATTGCTCTATATTTAGCATTTCTGGTAAAAACCCAATACTAATTTTATCTTTAAACTCTTGCTTTACAAAAACCTTTGCTCTTTGCGAAGGCAGTATAAAAATCACATTTTCAAATGATTTTGTGGTTTGTAAAATATCATCTAAAGTTTCTGAAATAAAAGATTGCATCGTTAATTTTTGGTTTTCTAAATTACAAAAACTTACATTTATACCTCTTTAATCTTTAATTTTATTTTGATGAAAAACGAATTACGAGTTGTAGGTATTCAAGCGGATTTGGTTTGGGAAAAACCTGCTAAAAATCTTGCCTTTTTTGAAGAAAAAATTAAAAGTTTATCTAAAAATACAGATTTAGTGGTTTTGCCAGAAATGTTTAGCACAGGTTTTACAATGAAACCCAAAAATGTAGCTGAAAAAATGAATGGAATTGCTGTTTCTTGGATAATAAAAATGGCAAAAGAAAATGATATAGCAATTACTGGAAGTCTGGTAATTGAAGATGATTTAAATTATTACAATCGTTTAGTTTTTGTACATGATTCTGGTAAAATAGAAACGTATGATAAGAGACATTCTTTTTCTTTGGCTGGTGAAGATAAAGAATACACTTCTGGAAATAAAAAGTTAATTGTAGACTATAAAGGATGGAAGATTTGCCCTTTAATTTGTTACGATTTGCGTTTTCCTGTTTGGACAAGAAACACAGAAAATTACGATCTTTTAATTTATATGGCAAATTGGCCAATTAAAAGAATAAAAGCTTGGGATACGCTTTTAAAAGCACGTGCAATAGAAAATATGAGTTATACTATTGGCGTAAATAGAACAGGTACAGATGCCAATAATTATGCCTATTCTGGAGGTTCTGTTATAGTTGATTATTTAGGTGATGAAATTTCGAATTTACCTAAAAATGAAATCGGAATTATTGAAGCTACTTTAATAAAAAACAGTCAACAAAAAGTTAGAAAACAATTGGGCTTTTTGAATGATAAAGATGATTTTAATATTCTTCTCTAAGTAATAGAATAACTTAAATATTTTATAAAAAATAGACCCTTCAGGTTTTGAAAACCTGAAGGGTCTTTAAATTTTTGTTTTTTAATTCTAATACAAACTAAAAAAATAAATATTGTTTTCTGAAACTAATTAAAATTAGCAAACAAGCTTAGCCCTGATTAGAACGACATCCTTTTTTGTTTTTCACAAAAAAGATATAGTGGAAAGCAGGAAATAGCTTCTAAAACTAACTAGGTTGTAACATCCATTTAAACTGAAAATCTGTGTCTGGCACTTTTATTCTTTCTGTAATTCTGTACATTCTGTCTGGAAGCTTCATTAAATAGTCGCGTGCTTTTTCTGCTTCTGGTGTTAGGTTTGTTATTTTATCAATCTCCCACATTGTGTTCAATTTCTTTAAAATATCTACATAATCGAAACCTGTGTAAACACCAATTCTTTGTGCAACTGTAGAGAAATCGTCGAATAAACTTCCTTTTTCGCCAAAAGATTCTCTTAAATGCATTGCTGGCATCACAATTTTATGTTTCATCATGTGCTGAAAAGCCAACATCATTTCACTGGCATCTATTTGAAAAATTTCTTTTACAAAATGTGCATAGGCTTGGTGATGACGCATTTCGTCTCCAGCAATAATTTTGGACATTTTAGCCAATGCTTTGTGTCCTTTTTTACGTGCAATTTTAGCTACATTGTTGTGAGAAACATAGGTTGCTAATTCTTGAAATGTAGTGTACACAAAGTTTTTATATGGATCTGTAGATGTACCAATATCAAAACCATCTGCAATTAAATGCTGTGTAGAAATTTCTACTTCGCGCATATTTACACGTCCTGATAAATACAGATATTTATTTAAAACATCTCCATGTCTGTTTTCTTCTGCGGTCCAAGTTCTAACCCATTTTGCCCAGCTATTATCTGGGTCTTGACAAACGCCATCTAAATCTAATAACCAAGATTCGTAGGTTGGCAACGCTTCTTCTGTAATAGTATCACCTACTAAAACTACCCAAAAATCGTCATGTAATTCTTTAGATATTTCTCTAATTTCTTCTACTTCTGTTATAAAAGAATCGCTCTGAGAATTAGGTAAAAAATCTGTAGGCTGCCAAATTTTTTCGGCAGGTATTAAATAGGTTTCCATAAAGCTCTGCATCTTTTGTTCTAAAGTTAGCATCACTTCTTTTCTTACGTTTTTTATAGACATAATTTTATTTTATATGAGCTGTAATAACAGCTTCAGTTTTTTCTAATAATTCTTTAAATGGCATTGCATCTATTTTTATAGGCTCGTGCACTGTAATTATAATCGGGCTTCCTATACCTAATGGAAATTTTCCGTACTTAAAAACTTTCCAAGAATTATTAATTGTTAATGGTACAACATAGCCTTCTTTGTTATACTTTGTAAGTATATTTAAGCCATTTGGTGCAAACTTTTTAGGCTTGCCTGTTTTACTTCTTGTACCTTCTGGAAAAATTGTTGCAGACCATTTATTTTTATTGATTTTTTTTGAAAAATTAATCAATTCTGTAATCGCTTGTTTCGGATCTTTTCTATCAATTAACGCTGCACCACCATTTCTTAAATTAAATGAAATACTTGGTATGCCTTTGCTTAGTTCCTTTTTTGATACAAATTTTGGAATATGTTTTCTAAAATACCAAATTATTGGCGAAATATCAAACATACTTTGATGATTAGATACAAAAATGATGGTTTTACCAACAGGTATATCATAATCATTCTTAATTTTTACTGGCACTCCTAATATTAGTAAACTTTTTACTAAAAACCAGTTCATAATATCTACTACACTTTGATGGCCATTAGATCCACCTAATTTTAAACCTAACCATTGTATAGGATGAAAAATAAGCAATAGTAAAAAGAATACTGCAGCAAATATTGATGATAGAAAATAACTTAAAATTTTCATTAATTATATCCAGTTACTCCAAGGAATTCTTGAAAGGATTAGTAATAATGCCAAACCATAAAAAATGGCAAATGTTTTAAATTTTGCAGAATCTTCTGTTTTTTTCTTGTGTTTAGACCAACCAATAGTAATTAAAACAATTGCAATAATCATCATTATAGGGTGTTCTACAGCTAGTAATCTTACTGCTTTGTCTGCCATAACCTCACTTGCATTATCTTTTAAAGCGATATACCAAGGAGACATAAAATACCAACCTAAACCTATTAGTAATTGAATATGAGAAACAATTAAGCCAAATAACCCAATTCGTAAATCTTTATCTGTAAATTGTTTTTTTTGTACTAAACCAATTATTGCGTTTACAACCGCAAAAATTAAAATAAGTAACACTAAATAAGCCCAATAAGAGTGAACATTTTTCATCATAATAAGTATCGTTTGATGCCGTAAAGTTACAATTTTATGTATAAAAAAACCACCTCTGATGAGGTGGTTTTAAAATATTTATAATTAAAGAATTAGTCGTTTCTTACGTAAACACCATCTTTTAAAATATAATTGATTGTAATGTTATGAGAAGAACCATCATATACATAAATAGTTATCGCAAATTTTTGATCTTCTGCTAAACCTGGGTAACGTGCTTCTATAACCGTGTTAATAGCTGCATCAATTTGATCATCATCCCAATTAAATGTACTGATATTACCATAGTTTTCTAAGTTACCGACAGCACTAGAATAACCTGCAACATCTCTATAAGTGTCTGCAATTAGCGTATAATCTGCACCTGTTAACTCATATTTAATAGTATTATCTGGCACCCAAGTTGTACCATCATGACCTAATTGTAAAGTAGTTACTATTGTAGATTCATAACCTGTCCAAACACCAGAAGTATAGGTATAAAGATTACCTCTTAATTGAGCACCTGATGAACTTGAGTAATACTTATAAATTACATCTAAAACATCACCTTCTTTAGCATAAGGGTATTTGATACCTAAGAAAGTTGGTAAATAATCATCTGGAGAAATAGAACTACCAAAGTTATTGTATTCACCTGGTTGATCGTCACCTTCTCCCATAGAATCAAAATCAGCATCGCTTAAATAGTAAACACCTTCAGATAATTCCCAAGAAGAACCATCAAAGGTATAGAATTCTGATACACTTTCTATTTTTCCTTCTACACCTGAAGCTTTTAAAGAAACATAATTTAATTGATAAGTACCTGTTTCAGTTTCAGAACCTGTAGATGTATATTTAAATGCAATATTGATAGTTTCTCCATTATATGCAGCTAAACTATACTCTTCAGATACTATATCATCCCAAGTACTTCCGTCTGGCACGTTAACTAAATCAATAACATCCCAAGTTGCCGTTGAAATATTGTCTGTATAATCCGTTGAGATTAAAACACTAAACCCTGAAGGATCTCCATAATTAAAAGTTTGATTAACTTGCAAAGTTGAATTTGGGAAACTAGATAAATCAATACCTGTTGAAATTAACCAATCTTCATTTTCATATCGTTCTCCACTATCATAACCTGTTACTTCTATCCCATATTGAGTAGCCACCCATGTTTGATCTCCACTAACACTAACAGCTTCATAATCTAACAAAGATTTTTCACCTGCAAAATCTGCAGTATAGAATTCTGTAATTCCAATTACAGTTTCACCAACATATTGGCTATATTTAGCTAATACAACATCTCCTTCTTCAGCAGTTGTAAAGTTATCTTCTAAAGTAGTAGGTATAAAATCTCCAGCATTTTCGCTTTCATAAAAAGCTACTGCATTGTCTGTTGTAAATGATGGATAATCTGTAAGTTCTAAAGAGTATTCATCAGAATATGTATAATCGCTAATACCTTCAGCATTACCTATGTATAATTTATACTCAACTAATGCAGAGGAACCTTTTCCCCAAACTGGGTATTTTTCTGCTAAAAAATCTGGTAATAATTCTTTTGCTTCATCTTCTGAGTTAAAGCTTCCATAAGTTAATTCGAAAGCTTCATAATCTTCATCAGTAACCGTATAAGTTACGTCTCCTACAATTGCTGTTGGGTTGGCATCTATTTCTTCATAAATGTCTTCCATTGGGTTTTCACACCCTGTAAATAACAATGAAAGTATTGCTATAGAATAAAATATTTTTTTCATTTTTTTAATTTTTAAAAATTAATTTTAAGACCTAAATTATAAGTTCTTCCAAAACCAAAGTACACTAATGGATCATCTCCATCTGTAGCATCAGCAATATATTCTGTGTCAAAAATATTATTAACACGAACAGTTACTGTAGTATCGAAGTTACCTAGTTTAAAACCATGACGTAAACTTGCATCAAAAGTACTATAATTTGGTGCTTTCCAAGTATTATCGATTCTTTCACTTTCTTCTTTAACATCTCCTGTTTCAGTAAAGTTTGCACTTCCTAAAACATTAAAATCTGCATAAAGATTAGCAAAATAGTTATAATCTACAGTTATACTTGTTTTATCCCAAAATTTATATAATAATCCTAATGCTGCTGTAGTTTGTGCAGCATCTGCAACTTTTAAGTCTTTAATTAATAAATCTACAGTTGCAACTTGATTTTGGTCTCCATCAAATATCGCAGTATCTAAGATGTCATTATCCCATTTCCAATCTCCTAAAGATAACATACCTGTAATACTTAATTTATCAGAAGGTCTATAATTAAAATCAAACTCAACACCTTGGTGTATTGCATCTACCCCTAAAATATTTGCTGTAAAATCATCTTGACCAGCAACAAAACTAGGTACAGTTTCTGTAAAAGTTCTATCACTCCATTTCGTTCTATATAAGTTTACGTTTGCAGCAAATTTTTCACTTCTTAAACCATAGCCTAATTCTACACTAAAAATCTTTTGATTTTCTGCATTTTCGTTAATATCTACATTATTAAAATTTGTGAAAACTGCATCAAAATCTGCAGGTCTTTCAAAATAACCTACGTTTACAAAAACATTATTCTGGTCATCTAAGTTGTAATTAGCCCCACCTTTAATACTGTAGCCTTGAAAATTATACTTATCTGAAGTTCTTAAATCACTGTCTGGAGTATATTGAAAATAATCTACTCTTTGGTAAGAAGTATTTTGGAAAGATGTAGAAACAAAAGCATTAAAGCTATCTGCATCATATTCTAATTGACCAAAGAAACCTAACCAACCAACATTACCATCATTATTGTAAGAAAATTTATCACCTACTTGTAATGCAGCATTAGAATTATTAATATTTGAATCATCTAAAAAGTATTGTCCTCCTAATAAATCAGTTACTTTTCTATAATGTTTACCTGTATAAGTTCTCCAATCTAAACCTGCTACTAAGTTAAATCTATCTGAAAGTTCTGTTTTAAATGTAGATAAAACACCATACCATTCGTGATCGTTATAAGAAGCTCTTAAAATAGCTTCAGAACCATTAGCTCCGTTAGCTTGGTTTATTTCTACAATATTATCTAAATCTACTGGTTGATCATCTCCTCCTAGTCTTACATTAAATAAACTAGTGTTATCTCCAGCAGTACCACCACCTCCTCCTGAACCGAAAGAAACGTAAGCTGCTGTTGATAAAGAAGTTTTATCACTAATCGTCCAATAGTGGTTTAAAGAAGTTTGAGATTTGTGGTAGAAGTTATCTTCTATATGAGTTACTTGACCATTTTTGTAACCCCAATCTGGATTAAATTTATTACCAGACTCAGCATTTCTATAAGTTTCTATAGTACTTCTGTTTTGTCTTTGACCATGTCTTTGTGGTGCAGAAGTTAATGATAATTTATGATTTTCATTTAATTCTTTAGATAAATTTACAAAGTAATTGTATCCTTTAAATTCAGTACCATCAATATAACCTTCTCCTTCAATTTTTGCAAAAGATACAGTTGCAGCTAATCCATTATCCATTAAACCTGTAGATAAAGTAAATCCAGATTTTTGATAACCATCATTACCTGTAGAAGCAATAATACTACCACCTTTTTCTACATCAGAAGTTTTAGATAAAATATTAATTGTACCTCCAATAGATGGCACAGCAACTTTAGATGCTCCTAAACCCCTTTGAACTTGCATTGCAGAAGTTACATCTGATAACCCAGCCCAGTTAGACCAATAAACAGCTCCGTTTTCCATATCATTTACAGGAACTCCGTTAATCATTACAGCAACGTTTACAGAATTAAAACCACGTAAGTTAATACGACCATCTCCAAAACCACCACCAGATTTAGTAGCATAAACCCCTGGAGTAGATTTTAAAACCTCTGGAAATTCTTGAGACCCTAACTTTCTTTCAATATCAGCTGCTTTAATAGTAGAAACAGCAACTGGTGTTTTTCTGTCTATTGCAAAAGATGTAGCTGTTAAAACAATTTCATCTAAAACAGCATCTTCTGCTAATTTAATATTACCTAACTGAGTTTTAGCTGAAGTAAAAGGAACTTCTTTAGTTTTGTAACCTATAAAAGAGATTACTAGAGTACCAGCATCAGATTTAGTATTTAATGTAAAATTACCATCAAAATCTGTAGATACTCCATTAGTTGTGCCTTTCTCTAAGACACTTGCTCCAGGTAAAGGTTGATTTGTTTCATCCACAATTACCCCTGTAATTTTAGTTTGTCCTAAAACTGTAGCCGACACCAAAAGTAAAGCTACAAATAATAAGTTTTTAAAATTTCTCATTGTTTAATTTGTTTATTAAATGTTTTGCAAAATTGTGTTTTTCTTTGCAGTCTAATGTTAAATTAATATTAACATTTAACACAAATTTAAGGTATTATTTCATCACAAAAAAACGATTAAGACACTAATATTTAGCATCTTAATCGTTTTTATAATTATTAAGGATTGTTATTTTTTTATGTTAAAAAAATACTAAAATCTTAAAAATAACCCCAATTATTGTTTAGATAAAAGTTTTTTAGCTAATTCCTTACCCAATTCAACTCCAAACTGGTCATAACTATAGATATTCCATAAAATTCCTTGGGTGTAAATTTTGTGTTCATAAAGCGCAACTAACTTTCCTAAAGATTTTGGTGTAAGTTTATCAAAAAGTATTGCGTTACTTGGTCTGTTACCTTCAAAAACTTTAAAAGGTAGTAATGTATTAATTTTATCTTCATCACCAGAAAATTGCAATTCTAAATGAACTTCTTCTTTTGTTTTACCAAAAGCCAAAGCTTCCATTTGTCCATAATAATTTGCCATTAATTTTTTATGATGATCTTTTAAACCATATAATGATTCTTTATAACCGATAAAATCTGCAGGAATTAACTTTGTTCCTTGATGTACCAATTGCATAAATGCGTGTTGCATATTTGTACCTGTACTACCCCAAACAATTGTACCTGTTTGGTAATCTATTTTATCTCCATTTCTATCTACACCTTTACCATTACTTTCCATAATTGCTTGTTGTAAATAATCTGGAAGTTTCTTTAAATATTGTGAATAAGGTAAAACAGCTTCAGTTTCTGCTAAGTAAAAGTTGTTATACCAAATGCTGATTAATGCTAAAATTACAGGAATATTATTCTCAAATTCTTCATTTCTAAAATGAATATCCATTTCTTCTGCACCATCTAATAAAGCTCTATAATTATCAAAACCGACTGATAAACTAATTGATAAACCTACTGCAGACCATAAAGAAAAACGACCACCAACCCAGTTCCACATTGGGAAAACATTATTTTTATCGATTCCAAAACTATCTACAGCTTCTAAATTTGTAGAAACTGCTACGAAATGTTTAGGAATATCAAAAATAGTAGCAGATTTTAAAAACCAGTTTTTAATGGTTTCTGCGTTTGATATTGTTTCTTGTGTTGTAAATGTTTTAGATACAATAACAAACAGCGTAGTTTCTGGATTTAAGTTTTTTATAATTTCTGATACGTGATCTCCATCTACATTCGATACAAAATGTGTATTTAATTGATTTTTATAGAATTTTAAAGACTCTACAATCATATCTGGACCTAAATCAGAACCTCCAATACCAATATTTACAACATCTGTAATTGATTTACCTGTATAACCTTTCCATTTTCCAGAAATTACTTTGTTAGAAAAACTTTTAATTTTTCTTAAAGCGGTTTGTATTTGAGGTTTAATATTTTTACCATCAACCAAAACTGGTTCATCAGAAGTACTTCTTAATGCAGTGTGCATAACAGCTCTACCTTCTGTAACATTAATTACCTCACCATTAAACTGACATTCAATTGCTTCTTTTAAACCAACTTCTTTTGCCAATTCTACTAATAAATCAATAGTTTCTTTAGTAATTCGATTCTTAGAAAAATCTACACATAAATCATTAAATTCTAAAGTAAAATCTGAAACTCTATTTTCATCTTTATACAAATCTTTTATGGTGATGTTATTAATATCATTAAAATGATTTGTAAGTTTTTGCCACGCAGCTGTTTTTGTTGGATTATTGTTTGGTAAAGCCATTTTTTTAATTTTGTGCTATTATTTCTTTAACTACTTCTGGTTCTTCTGCAGGAACCCTTTGATAATCTAATTGATATTTTAATGTTTTTATGTAATCAAAAAAGGCAGGTTTTACCTCTTTTTTCATAGGTTCTGCTGCTGGTAATTTTTCTCTTAAAGGATCAACTTGTTTACCAAATTTCCAAAAACGGTAGCAAACGTGAGGGCCACCAGTATTTCCTGTCATACCCACATAACCAATTACATCTCCTTGTTTTACATATTGTCCTTTTTTTACAGCTTGCCTGCTCATATGTAAATATTGAGTAGAATATGTACTGTTATGTTTTATTTTTACAAACTTTCCATTACCACCTCTTCTTGTAGATTCTACAACTGTACCACTGGCTGTAGCAATAATTGGCGTACCTATTTTTGCAGCAAAATCTGTACCTTTATGAGGTTTAATCTTGTTGCCATAATATGCAATTCTTCGTCTTAAATTATATCTTGATGATATTCTGTACTGAAATTTGATTGGAGATTTTAAAAACTGACTCCTTAACATCTTAGCATTTTCATCATAGTATTCATGAATATTTAAAGTAGAATCTGCCAAAAAACGAAAAGCATATAAATCTCTTCCATTATGATTAAAAACTGCTGATTTTACTTTACCATAACCCGCAAAAGTAGTATCATCAATAAATTTTTCTTCGTAAACTATTTTGAATTTATCCCCTTTTTGAAGACGTAAGAAATCTAAGGTCCAAGCGTAAATATCTGCAACTTTATAAGTTAAATTAGGTTTTAACCCTAAACTATCCATAGAATAAGTAAAATTAGCATTGATTACACCATTAGCTACTTTTTCTACTATTTTAATTGGCTTTTGATATTGTTTTGCAGTAATTAAAGAATCTTTAAAATCTAGAATTGTAGCATTTATTTTATCGTGCTTATAAATAAAAACTTGTGCTTTTTCTGTAGAATCCTTACTTGCTAAAATTGTATATGGTTTACCCGCTCTTACTCTTCTTACATCGAAAGTATCTTTAACAACAGCAGCAATTTGATTAATTTTAGGATACATTACATGGTGCCTGTCTAAAATTATCCCAAAACTTTCTCCACTTTTAATCGTATCATGAATCACCTTATAATCATCTACATTATAACCAAATTTAATATCTGGTTTTGGTTCTTCTTTTACAATTAGAACTGGTTTTACTTCCTCTTTTTTACAAGATAAAAATGCTATAATAAGGGCGAAAAGGATAAATACTTTTTTCAAGAAAAATGTGCTGTTTTAGATAGGAATCAAAAGTACAAATAAAAATGATTTCTTTTCAATCTAAAATGATAACTTCCGAAAACGATTTTTATTATTTTAGTAAAAAAATTGTTAAAAATGATATCAAGAAAAATAAGCTTTAGTATTCTTTGTTTTTTATGTGTTAATTTAATTTTTTCTCAAAATTATAAGAGAAGTATTAACTACAAAAGAAACGATGATAAATCCATAACATTTAATTATTCTTCTGATATTCCTGGCAGTGTTTTAGTAATATTAACTTTTACACGTTTAGAGAATGCTTCTGCAAATGTAATTAAGAGAACTGTAGAAGGTTATGGTGGTCAAATATACACGCTTAAACCATTAAATAGTAGTGGAGGTATTAGTTTTTCTTATAGATCTAGAATGTTTTATGGTAATGTAAAAGCAAAACCAGACGAAACTTTCAAATATATTTTACCTTTTAAAAAAAACAAAAAAGTTAAAGTTCGTAATCTAAATTTTTTAGGAAAAAAATTCGGTAATGCAGCACCCAAAAACTGGAAATCCTGGCAATTTTTAATGAAACCTAATGATACTATTCTTGCAATAAGAAAAGGAATTGTAATTAGTGTTTCTGATGAAGCAAAATCAGACAAAACAAAAAAATATGGCTACAGATCTAATTCTAATTCTATTAAAATTGAGCATAAAGATGGCACTATAGCTAATTACAGTGTCTTAAAAGAAAATAGCATTATGGTTAAAGTTGGCGACATTGTTTACCCTTCTGCTCCTATTGCACTTGCTGGTTCTTACGATTCTGAAGAAAATAGTCAAGTTAGATTATCAATTTACTATTTAGATAAAAAAATATTGAATTATGATTTTAACCAAAGGGAAAACGAAAATTTACAAAATAAAACACATTTGTATTCTTACATAAATCCTCACTTTCAAATTTTAGATGGTAATAGTACAAAACTTGAACCAAACACTTTTTATTCTGGTGGTTTTGACGATTCAATTATTGAATTAGAAATGACAAAAAGAGAAAAAAGAAAATGGAAAAAGAATGGTTTGCTAATTAAAATAAGGTAACTTTTCTATTCCGATTTTCCAAAAGTATTTGCCAAACCTTTATATTGTTCTAATTCTGCCCTTAAAGATCCTACAGCCAAATCTGCTTTCATTTTAATAGGTATTTTATTAAAATCATCAGTAATCCAAATAGTTACACTTTCTTGCGCTTTAAAAACCCTACCAGATTGTACTAATGGTCTAAAAATTAATGTTTTTACCTTTCCGAATTTTGTTCTTAAAGTTTCTTTACCTAAAAATCGAAGTTTAAAAGGATAGATTTGCGAATCCATAAACATATCCAACTTAATTTCATCTCCTTTTTTTAATTTTGACACATCTTGGTTTCTCAAAAAATAAAACGAAGACAACATATCTTGTACTTTAGAAAAAACAACAGACGTATCTGTTTGCAAAGTAAAATCTTGAATGTATGCTGTATTATAATCGTAGTTAAATGCTGTTATTCTATGTTTTTTATAACCTCCTTCGTTTATTTTTCTTTTAAATAAATAAGGTTTTACAGAATCTTTATCAAAATAAGATTCGTACTTATCATCTACTTCAAAAAACCATTTAATCATTCCAGAAGTCCAACCTGTACCTTTAGTATGAAATACTTTTTTACCATTATAATCTGTTTCTTTAACTTCTAAAATTGCCGACCCTGCTCTTAGAAACCCACTATAACTCATTTTATAACGCAACCATTCTCCACTTTTAAAAGCGACCGGTTTTTGTTGACAAAAAGCTATTGAGGTAAAAAATAAAACGAATAATAAAAGAATATACTTTTTCATATAAATCAAACATATAAAAAAGTAATGACAATTACCGTTCCAAAATTAAAAAAAGCAAATTACTAACAATTTGTAAATGCGTTTTTAACGATTTCTTTAGATTACTGATTACCAACAAAATTAAAATAAATCTCTTTTTAAAAAGTTCCCCAATTTTCTAACTCTTCTTTACTCCATAAATACGGATAAAAGATTCTTCGTTGATATTTAGGGTGCATATATTTACGCCAATTACTTCCTCCTGTAGCTTTTAGCTCAGAATCGCTACCACCAATATATTTACTTGCTGCGTTGTAATGAGCCATTACCCATTTTACATTTACAGTATAATCGTAATGACGCATTGCTTTTATTAAA